>NZ_CP134050.1:2654000-3000500 GCF_031583145.1 Brevibacillus brevis | reverse complement strand
TGCACGAGCTCGTTTTTCTGTTCCGATGCCATCCACGTCGGTTCAGCGTAGACGTGCTGGAACATGTCTTCCGGACGGGATTTCGGGTAGCTCTCCGCTTCGGCCAGCGCGGCATCGATTTTGGCTCCCGCTGTTGCTGTCAGCTCGTTTTCCTTCTGCTCGTTCCAGAGCCCGCTTCTTTCCAAATACGTCCGAAGCCGTGCGATTGGATCGCGCTCCCGCCGCCACTGCTCAGCCACTTGTTCCTGATCTCTGTATTTTTTCGGATCGTCAGCAGTCGTATGGGCACCGTAACGGAAGGTGATCGCCTCGATCAGTGTCGGCCCTTTTCCTGCCAACGCACGTTCTTTCGCTTCCTTCATTGTCATCCAAACGGCAAAAATGTCGTTTCCATCGATCCTCACTCCAGGAATGTCATAAGCCGCCCCCCGCTGCGCAATTGTCTTGGAAGCAGACTGCTGCGAAAAAGGTACGCTGATGGCATAGCCATTGTTTTGACAGAAGAAGATCGTGGGGGTTTGAAAGACGCCGGCGAAGTTTAACGCTTCGTGAAAATCGCCTTCCGAAGTCGCTCCATCGCCGAAGTAAGCGAGACTGACCTGTTGCTCGTTCTTGAGCTTGCTCGCCCAGGCCGTCCCGACTGCATGGACGAGCTGTGTCGCGATCGGCACACACGGAGGCATGATGTGCAGATCCTTTGGGCTGAGGCTCCCTTCCATATGTCCCATCCAGTAGAGAAACACGCGAGCCATGGATTGGCCGTGCACGATGGCCGCAGCGTGATCGCGGTAGGTCGGGAACAGCCAATCGCCGGGAGCGAGGGCCATCGCACTTCCTACCTGGGAAGCCTCCTGGCCTTCAAACGGAGCATAGGTGCCCATTCTCCCCTGCCGCTGCAGGTTGATGGACTTGCGGTCAAACATGCGTACAGTCACCATATTCTCATACATTTTTATCATCGTGGCTTCGTCGAGCGATCCATGGATGTCTTGCGCCAGTTCACCCTCCGGGGTCAATACCTGATATAATGGAAGCATTCACACATCCCTCTCTTTCCGAATCGTTCCGAAAATTCAAATCAGCAATTTTCATGCCAAAGGAATCGATGTCGAATTGCGCAGCAATTGTGGTTCTATGATCATTTTTGCATAGGCAATCTTGCGCAAGAATGATCAATTCTGACTATTTTGATTTCAACCGCGGACAAAGGGGGCTCCCATGAACCAAACCCGTTTTTATCAGGCGAGCGACAACGAGGAACTCGTCAAACTGATCACGACCATTTTCCATACCTCCCATGACGGGCTGGCGATATGCGACCGCAACGGGTACGTCCTCTTGTACAATGAGGCGTATCTTCAAATTACCGGCGTACCCGCAGACGTATTGAACCGGTACAGCTTTGTCGAACAGAAAGAAAAGCAGCTGGTACCGGACTCTTCTGCCGCAAAGGCGATCTCAACGAAGCAGACCCACAGCCTCGTCATCGACTACCCCAACGGAAGGAAAGCCATCAATACAGCCACGCCAGTGCTCGATGAGAATCAGGAGCTGCTCTTTGTGGTCGGAAACGTCCGGGATATCACCGAGCTGAACCAGCTGCAGCTGGAGCTCGAGGAGACGCGCCAGGTCAACACCGCCTATCAGCTGGCGCTGGAGCAGATGCAACACGACCTGCACGTCGAAGGACAGCTGGTCTATCGCAGCACAATCATGGTTCGCATCGTCTCTTTGGCGGAACGCTTCGCTCAAAACGACTCCCCCGTCCTGCTGCTGGGGGAATCCGGTGTCGGCAAGGACGTGCTGGCAAGCTATATCCATTCGAAAAGCGGGCGAACCGGGGACTTCGTCAAGATCAACTGCGGAGCCATACCCGATCACCTGCTCGAATCCGAGCTGTTTGGGTACGAGAAAGGGGCGTTTACCGGAGCAAGCCAAGCGAAAGAAGGTCTGTTCGAATTAGCGGACGGCGGCACGATATTCCTCGACGAGGTGGGCGATCTGCCCTTCCCTCTGCAAGTCAAGCTGCTAAATGTCCTGCAGGATGGAAAAATCCGCAGGCTGGGGGCCAAATCGTCGCGCGACGTCAATATGCGCATCATCGCTGCGACCAACAGCGACCTGGAAGCTATGGTTGCCAAAAAGCAATTTCGCCAGGATCTGTATTATCGGCTCAATGTGCTCGCCCTGACGATTCCTCCCCTGCGTGAGCGCCGCGAGGACATATCCGCCTTGGTCTTTACCTTTCTCGGCTCGCTGGAGAAAAAGTACCAACGGGAAATGCGCATGGAGCCGGAGGCACTGGAAGCGCTCATGGAGTATGATTGGCCGGGAAACGCGCGCGAGCTGAAAAATGTCGTGGAACGCGCATATCACATGAGCGAAAACGGACGAATTGCCATTGACCAACTCCCCTCCCCCATTCGAACGACGAAACAGGCGACACTGCCTCTCCACCTCGCCGAAACGGACCAGGCCGTGCCGCTGAAAGACGCTGTGGAAAAATTCGAGCGGGCGTACATCCAGCGCATTTTACAGCAGAGCGGTACGTTGCAGGAGTGTGCCGACAAGCTCGGGGTGAATATCTCGACTTTGGTCAGAAAGAAACGGAGCCTGAAGATACGCTGATGGGAGGGCTCCGCGAACGAACGGAAATATCGTACCGGCCGAATTCAGATCTTGCTGGAAAGAAGAGGACAAGCGAGAACGAGGTGATTTCTGATGATCTCCCAGGCAGAGATGCAGATCCATGTACGCAGGCTGGAAGGACTCTCCTCCCACGAACTGAAATTGGAATCGATCGTGAAGTCGTTCATCGACATTTTTCCCGTTTCCAACGCGCTTCTGTTCCGATACTCCCCTTTCGATTTCATCGCAGAAGGGATTATCTCGATGGACGTCACAGGGATCGACCACATACGCGGCATCCGGGACGACGTTCGCTCCATTCCTGGCATTTACCAGGCCATCCGCGAGAGAAAAGCCCGCTATATTTCCAAGCATACCTACTTGCAGGAGATGAATCGCAGATACGCAACGCCGCAGAACTCCCTCCTGGTCGCCCCGATCTTCTTCGGTTCGACGGTCGTCGGCTATATCGTCAGCACTCGGTTTGTTGAGAATCGCCCCGTTACCGAGGACCTGCTGGCTTCCTGTACGCTGTTTGGAAAAATGGTAGGCCGGGTCATGGAAACGAGCGGTCCTCCCGAAAGAAGCATTCAATTGAGCAGGCGGGAGCTGGAGGTCATGCAACGCGTCGCAAACGGAGCCAGCCTGAAGGAAATGGCGCAGGCCATGGAAATCAGCGAGCTGACTGTAAAGCAATACGTCAAAACCGCGATCCAAAAGCTCGGGGCCCACAATCGCGCGCAAGCGGTAGCGGAACTGTTTCGCAAAGGGATCCTTTCCTAAATTCTTGAATGCGCTTTCAGGAGGCCGAACAGAAAAAGGACTGTCTCCAGTCTTGCGGAGCCAGCCCATTTCATATTAGGGGAAATTTGTCACTCTTACAGCGGCGCTTGACTGCTTTTCGCAGCGGATTGCAAGGCGAAGCCCTCGTACCCTTTTTCTGCGATCTCGGTGCAAATGTTTCGGTAATGGCCGACGCCGCCCAGATAGATGGGGAAGCCGACCGGCTTGTCATGAATATTCGCTCCCGTGTACCACGACTGCGCTTTCGTAAACAAGGTGGAATCGGCGACCTCCCAGCAATGCCTGCTCCAGGCTTCTTCCGCCTCCTCCTTCGCTTCGATGCGGTCCAGTCCATGCTCGCGAAGGTATTCGATGCAGTCGCCGATCCATTCGACGTGCTGCTCGATGGAGACTGGCATGTTGCTTAGGACGGAGGGACTCTCCGGCCCCGTGATCATGAACAGATTGGGAAAGCCGGCGGTGGCGAGTCCCAGGTACGTCTTGGGGCGGGCTCCGTCCTCCCACTTCTCTCGCAGCGTCACCCCGCCTCTTCCGGAGATATTCAGCTTGAGGAGCGAGCCCGTCATCGCCTCGTACCCGGTCGCAAATACGAGGATGTCGAGCTCGAATTCGGTCTCCGCTGTTCGGATCCCTTTGGGGGTGATCTCGACGATCGGTTCCTTTCGCACGTCGACCAGCGACACGTTGTCACGGTTGTACGTCTCGAAATAATGAGTGTCCAGCACCGGTCGTTTGGTGGCGAAGTAGTAGCTCGGCAATAGCATCTCCGCCACTTTTACGTCGCGGACCGTTTCCTTGATTTTGCCCCGGATGAATTCGCATACCGTTTCGTTCGCCTCTGCGCTGATCGTCAAGTCTTTAAATGTACTGGAGAGGATCAGTCCTCCTTTTTCCCAGGCGGCTTCGTAGACGCGCCGGCGTTCTTCCTCGGTGACTTCCAATGCGGAACGGTCCGATCGCTCCCTTGGGAAACCGGTCGGAGATTCCCGCATCTTTTGTTTCGTCTCGTGAAAGCGTTCCTTCGCTTCTCGAATATCCTCCTCTTCCAGCAGGTGATTTTGGGCAGGAGCGCTGTACTGAGGCGTCCGTTGAAAGACGGTGAGATGGCTTGCTTCCTCGGCAATCACCGGGATCGATTGGATGCCGCTCGAGCCGGTTCCGACGACGCCGACCCGCTTCCCGCGAAAGTCCACTTTTTCGTGCGGCCAGTTACCGGTGTGGTACCACCTTCCCTGGAATCTCTCCAGACCTTTGAACGTGGGAACATTGGCGGTGGACAGACAGCCGACTGCTGTAATCAAATAGGTAGCGGAAACCGTGGCCCCATCATCCGTCCCAATCTGCCAGCGGCTGTTCTCTTCATCAAAGCACGCGGAAACGACCCGAGTCTGGAAGCGAATATCCCGTCGCAGGTCGAACCTATCCGCCACGAAATTGAGGTAGGAAAGGATCTCCGGCTGCTCCGGGAACCGTGAAGACCAGGTCCACTCCCGATAGAGCTCTTCAGAAAACATGTAATTGTAATAGATGCTTTCGGAATCACACCTGGCCCCTGGATAGCGATTCCAGTACCATACTCCTCCCACGCCTTCTCCCGCTTCGTACACCTGCACGGTAAAGCCCGCTTCCCGCAGCCGGTGCAGCATGTACAAACCCGAGAATCCAGCCCCTACCACGACGGCATCAAAAGTCGTTGACACGCCTTCGTCTGTTTGCTGGAAAGATGCCATGTTCCTTCCCCCTTTACCCGAATGGTTCACGCTCTTTACCAGAAGTGTATGATTTTTGCTGGTGTCAGAATATTACCAATTTTAGGGGTGGCAATTCCCCCAAATGGAGGAAGAAATGAAAAACAGCCGCATTTGCTGCGGCTGCTTCGAACAGGAGTTGATATTGGCCGATGGAACAAGCTCCTGTCATGCAGGATGAGAGTCATCAAGGTGCTGCGCCGAACGGTATCTCGCGCCGCTTCGCCCCATTTGAAGCATGCGAAAAACCGACACATTCTGCAATAAATCCAGCTTGTTGTGCTACCCAGCTCCGCGGTACTGTATCAAGCCACGCGGATCAGAGCGTTACCGGTGGAAGCGTGTTGCCCGTTTCGAGCAGTGTCTTCAGGTTGCTTAGAATGGCCGGCCAGCCGTTGTTCAATCCTTCGAAGGTGTCGTCCCGGTCCACAATGTCCTCCGGTGCGAGATTTTCATGGCGAAGCGTCAGCTTTACCGTCCCCTCCAATGGCTTCAGCTCAAAGGTGACCAGGGACGGCTGATCGCGAATGGCTTTGTCTCCGACATAGGTCCACGTAAAAGAAAGCACGCGGTACGGCTCGCACTTCTGAATTGTTCCGTAATCGGACACTTTTCCATCCCGCGAATACGTAATCCGCGACCCTTCCTTCCAGTCGGACTCGATTTTGCTCCCGAAGAAGTACTTTTCTGTAAAATCGCTGCTCGTCAATGCTTCCCAAAGTCTTTCCGGTGTAGTCGCAATGTAGGTGACGTACACAAAAGTCGTCTCAGCCATTGTTCTCCTCCTCAAGCGTTCTTTTCAATTCCTGCAAGGCCGCAACCCGGTGTCGCTCGAACTTGCCGATCCAGCGGTCGTAAATTTCGCCGATGGGGGCCGCATTCAAATAATGCCGCTTGCTGCGCCCCTGCCATTCCACGACGATGAGATTGGCCTCCTCCAGAATTCCGAGATGCTTGGTAACGGATTGGCGGCTCATGTCGAGATGGTCGCACAGTTCGGTCAGTGTCTGTCCGTTTTTCAGGAAGAGCTGGTCCAAAAGACGTCTACGGCTGGCATCGGCAAGAGCTTTGAATACTTTGTCCATGGAATCTATTATATGCAGCCAAAAGGTTGCATGTCAAATAACATGTCCGTTTCTTCCATTCCCCTCCCCATCCTTTCTGATCTCGTCCAATCAGCAAAAGAGCCCCGCAGATTCGCGGAGCTCTCGTCTTGGTTGAAATTTCGTTTAGGTGATGCGGCCGCTTTCAATGGCCGGAGCCGGCTTGGTCCACATGCTTGACATAGCGGCTGTTGAGTGTGACGAACAATACGGACAGCAGTACAAATCCTGCCCCTACGATAAATGGGACGTGCGGATTGAACCACTCGGCCAATTTGCCCGCCATAACCGGAGCGATCGCCCCTCCGATGAACCGCAGGAAGCTGTAAGTGGCAGACGCTGTGGAACGTTCTACCGGAGCAGCGTTCATGACACCCGTCGTGATCAGGGTATTGTTGTTACCCAGCAATGCCCCGGAGAAGATGACGGCCGCAATTACAACAGCCTGGGTGTTCGTCCAGATGCCCATCGCAAGCAGCGTCAGGCCAAACAAGGTCAGCATGGCCGACATCGATTTGACGGTTCCGAATTTCTGCTGCAGCTTCGGCGCCATGAATACCGATGTGATGGCAAGCAGGACCCCCCATCCGAGGAAGACGTATCCGAGACCGTGTTCATCCAGGCCGAGCACGAACGGAGCGTAAGCCATTAAGGTGAAAAAACCGAAGTTGTACAGGCACGCCGTCAGTCCGAAAACGACCAGGGAGCGATGCTTCATTGCGCGGAACGGATCGAGCAGGGACGTCTTCTTCCTCACCGATGCAGCGCCTTTTGCCTCCGCAGGCATCAGAATGGTAAGCGCGATGAACGCTACCACCATCAATGCCGCTACCCCGAAGAAGGGGCCCCTCCAGGAAATCGCTCCGAGCTCGCCTCCCAGCAGCGGTCCCACCGAGATCCCGAGCCCGATGGCCGCCTCGTATAAAATAATGGCTTTGGTCACACCGCTTCTGGACAAAGACACGATGGCGGTCAGTGCCGTGGCGACGAAGAGCGCGTTCCCGAGACCCACCCTCCGCGCAGCGATCCAAGCAGCCAGATGTGATTGGAAATACCTCCCAGGAATGAGAATAACGCAATAATGATAATTCCGGTCAAAAGCGTCTTTTTGACACCGAGGCGGGAAGCGATCGTCCCTGTGAACAGCATGGCGACGGCCATGACGGCGTTGTAACTGGTAAACAGCATGCTAACCTCGCTCGGCGTGGCATTCATCTTCTCCGCGATCGCCGGCAAGATCGGATCTACCAATCCGATCCCCATAAACGCGATGATGCCCGCAAAGAAAACCGCCCAAACCGAACGAGGCTGCTTGAGCAGACTCGCTTCCTGCAAATCGGCAGCATGATCACGGATTGCCGTTTTTTCTGAAGAATGCGCCATCTTCTGATTCACTCCCGGATTGCATTGTATTTCGCCTTAGCCGCCTGGACGCGTTGCTCCAATTCCAGCAATTCCGTCCGAAACATCGCGAGCTTCTCCAGCTTTTGGTCGATCATCTGAAGCTGTTTTCCCAGCGTCTGCTCCAGCACGGCAATTTTCTCCAGCTTCAAGGCGATGTCTTCCGTCTGCTTCGCTTCCGTACGCTGGGCGTCGAACTCTTCACTCATCTTGAGGAATTCCAAAAGTTCAGGCAAGGAAAAGCCGAGGACCTCACGCGCGCTGATGATTTTCTTCAGCATCTCCACGTGCTTGTCTGTATAGAGGCGGTATCCCCCTTCGCTGCGTTCTGGCGGAGACAACAAGCCGATTTCCTCGTAATAGCGAACGGTGCGCTTCGTCAACCCGCATTCCTTTGCCACTTCCTCGATTTTATAGATGTTCATGACATCGCTCCCTTCGACTGTTGGTGCTTCATCAGGTATAAGGTAGCATAGTGGTAACGTTTACGTCAACGTTAGTTCTCGGCTTATTTCACGGGAAACTCCATGTCCGTATGAGCAGGTCATCCTCTTTCCCCCAGTACCCTATCTCGAACAAAAAAAGCATCTGCAGATGGCCCCACAAATGCGAGTCATCCTCAGACACTTTTCTTTCCCAGTCATTTTGCAAGTAATACGATCATGATTTTGCAGCGCAGAGCCTACATCTCACTACAGCCGTTGGTCATTGCTTTTCGCAATTCCAGCTTTTGGAGTGGGTTGAACCTAGCATAAAATTACCTCAGATATCCTCCATTGTTCAGATCGAACGTCGCCCCTGTATAATGCTTCGACTTCTCTGACAGCAAGAACACAACTGTATCGGCGACATCTTCGGGTAAAACCGGCGTATCAATCAGCTGGTGACTTTCATACTCCTGTTTCCTCCAATCCGGTATGATCTCCATCATGGGCGTCTTCACCATCGTAGGAGCAACTGCGTTCACGCGAATATACGGGGAGAAATTGATCGCGCAGCTTTTCGTCAAACCCAGGATCGCGGCTTTTGACAATCCATAAATGGCGTCGGAACTGCCTTCCAGTCCTGACACCGATGACATATTCACGATCACACCTTTACGTTTGCTCTCGAGCAAATGCTTTCCGAATTTTTGGGAGAAATAAATAAACCCCTTTAGATTCACATCCAGGACCTGATCGATTTCAGCGGTTTGATAGTCCAGTATATTTTTTCCGAAATAAATGCCGGCATTATTCACCAAACCATCGATGTCGGAATGCTCCCTTTCCACCTCTTGAAAAAAGGCAGCGACCTGTTCATATTTGCTTACATCTAGCCGATAGGTATGTAGCGCATGATGGGAATCCATTGACCGTTGTAATTCGCGGATGGACTCTTCCTGAATGTCGCAGGCAATGACGGAAGCGCCTTCCTGTAAGCACTGCTTGACTATTTCTTTACCGATTCCGGAAGCGGCGCCAGTCACGATTATTTTCCTGTCTTTCAACATGGAATTGCTCCTCTCGCTTTGGACTGCTTGTTTCTTCCTCTTAACCATTTCACAAGATTTCCCTTTTTCCTTTTTTGGATATAGTCCGAAAGCAAAAGGCTGCCAAATCAAATATTGGCAACCTTTCTACACATCGTCTACCAGACGTTGCCCGTTCGCAGTAAGCCTATGTGACCAATTATTCCTTGATACGCCGAATTCCTTGTACGATCTGCTCCCGATCACTCTCGCGCAATGTGTACAGCACCGGCGGCGACGGAATATCGAACTTCAGATGAGAGTGGGGAATGTCCGTAAACAGCGTCCCGAGCGGTTGGCCTTGTGGATTTTGGATCACATTCCAGAACACTCTGGATCGGTTGTCTTCCGCACCCCATTTTTCCAGCGAGTTTCGGAAAACCAGGCATTTGCCGATCACGAAGTCATGTTTCTCGGTCTCTTCCATCACGCCGAAGCCAGCTTCCTCCAGCCGCTCGAACAGCACAGGCATCAGCTGATCCAAATAGAGACCGTAGGCAGCGTCCTCGATCTCGCGAAAGGCTGCCGTCAGTTGTTTGTGCATAGACCCATACAACGCTCTCCATTGCAAAGCAATATAGCGGTTACCAGCTTCGCCAATTTCCTCGATGGTCATGTCTTGCGAGAAAGTCGGGAAATGTTCTTTCACAAATACGCACCTCCAATTTTTACCTGCCACTTTATTGTATAACATGCAAGCCAATTGGAAGGTTATCGGCTTTTTGGCGAACAAACTAGGCGAGATTTCTGCAAAAGCTTATAATCAAGTGTAAGCTTTACTGATAATGGGATGACCAGGAAGGGAAAGATGGAGCGTTGACTTGCTATCCGCAAAAAATCGCAGCGAAATTTATGATAAGCCCCAGCACCCTGCGAAATTACGAAGCCAAGGGATTGATCCCTCCCGCAGAGCGAGGGGTAAACGGCTACCGGATGTTTACGGAGATACACGAGGCTTACTTGGCATGTATTCAAGCCATGTCCCCGGCTTTTGGCATGGAAGTGACGACCGAGGCGCTGCATCGACTACGCGAAGACAAGCTGCATGAAGCGTTGTGGATCGTCAAGGAAAAGGAAGTGTCGTTGTACGAGGGAAAAGGGAAGCTGGTACAGCTGGTCCGGGAAATGGAGCGGTATGCGAGCGCCAACGGGGCTTCTGAAGCAGAAGAGTGGCTCACGATCAGGGAAGCAGCCGCACGCACAGGAGTTCCCAAGTCCGCCATTCGTTACTGGGAAAAGGCTGGCCTTCTCGCCGTGCAGCGAGATCCCGCGAATGAGTACAGGCGATACCGAACTCCTCATCTGTTTGTCATCCGGTTGCTGCAAGTCTTGCAAAGCGCCGTCTATTCCGAGACCACCGTGAAGCTCAAGCAATCCATAGCTGCAGCGGAACAAACCGATATCCCGCAAATCCAGGAGCTTGCCGCAAATATCCTCGCGTTTCTCGATAAAGTCAATGCATCCCAGATTCGGGGTATCGCCTATTTATACCGTCTCATTCGCATGACGAAAGCGGAGGGCTTAGACGAAAGCCAACCGTGGGAAGAGAACCTGCTTCCGTAGCCCACCCAGCTGCATCAATGGTTCATCGGTCCTCCCTGCACATACAAATGCCCCCGTGTCATGTCGGGCTCTACCGAAACACACGGGGGTTGATCTGCGTTTTTACCTCGCTAGCCGGCGTATCTCATCCGGGACGCGAATTTTTTCTCCGGTTTTTGCATCGATGGAAACGAGCGTCGCCTCCGCTTCCAATACGAGCTCTTCATTCTGGTTGACGATCGTATGCTGGAGAACGAAGCTCGTATTTCCTACACGGATCAAAGCGGTATGCACCTGCAAACGGTCGCCGAGAAACGCTTCTTTTTTGTACGAGGCGCTCAGATGGGCCATAAACGAGCGGATGCCCACCTGTCCGAAAGCCTGGTACCAGGGCTGGCGGGCGCGCTCCAGAAACTCCAAGTACTTGACGTTGTTCACATGGCCGCCGCGGACCGCGTCCTCCTGAACGACGATTTCATGTGGAGTGGTTGTCATATGTATTCCTCCCTATTCATTATGAAAGAGGACAACGTCACAGCCTGAAATAGACATCCCCACTGCCCTGGCCCGTCGCCTTCCGATCGATGGCAAGCCCTCCTTCTTTCGCATGGAGAGCGACATCGATCAGCCAACGGGTAAAACTGGCCACGTCCATGTCCTGCATTTCCTCCAGGGAGAAAAATCCCGCTTGATCGACTTCTCTCTCATCCGGCTTCGGCTCGCCCTCGATGTATTCCATTTCGAACGCGATGTATACGTTGTGAACCGCTCTTGGTTGATCCCGCAGCGCCACGATGCTTCTGACCTCCGCCCGGACTCCCGTCTCCTCCCACACTTCCCGTGCGACGGTCTCCTCGATGGGCTCCAATTGTTCGATGTACCCTCCCGGATTGGTCCACTTTCCCTTGCCCGGTTCTTGCGCCCTTCGTACGAGCAGCATTTTCTGGTCCTTGAATACGAGCGCTCCCACTCCGACACTGTAATTTCCCCAATGGACGTTGCCGCAGGACGGACATGCTCTCCGCTCCACACCGTCAATCATGCGGGTCTCCATCGAATGACCGCATGATACGCAGAAGTTCACTGCCATGTTTCATCCATCCTTCTATCTTCTCGATCTGCTGTTGTCTTGTTCCAAGAAAATGATAGCAGATTTCGGTAGGAAAGAGATACGGGGAAATGTTCAACGATTCCGATTGCGATACAGCAAATATATGAAAAACGGTGCGCCTACTCCCGCCGTAAAGACGCCTGCGGGAACATCAAGAGGCAGAAACGCTGTCCTGCCCAGCGTATCAGCCATGACGAGCATGAGGCTGCCGACCAGCGCAGCCACCGGGATCAGGGCGGCAAAGGACCGGCCGACCAGCTTTCTCGCAATATGCGGTGCGAGCAGACCGACAAATCCCACTGCCCCTGCGACAGCTACCGCCGAACCAGCCAGCGCGACGCTAAACAGCAGCAGCAGAAAGCGATGCCGCTGTACGGATGCCCCCAACCCTTTGGCGAGATCGTCCCCGAGCTCCTGGACGTTGACATTGCGGGCAAAGACGAATGCGAGCGGAATGAATGCGGCCACCCATGGAAGCAGCGTATACACGTTTTCCCAGGAGGCTCCGTAAATGCTTCCCGTAAGCCAGATGTATGCGCGACTCGCAGCTTGGGCCGGACTGAGAATCAGCATGAACATCGACAAGGAACCGGTCGCCGCCGAAAAGCCGATACCGATCAAGACGAGCCGCGTTGGGGTGACTCCTTTGTTCCAGGCCAGCACATAGATGAGGAAGGACACCAATGCACCGCCCAAAAAGGCGGCAACCGGAAGCCAGCGGATGCTGACAGTGCCGGCGAGATACGTAATAAAGGCAACCGCGGCAATCGTCGCTCCCCCTGTGATTCCTACGATATCCGGCGACGCGAGCGGATTGCGGATCATCCCTTGCAAAAGCAAGCCGGACACAGCAAGAGCCGCTCCGACCAACAGCGCCAACAGAATTCTCGGAAGCCGGAGGGTATGGATCACCATCGCGTGCTCGGCAGTCCCCCGTCCTGCCAGCGCCTTGATCACGTCGATTGGTGCGATTCCTTTGTTGCCCACCCCGATGCTCCAGATGACGAAGACAATGGTGAAAAGGATCAGGGCAGCAAGCACAACGACGGTTCGCTTTTGCACCAGGAACGAAACCAGTCCTGTTTTGCTACGGTACGTAAGCAGTTGATTCATGACGAGACCCCTTTCGAGTGAAACCCGTTCCGTGCGATCCAGACAAAGAACGGCGCCCCGATCACCGCCGTCATCACTCCGATCGGCACTTCGCCCGGCATGATCAAAAAACGCGCCGCGATGTCCGCGAGCAGCAGCAATATGGCACCGAGTATCGCGCTATAAGGGATGATCCAGCGATAGTCGACTCCGACGAAGAAGCGGGAAATATGCGGAATGACGAGACCGACAAAGCCAATGGATCCCGCCACGGCCACCGAGCTGCCAGCAAGCAAAACAACGGTGATGGCGACGAGTACCTTCACCGCGAAGGTTCGCTGCCCCAACCCTTTGGCTACATCCTCTCCGGACGTGAGGATGTTCACTGGCTGAGCCAGCGCCTGCGCGCAGACCCCGGCGAGCAGCATGTATGGGAGCACGGGAACAATCCCTTCTGTCGCTTTGCCCGCAATCGACCCGGCCAGCCAGAACAGGACGCTCTGCAAGCCGGCTTCATCCAGCACCAGCATGCCTTGGGTAAACGAAGAAAACAAGGCCGACATCGCTGCCCCGGCCAATACGACCTTGACAGGAGTCAACCCGTCCCTGCCCAGCGAACCGAGGAAGTAGACGGCCATCGCGGCGACGGCTGCCCCCGCAAAGGCAACCCAGACGAGCTGGTCCAGTGAGGTGATCGGCAGGAAAGCCAGGGCCAAGACAACAAAGAAGACGGCCCCTGCATTGATCCCGAAAATGCTCGGCGAGGCCAGCGGATTGCGCGTCAACGCCTGCATGAGTGCCCCCGCTACCGCCAGATTCGCCCCGATCAGCATGGCAAAGATGGCGCGTGGAAGTCTGGTGGTGAGGATGATGACATGGTCAGTCGATGATGGATCGAAATGGATGAATGACTCCACCGTCGTCAGAAAGCCGATCGGCGTCGAGCCGAGGGCGATGCTGAGCAGAAAGCAAACGATCAGAAGCAGGAAACCAAACACCAACCCTGCTGTTTTCCACGAGGTCTGGTGAAACAACGGACGCACAAGCACCCTCCTTTATCGAAGCATTCGAATGATACGCCGGGAAACCCAGCCGAGGCTGTTGACACCGGTGATGGTCAACAGCCTCATGAATGGCTCCCGCTATTTCAAACCGTAAAACTCAACCAAATCCTTCAGCATTTCTTGCGCGGCCAGCGGGCCTGATCCGTTATTCCACACAGCCGTGTCTACCTCGTAGACGCGATTGTTTTTCACAGCCGTCAAGGTTTTCCACAACGGATGTCCGGTCCACTCCTTGCGCAAATCCAGCCTTCCGTCATCCCTCGTCGTACTTGTCTGATCGAAGATGATATCCGCTTCCATCTGCGGGATGTTTTCTTTGGAGGTGAGCTTGACTCCCCACTCTTCCCCCTTTTGAGCCGCAGGGCGAGCGATCCCCAATTCGTCCAGAACGAGCGCGGAAAAGCCGGTATAGACGATGCGCGCGTGGTCGGGGCGGAAGTCGACAATCCCGGCCTTCAAATTCAGCTTGTCACCCATCTTTTGTTTGAAATCGGCGACCTGTTTCCCCCAATCGGCGAGAAATTTTTGCTCCTCTTCTTTTTTGTTCAAGGCTTCGGCAGAGAGCTGCAGCGTGTTTTTCCACAGATGCACTTCTTCCTCCATGACCGTGGGTGCGATTGCCGAGAGCTGTTCGTAAATCTTTTCATGCCGGGTTTTGGCGCCGATGATGAGATCCGGCTTGAGTGCGACGATCTCCTCGATATTCGGCTGATTCTCCGAGCCGAGATTGGTGACGCCCTCCATTTTGTCCCGTATGTAGTTGTACCAAGGTTGTTCGATCCACGATTCGACTGCGCCTACCGGCTTGACTCCGAGCAGCAGCGCGGCATCCGTAGCCCCTTGATACAGTGTCACGACCCGCACTGGAGTGCCTTTGACTTCGGTCGTCCCCATCGCGTGTTTGACAGTGCGAACCTCCTGGCCTTTCGCATCGGACGCTGGCGCCTGCTGCCCCGGCGCCTCTGATTTCGGCGCTTCCGCAGATCGCGGTGTAGAAGTCTGAGCAGTGGAAGCACTCTCCGTTCCCGACCCGCACCCGGCGAGCGCGAAAACAAGGGCAAGCATCAACGCCAGGACATACGGGAACATCTTTCTTTGATCCATCTCTGTTTTCCCCCATTCAACTTCTTGGATGATATTGATTCTCATTATTGATTATAGAGATGAACACTCCAACTTGAACATGGAGAAAACCGACTTTCTTTTGGACAATTCAGACCTTCTGGTGCAGACTCTCTCGTGTCAGCCCATAGTGCTCGCGCAGCGTACGGCCTGTGTACTCCGTCCGGAATATCCCCCGATTTTGCAGCTCCGGTATGACCTTGTTCACGAAGTCGTCCAAACCGATCGGCAAAAGCGGCGGCATCAGATTGAAGCCGTCTGCCGCGCCGCTTAGCAGCCAGCTCTCCATCACATCGGCAATTTGTACGGGCGTACCCGCAAAGGTGAAGTGTCCTCGTCCCCCTGCCGTCCGAATGATCAACTCCCGAATCGACAAGCTTTCCCTCCGTGCCAGATCGACATAGAGCTGGAAGCGGGCTTGCTGGCCCTTGATCTGGGATATGTCCGGCAAAGCCTCAAGAGGGACGGGGCCGTCCAACGGGTAAGCGGACAAGTCCGTATGCAGCGTGTCCGACAGGCATTGCAGGCCGTAGGCCGACACGCTCAGCTCGTTCAGTTCCCGCTCCTTTTCCTTCGCCTCCGCTTCCGTATCCCCGATATACGGGATAAAGCCCGGCAAAATCTTCATTTGTTCCTCGCTGCGACCGTACTTTTTCATCCGCTTTTTCACATCGGAGCGAAAGGCGATCGCGTCTTCCCGTGTGTTTTGGACCGTGAATACCACCTCTGCCAATTCGGCAGCAAACTCTTTTCCGTCCTCGGAGGAGCCTGCCTGCACCAGAACGGGATAAGTCTGGGGGGAACGCGGAATATTGAGGGCTCCGCGAACGGAAAAATGGCTACCGTGGAAATCCGCGGGGCGAATTTTTTCGATGTCCGCATAGAGTCCCGACTCCTTGTCGATCACCAGCGCTTCTTCGGACCAGCTGTCCCACAGCCGTTTGACTACTTCTACGAATTCCCTGGCCTTGTCGTAGCGCTCCCGATGCTCCAGATGCCGCTCCCGGCTGAAGTTTTGCGCCGTCGCGTCGCCTGTCGAGGTGACGATGTTCCAGCCCGTTCGCCCTCCGCTGATGTGGTCCAGGGAAGCGAACTTCCGGGCGAGGTGGTACGGCTCGTTGTACGTAGTCGATGCTGTGGCCGTCAGCCCGATCCGGTCGGTCACGGCCGCTATGGCAGACAGCAGCGTGAACGCTTCCATCTGTGGAATGACCCGGTGTTGGATCGTTTTTGTCAGCCGGTACTTTTCCGCAAGAAAGACCGAGTCCATTTTCCCCCGCTCTGCTGTTTGCGCCAGTTTTTGGTAGTAGTCGACGCTCGTAGCGAGATGGGGCGACGCTTCCGGATGGCGCCACGATGCTTCATGGTGTCCGGTACTGAGAATAAACAGGTTCAGATGCAGTTGTCTCTTGGCTTGACTCACTACTATCACCTCGTCAACAGATTGTGGTCAGCAAAAGCAGGAAGCAGCAATTGGGCCATTTTTTGGAGGAGCAGGTCATGGGAATGGGCGTTGTAGCTCGTGTACAGATGCCGGGCGTCATGCAAAAAGGAGACCTTTCCGGTTTGGACCGCCTGCAAGCCTTGCCATTCCGTGCAGGATGACAAAGCTGTGATTTCCTTTCCGACAGCCTCGTCCATGCGCTTGCTGCCATCATGCCTGTAGCTCGTAACCAAAATCCGGTCCGCTTCAAACGCGGTCAACCCCGCCATCGTCACTTCCCGGTAATGTCCGATCTCTGCCACTCCCTTCGGCACTTGCACTCCCAAGTCTCCGTAAAGCACGGCTCCCACGTTTCGCATGCCGTATACGCACATCTTCCCGACCCCGATCCCGACGACCAGGATCGATTCATCGCCGATCACCCTTTGGAGCTGCCGGCGAATCTCTGCCGCCTGATGGTCGTAACGCTCCAGCCATTCCCGGGCTCTCTCTTCTTTTCCCACAATGCTGGCGATCGTCTGAAAGTGCGTTCTCCAGTCGTCTGCCTGGGAAAGGGCAACCGTCGGGGCAATCTGCTCCAAAAGCTTTTCCTTTGCCGTCGGTTCTCTCTCCGGCAGAATGCGGGTGACCATGACGTCCGGTTGGGCCCTCACCAGCTTTTCCAGGTCGGGGAATGAATCTCCGATCGCGATGGTGCGCTTCAGCCGGGCCGAGAGTGGAAAAGCGCCGTTCACGACGGCGGCATACGGCTCGATCCCAAGTGCCAGCAAATGGCCCGTAGCCTGATGGTTCAACGCGGCAATTTTGCAGCCGCTCCGGATCTTTTTGACGAAGGCGGCAGGCGAATGTCCGGTCTCGGCTTTGAACCTGCGGCTAAAGTAAAACTCGTCGCTAAAGCCCACCTTGTGCGCGATTGTCCGCAGCGACTCGCCCTTGGATTGTACAAGCAGCTGTCTGGCGTGCTTCATCCGGATGCCGGTCAAGTACTCCAACGGGCTCAGGCGGACCAGCTTCTTGAACGCCCGTGAATAATAATCCGGTTGCAGTCCGGCCAACCTAGCGAGCTGCTCCCGGCTGATCGCAGCGGGATAATGCTCTTCCATATAGGATAGGGTCAGCGCGATCCCTCGCTTTGCGTCAGGCTTTGGCGGTGCAGCATGCTCACGGAGGAGGCCAAGGATCATTTCCTGAAAGAGGATGTTGGCTCGCATGGCTTCCCACGCGTCTCCCCTTTGCAGCATTTGCTTGGCTTCTCGGATCTTTTCGGCCAGAGAGTCAACATTCCCGGGAGAGATCGGTTCCAAATTCGGCAGATGTGCCGGGACGAGACCCCCGTGGCCGTCTGATTCAAAGGCTTGGAAACGAACGCGGTCGTACGCAGCCTGGTCCTCTGCGGGAAGGAAAAACTGGACGGTTGCGCCCGGCGTCAGCCAAAATAATGTTGGCTGACGCAGGCTATACGTCCGCCCGTTCACCGCAATCCGGCCTTCCGCTGCATGAATCAGCAGCCATCCATCGTGCGAATTGTCGTGTTGATATTCAAGAGGGCAAGCGGTCTCGTGCTGGATATCTAGTACGCGGTACAAGCACGAAGCGAGCCGCGTGAACGGATCTAAACCGTGCATTGGGTGTTCTCTCTTCTCTTCGTTCACGTCCCTCTCTCCCCGTTCCGATCTGCATATCCATACTCTTGCCGCTTCACGGCTTCCCTGCGTTCTTTTTCCATGGCCCGGCGCCCGATTTCCTCCGCTTGCGAAGGATGTACGACAAAGACACCGTCGTCGTCGCCCACGATCAAATCGCCAGGCTGAACGCTCACCCCGCCGACGCTGATGGGCGTGTTGACTTCTCCTTGCAGCTCCAGCGCCCGGGTATTGAGCGCACTGATTCCCTTGGAGTAGACCGGAAAACCCAGCCCTGCGATCACGCGGACATCGGCGACGCACCCGGACACGATCACCCCCGCCAGCTTTTTCTGCAAGGCTGCATAGGTCCGAAATTCCCCCCAGCACGCTCGCTCCTCATCGCCTGACATATCTACCACGAGGACATCCCCTGGCTGAGCCAATTCGAGCGCGTAGCGGATGGCCGTCGAGTCGATGTGGGGGATTCGGACGGTGACGGCGTTTCCCAGCAGGCGGATCGGTCGAAACAACGGCTGCAGACCTTTCAGAAAGCCGAAATCAGTCAAATGCCCAATCGTCGAAGGACTGATCTGACGATACAACTCGAGCAGCTCCGGCGTTACTCCCTGCACTCTCGGTTGAACATGAAACATGGCGGCATCCTCCCCTGTCCTCTTAGGTAAACACGCGGGCTTTCGCATGAAACGGATTCGGCGCTTCGCCTTTTCCATATGGCATGCTGCTGGGCACCTTCGCATGATGCTTCAAGAGCGGCCGGATGATTTGTTTCCAGGGCCACGTTGCTTTACCAAACAGCTCCTGCTGCAAAACGGCTTGCACTTCCTCTGCCAAAGTCGCTTGACTCACGGCTGCCTCCAGGCATTCCTGCAAAGTCTGCCACAGTTTGTCTTCCCCGAGGCCGTAGTGGCGAGACAAGCATTCGATGATCGCATAGCTGTTCACGTGAATCCCGAGCATTTGGAAAAAGGAAAGCAGGCTCTCGGGCGTCTGGTGGTAAAGCGACTCTGGCACTCCGGGACGCAAGGTGTACTTCGGATCCTCCAAACCATTGCCCAGCAGCCAAGGAACGTGCACCCGGAGCGAATCGTGATCGCGCAGCAGCAGCCCGATGATCTTGCCTTCCCGCCAGACCAGCACCGCGTTTTGCCCGTGAACCTCCGGCATCATCCCGCGTGCGAACAGGCGGACGCACACGTCAAAGAACGGCTGGATGACTTCGCGCAGCAGCTGATGAATCGCCGATTCGCTCCGCCTTTCCCCGATGAGCGCCAGCCATTCGTCAAACAAGTGCCCGGCTTCGCCTCTCCCGCATACAGCCAAAGCCGACATCGGTACCAGGCGAATGTTCGGGTCTTCCATCCATGCAGCCGGATACTGCCGAACGAGCGCGGACAGATGGCGCGGCGAGTCTGCAAACAAATCGCGGTTCTCCGGCAAATAGGCCCACCAGTTCGTCTCGTCGCACAAGAACAGTCGCTTGTTCAGTACGTCATCCCCTTCTACGGCCTTCCTCAGCAGCTGTTCCGCACGTTGGCCGTTCATCAGCTTGACCGCAGATAGGTAGCGCAGCCCACCCAAAGAGCGAATCCCCAGGGGCAGCTTGACGTGGTGACTGCCGGCGTCGGCAGGTAGCAACGAGCGAACCGACGAGGTGGCGGAGAATGCGCCGGCTTGCGCACGCAGCGGTATGCAAATCCCCTCTTTGATCTCCTTCGCCAGGTGCCCAGGCAGTACGTTCTCCATTTGCCACGGATGGACAGGAAGCAGAACGAAGCTTTCCGGATCCAGTCCTTTTTCGTTCATTTCCTCAAGGATGGGGTTGCGTTCCTTTTCCGAAAGCAACAGAGTCATCGGAGCAGCAGCCTGGGGCTGGCCGCAAATCAACCGCTCTCGATGCACCGCCATCCAATGCAGAGTAATCTGGCCGCCGTACTCCACCGTATAGCTGCGGCACTCATCCTTCCCCCATCCCAGCTTGACCTTGGATACGGGGTGAAACGGGCGATCGCGGAAAGCGGCCTTCTTCTCCGCCTGCAAAAATGCGGTGGAAGATGGAGCTGAAAGCACCTGCTCGGGCAGTTCGTTTTCCAGCGACCAAGAGGTTTGCAGCAGCGTCCCCTCCAGCATGTGCAAAAACTGTTCGAGACTGGCCGGATCGATGATGCCGGGCTGACTCTCGTAACGCTCACGCAAACGCACCATCAGCTCCTTCGGTCCGAGCTTTTGGAGCATAACGTGATGGCGCTCATCCAGGCTCGCTTCATACAGTCCAAGCTCAGCCTTGAAACGGTACGGCTGAACGATTGCGGGTTCCAACGGAAAAACAATCGTTCCTTCTACTTCCTCTCCGCAATTCCAATGGAAAACGTAAGCCTGATCCAACGATGCTCCCAAGCAGTCTCGCAGGGCTTGCAGCACGGGACGGCATGGAGCTGTTGCCAGCCACGCTTCCGGAGACAACAGCTCCGCATCTGGAAGCCCAAGGAAAAACTGCTCCGCCAGCAGCGCATTGACCAGATCCTCCATGACGAGCCTTTCCGCATCGCTCCCTGTCGCATTCATCCTCATGCTTCGCCTCCTCGCCTTCTTCGGTAATGGTACAGCGGATTGGGCACTGGCTTGGGCTCCACTTCCGCATTCTTCCACATTCTTCTTCGCGCTAGCTGTTCGACCATGATCGTTTCCGAGAACAAATCATACCAGTCGTAGGCCTGCCGATACTGCGGGTGTTCTTCCTGGTAGCGATAGATGACGTCCGCAACCATTTTCCAAAACGCCTCTTCCGGCAGCCCGTAAGACTCCGCCAAAAAAATGGACAGCTCGCCGAGGCAGACGAAGAAAAACGCACTGTGCAAAAAGTCTTTGACCGCTGGAAGATCGTCGGTCTGCATATACGAATGTCGGTTGATTGCCCGATGATGGGCGGGTTCCCTGTGAAGGTCGGGGCAAACGTCCGGCCTTGGCAGATGTCCCTTGGAGAACCGTACGCCATCGTGAAAATCTTTGAGGGCCACACGCGCTGGCCAGCCGTCTCGGTGGATCAGGATGATGTTTTGGGCATGGGATTCCAGAGCCAGCCCGTGGGCATACAGCATATGGATCAAAGGCGTGACCGTCACATCAAGCAGTCGGCGTGTCCACCCTTCCAGACCATACTTGCCGATCCATGGGGAGATCGCCGGCTCCTGCCGAACCATCAGGCTGAGCGCGTGAAACGGGAGTGCTTGTTCCTCCGCATCTACAAAGCGATGCACGCTTTGCCTCCAGATGACGCCGAGGCTTCCATAGGCCTGCAACTGAGCGGCGGCAGGAAGCTTTTCATACTCGTACGTGATTCCGGCAAATTCGCCCAGGAACTGAACGCCGAGCTCTTGGATCGTCTCGTCCTCCTGTGCCAGAGCGAGCAGCCAGTTCGTGACGAGCGGCGCATTCAACACCGTATGCTTGGCCAGCATCCGCTTGGTCGACGTATTTGTGATGCCGAGTGCCAGCTTGAGATACGACTTTTCGGGAGCGGTGGCATTGGCCCAGCTGCGAATGGACTGTTGGGCGCGGTACACGTCTTCTCCCGTCCCGAGCATGACGATCGTCTGGTCGGCCAGCTGCGAGTGAAAAACGGGAAGAACGACGTTTTCCCACTGCCAGGGGTGGACAGGCATCAGCCAGTAGTCCGCTTCCTCCAGTCCTCTCTCGCGCAGTCTGGCGGCAAACGCCGCAAAGGTCTCGCTCCCCAGTTCCTCCTTGACAAGCGCCACATAATCGATGCCGTCCAGAGAGGAAAGAACACTGTCGGTCTTCGCTACCGCCAGCCAGATGGGCCGCAGATCCGCCTGGAACTCCGGGCCGTACAGCTGGTTTTCCCGCAAATGAAAACCGATGCGCGACTTGTAGCAAGGATGGTAGGGATGTCCGTCCAGAAGGCTTTCCCACTCGTCGTAGGTCGGTTCGTTGCGGGACGCTGGAGCAGCAGCCCTGTGCATTTGCGCCTGGATGTCCTTCACCAGCGTCTGCTCCAGCTCATCCAGCAGTATTGCCAGACGCTCATCGGGCAGCACTTGGCCCAGCACTTCCTGGACGAACAGCGGCAGCGTGGCTGCCGTCTGCATGCCGCGAGAATCCCGGCGCCTTACCGTCCCTCTTCGCACCCGAATCCGGTCGAATGTAAATTGCCGCTTGCCCTCAAACACGTAGTCGACTGATTCTCCGAGCTTGGTTTTTCCCGGAATCGCAACCCGTCCTCCCATCATGCCGCCTGGAAACAGCAGCTCCCGGGGGAGAATGATTTCCTCGTATGCTACGGCTTCGATCAGTTGGCACAAAACCCGATCCTGGACCCTTTCGCCAATCTTGGACAAATCCGGCTGAATCCCTTCACGCGTAATCATGGACACACCTCACTTTGCCATTTTTTCACTGTCTAATCGCTTGACTTGCTCCACCCGGCCGATCTGCGGATAGACGGCCCATTTCATCCAGACCAACGTGATGAACAAGAGCCCCGCCGAACAGAAAAAGATCATCGGCAGGCCAAACCCGGAGGCAATGGCTCCCATGCCGAACGATCCCGCCAAACCGCCCAGAAAGCAGGCGCAATTCACGTAACTGTACGTGCGGCTCTCCATTCCGGCAGGCGCGTAATGCCGAATCAGCACATTGACGGAAGGCATCAGTCCGCCGAGGCACGCCCCGGTGCAAAAGCGCAGGACGATGAGCTGCCACAGATGCTGGACAAACGCCTGCGGGATGGAAAACAAGATCGCCCCGCCTACCGCAGCGAAGAATACACGGTGGGAGCCGATCCGATCTCCCAGCTTCCCGAGCTGCGGCGCCGTGATCATATTCGCGATCCCCATAGCCGCCGCAGTGATCCCCGCAAAGACGACCACGTTTTCCTGGTTCGGCGCCAATAGCTGAACGTACAGTGGGATCAATGGGAGCGTGCCGATCATGGCTGTACGGACAATCGCTGCGGAGACGATCAGAGAGCCGATTGGCTTTTGAGAGACAATGCGCTTGAAGTCTTGCACGAAGGCAGTACGCTCTTCAGTCGGCTCGATCTTCTCGAAATGCTCCCTCACCCAGAAAATCACAATGAGCGTTGCGACGAGGATACAGCCTCCGGTCGAGAAAAAAACGGCACGGAAGCCGAACTCGTCTGCCAGCAACCCTCCCATCAGCGGACCGCAAATCGTACCTGCCACCGAGCCCGAATGCAAAATGCCCAGCGCGTAGCCGCTTTTTTCCTTTGGGGTGTTTGTGGCAGTCAAAGCGACAGCGGCCGGTCCGAAGCCGGACAACACCCCGTTTACCAGGCGCAGGAGCAAGAGGTGGACAGGGCTGGTCGCCACTCCCATCAGCGTAATGGTGATGGCCATCCCGAGGCCGGAACGGACGATCATCAGCTTTCGGCCGTAGCGATCGGCGAGTTTGCCCCAGAGCGGTGCAAAAACGAAGGCGGTCAGCAAATTCGCCCCATAAATCAGCCCCGACCACATGACCACCTCATCGTGGTTTCTCATTCCCATATCCTGCAGATAAAGAGGCAAAAACGGCGTCACACAGCTCAGCGACGCCATAGCCAGGAATTGGCCGACGTACAAGATAAACAAGTTTCGCTTCCACTTTTCCACGGCGGCGACACATTCCTTTCTCACGTACCCCGAGACGACTGGAACGGGTCGATCGCGGGGCTTTGGCAACGGCTGGAGGAGCTCGAGGGTTTCGCTACGCTTTCAGCGGATTTCGAATCCCGATAAACAGCGGCCTCTCCCCCCGATCGAGAAAGCAACTGAGGAAGTTCGCTTTTGCCGGCAAGGTTTCTGCATGGAGCAGATCGTCTATGCAAGAGAAGAGCCTCCCGCTCGCACCTGCCTGTTCACGAAGCAAAAGCTCTCGGACGACCTGCCAGCAGCGCTCCTCTCCTTCGCCTAGGTAGGCGGCAATCACATGAAGCAGCGACCCCAAATGGTTGACGAGGAGATAGTATTGGATCCTCCTCCACACTTCCGACTCGTCGTACAGGACGGCACTGTCGCGAGAGACGAGGGTGTCGATCCAGCCTGCCTCTTCAGCCAGGTGACGAACGATGCTGACTCCTTCGAGATCGCGTACGTAGTAGCAATGCGGCAGGCCGTTCTTTAGGGAAAGCAAGGAGTTTTGCAGATGGGCCTCGAAGCCGATTCCGAATTGCGCAAACAGGCGGAGCTGGGGAAGCAAGGAGATTTCCAGATAGCGTCCCAGCCAGATCTTCAGGTCAGGCACCCGGCCGGAAGTACTCTGCCTCATCGCCTGGATCAGCTTCGGTTCCGCCTCGCCCGGAAAGCATTCCAGCAAAGAGGCCATGACGTAGGTCGAAGTAGTGTCCACTGCCATCGGACGATGCAGGACGGTCAGCGCCGGGGAAAACGTGCTGGATTCGGATGCTCCGAGACGGACGCTCACGTATCCTGTTTCAGACAGAATCTGAAAGGAGTCCGTTTCGAGCTCTGCTTTCAGGTGGTGAATCACTTTCGCCCCATCCATCGTCCGGCGTACCTGTTCCTCCGTGTTTTCCCGCAGCAAATTGGTGATCCGAACATGCAGCGGCAGCTTGTATCCGTACCCTCCCTCCGGATCCCAGACCGTGCGGACCGAGGACGTCGGGTACAGAAAGGGCCCGAGCTGTCCGAGGCTAACGATATAGCCGCGATGCTGCAACGACTGGAATTCCGGCAGCTGCGACACGTAATCGGCCTGCCACGGATGCATCGGTACGATCGCATACTCGGAAGCTTCGACTCCCAAGTGCTGCTCGGCGCTGTCAATGACGACAGGCGGCAGAACCGGGCCGTGACCATCCAGCCACTCTTCGCTGACCCACTCTCTATGTACCGCGAAATAATGAAGGGGAAAGGCAGCTCCCAGCTCCGGGCAGTAGGCCGCCAGATCTCCTTCGGCAAACCCTTCCGTGCTCTTCGGATACGGATGGAACGGATGTCCGAAATAGAGGGATTGCTCTGAGCGGATGCAGTCGAAGGTGTCTCCTGCCTGCCGATGCTGGCTCATCACATGATCCACGTAAATGCCCATCTTGCGGCGGCTGTTTTCGATTCGCTCCTTCATCTGGTTCACGAGCGCTTTGCGCAAACCGCCTTCTGCCCGAACGCTCAGCTCCTCCAACAGCAGCTCGATAAGTTCAGCGGTACCCAGCAGCCGATCACGCCCATCCGGCCCGACCTCGTAAAAATGTGGACCGTACCCATGCTGGCCGATGAGGGATACGTATGTCAGTGTCCCTCTGATCGTCTTGCCGACGGAACGGAGTGCAAGAAGGAATGCTCCATCCGCATGGAGATTCGCGGCCCCCGTCTCCCGCACATAACTGTTGAGAACTGCGCGGACGGTTGCCTGCTCCGCCAGCTCTGCCGAGCGAAGCGAAACGGTTGTGTCCGTCTGTTGTCCTGCCACTCTTCCCGCCTCCCCTTCTCATGGATGGTGGATGCAGCCCCTTGCAGGCGGCTGTCTTTCCGTATTGTCATACCGCCCCTGCCGAGTGCAGGGCTGTGCAAGCCGCATGGACCGCTTCGCTGAAAATGCAGGCGATCTCATCGATCTGCTGCTCGGTGACGATGAGCGGGGGCAGGAATCTCATGACAGCGGAATGTCTGCCGCCCACTTCCAAAATCAGGCCGCGCTCAAGGCATTCCCGCTGAATCCTGCTGGCCAGCTGCGGGTATGCCGGGAACGTCCCGATTGCATCCGGCTTTTCCCGGATGTTTACCACCTCCACTCCGATCATCAGCCCGCGTCCACGGACATCACCGATATACCCGACGTCTTGCTTCAGCGCAAGCAAATGACTGGCAAGCCGGCTGCCGAGCTGCTCGACTTTTGACGGGATCTCGTTCTCCTTTATGTATTGCAAGGTAGCGAGACCTGCCGCCATCGCCAGCTGATTCCCGCGAAACGTCCCGATGTGGGCACCCGGCTTCCACACATCGTACTTCTGGTGATAGATCACGACAGACAGCGGCAGGCTTCCTCCGATCGCCTTGGAGAGGACGAGGACATCCGGGATGATCCCTGCATGCTCGAAGGCGAACATCTTGCCCGTACGTCCCAGCCCTGTTTGCACTTCGTCGATGATCAAAGGAATGTCTCGCTCCTGCGTGATCCTGCGCATTTCTCGCAGCCATTCCACCGGAGCGGGAATAGAGCCACCTTCTCCTTGGACCGCCTCCAGGATCATTCCGCACGGCGAGACGATTCCGCTTTCCGGATCGCTTAGCAGCTTTTCGATGTACGCACTGCTGATCCGGTGCGTCTCTTCTCCGCCTTTTCCAAACGGGCAGCGATACGCGTACGGATACGGGAGGAAGTGGACATCCGGGACGAGACCGTTGATTTTTTCTTTCTGGCCCAATGTACCGCTGAGACTCATCGCCGCATGTGTCGAGCCGTGGTAGCCTCCCTGGAACGACAAAATGCTGCGCCTGCCGGTAGCGGTCTTGACCAGCTTGATCGCCGCCTCGATCGCATCGCCCCCCGTCGGTCCGCAAAACTGGATGCGCGCGTTTTTCGCAAATTCCTCCGGCAGACTCGCGAAAAGTTCATCCACGAACTGCTCTTTGAGCGGCGTGGTCAGATCCAGCGTGTGCAACGGGCGCTTGTTGTCCAACATCGATTTGATGGCAGCCACGACCACGGGATGATTGTGTCCCAGGGCCAAAGTGCCCGCTCCGGACAAGCAGTCGTAATAGACTTTGCCGTCCATATCCTTGACATGGATCCCTTCCGCTTCCCCGATGGCGATGGGGATTCTCCTGGGGTAGGATCTCGCGTTGGATTCCCTCGCTGCCTGGCTTCTCAAAAACGGTTCGTTTCCAGAATGTTCAATAGCAAAAACGGGCCCCACTCGAACCACTCCTTCGACGCTTGTATCTTAATTATGATATTGATTATCAATATCATTTGCTACGTTTCCAGAATACCAACAAGGCCCTGTCAGAGTAAATTCTCCAAATGGATAATCTTTGTTATTTTGGGAAAGTACGTGTATCGCCATCACCTGCGCCGCTCTTCATCATCTGCTCCAGCGCGTATATGAAATCGGCTCCGGACAGTTCGATGTGGAGCGCTTTTTTCATGTTCTGGATATGCTTTTTCACCGTGTTGACACTGACGTAAAGCTCGTCTGCAATTCGCTTGATCGAGTAATGATCGCATAGCATTCCGGCAATCTGCTGCTGTCTGTCGCTCAGCTTGGCCCACATCCGGGCTTTTTCCTTGCCATGCTCTCCAGACACTGCCGTTTGCTGGCGGTCGAATTCCATTGACACCTTGACACATTCACGGAGCTCCAGGCTCATCACGTGCATCAGGATCAATCGATGCAGCTCTACCAGCTTTGCTCGCTCCTGCTCATTGCTTACACGGGAATCAATCGTGACTCGCACGTTCGTCTTCGACACAGTCTTCACCATCCAGTTCGTTATGCTTGGAAACAGTACGGGAAACCAATGAATAATTGATAATAATTATCAATATCACTAATATTTTCTACTGGGCTTTGCAAAAATGCAAGTGGTTTTTCTCCCAGAAAACGGTAAATGCTGCCCGCAGCGTGCCCCTTTTAGCGAACAGGCATCGTTTTCCCCCATAGAAAAAACCGACCGCCCCCCAGACGTCGGGAAACGATCGGCTTTTCGTCACTTCCCTAAGGAAGCGGCCACTTGCTTTTCGGTTAGGGCTTTCGGAGACTTCTCCGAATGATTCTTTTGGCTCAGTTCAAACGCGGCGAGAATCGCTTCGCTGCGCTTCATCCCGGACTGCAGGAGTTCTTCCATCGTCAGGACGATTTGCTTGTAGTCTTTCGGAATTACTTTGACGAACTTCGCCTTCGTCTGCTCCCACTGATCGAGCAGCCTTTGCGCATGCTGGCTGCCGGTATAGGCGACGTGCTTCTCCAGCAGCTTTTTGACTTCTGCGGCTTCGCGTTCGTCATCGAGAGCTTCCAGCAGCACCATTTCCTGGTTGCACGATGCGGCAAATGCCTCTCTGCATTCCGTCAGCACGTAAGCGGTGCCGCCCGACATTCCCGCCGCGAAGTTTTTCCCGACCTCGCCGAGTACGACGACCCGACCTCCTGTCATGTACTCGCAGCCATGATCGCCGACGCCCTCCACTACGGCCGTAAGCCCGCTGTTTCTGACGCAGAAGCGTTCGCCTGCCATCCCTCCGATGTAGGCTTCGCCGGATGTTGCGCCATAGAAAGCGACGTTTCCAATGATGATGTTCTTCTCAGGCTCAAAGGTGGCTTTTTGGGATGGATAGACTGCGATAATGCCGCCGGACAGTCCTTTCCCGACGTAGTCGTTGGCATCCCCCTCGAGCTTCATGGTCATCCCCCGCGGGACGAATGCGCCAAAGCTTTGGCCTGCAGAGCCGCGGAAGTTCAGGCGAATCGTGTCTTCCGGCAGTCCGTGCTCACCGTAGCGGCGGGTCACTTCGCTGCCCAGAATCGTCCCGACGACCCGATTGGTGTTGTTGATCGGGAGGGTCAGCTCGACCGGGCTTTGCCTTTCCAGCGCTGGCTTGCACAGCGACACCAGATGCTTGCGGTCCATCGTCGCGTCCAGCTTGTGGTCTTGGCTGCGCTGGTGGAATCTCCCCACGTCTTCCGGCGTTTTCGGCTGGAACAGGAGTAAGGACAGGTCCACGTGCTTTGCCTTCCAGTGAGCCTTCGCTTTTTCGTTCATCGTGAGCAGATGGCTCTGTCCGATCATGTCTTCGAGCGAACGGAAGCCGAGCTCAGCCATGATTTCCCGCACTTCCCGCGCGACGAAGCGCATGAAGTTGACGGCGTGCTGCGGATCTCCCTTGAATTTCTTGCGCAAGTCCGGGTTTTGCGTGGCGACGCCTACCGGGCAGGTGTCCATGTGGCAGACCCGCGCCATGACGCAGCCGATCGACACGAGCGGCGCAGTCGCAAAACCGAATTCCTCTGCCCCGAGCAGGGCTGCGATCACGACGTCTCGGCCGGTCATCATTTTTCCGTCCGTCTCCAGCACCACGCGGTCGCGCAGCTGGTTCAGAAGCAGCGTCTGATGCGTCTCGGCGAGTCCCAGCTCCCAAGGCAAGCCCGCGTGCTTGATGCTTCCCTTCGGCGATGCGCCGGTACCTCCGTCGTGCCCGCTGATGACGATCACATCAGCCAGGCCTTTCGCGACCCCTGCCGCGATTGTTCCGACTCCTGCCTTGGACACGAGCTTTACGCTGATGCGTGCCCGCGGATTGGCGTTTTTCAGGTCGAAGATGAGTTGGGCCAAATCCTCGATGGAGTAAATATCGTGATGCGGCGGCGGTGAAATCAGTCCTACGCCCGGTGTGGACTTGCGTACTTCGGCAATCCACGGATACACCTTGTTCCCCGGCAGTTGGCCTCCTTCGCCCGGCTTCGCGCCTTGCGCCATTTTGATCTGAATCTCGCTGGCATTGACCAGGTAGTGGCTGGAGACGCCGAAACGGCCGGATGCCACTTGCTTGATGGCGCTGCGCCGCAGATCGCCGTTTTCATCCATGATATAGCGCTGTGGATCTTCGCCGCCTTCGCCGCTGTTGCTTTTCGCACCCAGGCGGTTCATCGCAATGGCAAGGGTCTCATGCGCTTCCTTGCTCAAGGATCCGTACGACATGGCACCTGTCTTGAAGCGATGCACGATGGAATCGACGGATTCGACTTCATTCAACGGGACAGGCTTGCGATCGGACTTGAAGTCGAGCAGGTGACGCAGGAAAGCGAATTGCTGCTCGCTTGCCATCTCCGAATATACCTTGTACTGCTCGTAGCTGCCTTCCCGCACCGCTTTTTGCAAAGCATGCACCGTCTTTGGATTGAACAGGTGGTATTCCCCGTCTCTGCGGAATTGGAAATCGCTTCCTGGATCCAGTGATTCTTCGGAATGTTCTGGAGAAAACGCTTTGGCATGGCGAAGCTGCGTTTCTTTGGCAATGATGTCGAGCCCGATTCCACCGATTTTGGACGGTGTCCGCGTGAAGTAACGGTCAATGACAGAAGAATCAATCCCAACGGCTTCGAAAATTTGCGCTCCCCGATAGCTTTGGACCGTAGAAATGCCCATTTTCGACATGACCTTCACGACACCCTCGATCGCCGTGCGCAAATAGGTCGCAGCCGCATCTTCAGCAGTGATTCCGCTTGCTTTTTGAGTAGCAGCCAGCTCCAGGAGCGAATCGATGGCGAGATACGGGTTGATCGCGTCGACACCGTAGCCGATCAGCATGGCGAACTGGTGGACATCGCGCGGTTCGCCGGATTCGACGATGATACTGGCCATCGTCCGCGTCCCTTTTCGCACCAGATGGTGGTGGAGACCGCTGCCTGCAAGCAGTGCCGGAATGGCCGCCAGCTTTTCGTTCATGCCGCGATCGGACAAGACCAGCAAGGTAAAGCCTTCGGCGATCGCCTGGTCCGCTCCTGCGAACAAGTCGTCCAGCGCTTTTTCCAGCTCGGCGGCTCCTCCGTCAGCCGGGAACAGGATAGGCAGCGTCTTTGCCTTGAATTCCCCGTGCGGATTGTATGCCAACTTGGCCAGGTCCTCATGGGTGAGAAGCGGCGAGCTCAGGCGGATTCTCCGGCAGTTGCGATCATCCGGCGCGAGCAGGTTGCCCTCTGCCCCCAAATAGGACAAAGTAGAGGTCACGCATGCCTCTCGCAAGGCGTCGATCGGCGGGTTGGTCACCTGGGCGAACGATTGCTTGAAGTAGTTATACAAAAGCTGCGGGAGATCCGATAGTACCGCGAGCGGCGTATCGATTCCCATGGAACCGATCGGGTCCTTTTTGTCCGCGACCATCGGCGTCAGCACTTTGCCCAGCTCCTCCTGCGTATAGCCAAACGCCTTTTGGCGGGCGAGAAGCGCATCCCCTGCGATCCGCTGGGGCGCAACCGCTTTCGGCAATTTCGACAGCGACACCAGATTGTTTTGCACCCAATCGGCATACGGCTGCTCGCTGGCAATCTTTTGCTTGATTTCCTCGTCGGAGACAATGCGGCCTTCTTCGAGATCGACCAGCAGCATGCGTCCCGGGCTCAGTCGGCCTTTTTTCACGATTTTTTCATCCGGAACGTCCAAAACCCCTACCTCTGACGAGAAAATAATCGTATCATCAGAAGTGACGTAATAGCGGGCCGGACGCAAACCGTTCCGGTCGAGGATCGCGCCGATCTGCTTTCCGTCGGTGAAGGAGATCGCCGTCGGGCCGTCCCACGGCTCCATCAGACAGCTGTGGTACTCGTAAAACGCCCGTTTGGCCGGGTCGATGCTCCCATCCTGGTCCCACGGCTCGGGAATCATCATCATCGCCACATGCGGCAGGGAGCGTCCGGCGAGGGAGAAAAATTCGATGCAGTTGTCCAGAATGGCTGAGTCGCTGCCCTCCAGATCGATGACGGGGATCACTTTTTGCAGATCTTCTCCAAATGCTTCCGACAGGAACATCTGCTCGCGGGCGCGCATCCAGTTGATATTCCCCTGCAAGGTGTTGATCTCGCCATTGTGGATCAAATAGCGGTTCGGATGGGCGCGCTCCCAGGTCGGGAATGTATTCGTGCTGAACCGGGAGTGCACCACGGAAAAGGTGGACGCGTAGTGCGGATCCTGCAAATCGGTGTAAAACTGGTCCAGCTGCTCCGGGGTGACCAAGCCTTTGTATACGATCGTCCGGCTGGACATGGAAGCGGCGTAAAAGCCCTCTCCCGCGGCCTGTTCCATTTGCTTGCGAATGACGTACAGCTTGCGTTCGAAGCCGAGCTGGTCTTTCGCACCTGCACCCGCCGCTCCGATGAATACCTGGCGGACAAAAGGCTGACTCGCCTTTGCGGTCTTTCCGATTTTTTCTTCATTTATAGGCACAGTTCTCCATCCCAGGAGCTTCTGTCCTTCTTTTTCGATGATCTCCTCCAGCTGCTTTTCGTACGTTTGACGGAGAGTCTCTTCCATCGGAAGAAACAGCATGCCGACGCCGTACTTGCCTGGGGCTGGAAGCTTGAAGCCCAGCGATTCGCACGACTTTTTAAAGAAGGCGTGCGGGATGCCAGTCAATATCCCGGCACCGTCCCCTGTTTCCGGGTCGCTGCCTTGACCTCCGCGGTGTTCGAGATGACAGAGAATTTGCAATCCTTTGCTGACCATCTCGTGGCTCGCCTTGTTTTTCAGGTTGGCGATAAAGCCAATCCCACAGGCATCGTGTTCGTACATCGGGTCGTAAAGTCCCTGTCGTTCAGGCAATCCTCGCATATTCATCCTACTCCACTCCTTCACTCTCTCTGTTAGGATTCATTTTAGATTGAGTAAATTATTTGAACAATATATAATTAGTGAATAATCAATCTCAAAATGAGATGAGTCGTGTAGAAGGGGTAGCAAAATGGATTTCAGACAGCTCCAGTACTTCATCGAAGTGGCCAAACGCGAGCATTACACAGAGGCAGCCCATTCTTTGCACGTCGCCCAGTCCGCGCTCAGTCGGCACATCGCCATTTTGGAAAAGGAATTGGGCGTCTCGCTATTCATCCGCGAAGGCCGCAATGTAAAGCTGACCAACATCGGCAAGATCTTCCTGGAGCATGCGGAGTCTTCGCTGGCGGAAATTGAAAAGGCAAAAAAGAAGATCAACGAAATGCTCGACCCGGAGCGCGGAACGATCCGCGTCGGATTTACGAGCAGTCTTGCCGCCAACCCGCTTCCCGCCGTCATCTCGGCGTTTCGCGCAAGGTATCCGGAGATCGGGTTTCAATTGCGCCAAGGCGCGTACCTCGCCCTGATCGATTCTGTCATCAAGGGGGAAATCGACATCGCATTTTTGGGCCCGGTGCCGACCCAGGAGAAAAACGTGCACAGCCACATTTTTTTCGCGGAAGAGATCGTCGCGCTGCTGCCGGCAAAACATCCGCTCGCGGGTCAAAAGGCCATTCGCATTGACGAGCTGATGCAGGATACGTTCGTGCTGTTCCCGCCCGGCTTCGTCCTGCGCAGCATCGCTGTAAATGCGTGCGCCCAGATGGGCTTCGAGCCGAAGGTCGCCTTCGAAGGGGAAGACATCGATGCGATCAAGGGCCTGGTTGCCGCCGGCTTGGGCGTCACCCTGCTGCCGGAGCTGACCCTGGCCGACAACGTGCCTCGGGAAACCGTAAAGCTGCGGATCAAGGAGCCGAACGTCACTCGCACGGTCGGGATCATCATCCCGAAAAACAGGGAGCTGCCGCCTTCGGAAAAGCTGTTTTACGATTTTCTCAAGGAGTTCTTCGATCGCCTCGGAAGATACAGCGGGTAATCCTTTTAACCGAAACAGAAAGCACAGCCTGCGCTTTTTCGCGAGCTGTGCTTTTTGTTTGACTGCTATTTTGCCCCCTTACAGGCGAGGGTCGATCTCTTTTTCCTTCGCCACTTCAAACAGCAGAGAAGCGGCGACATTCCGGTACGCGTCATTTGCCGGCGAAATGTCCGCAAAGCGGATGGCGAGCATCTCCGTTCCCAGTCTGTACTCCTGCATGGAGGTTTTCAGCTTCTGGGTGATGCTCTTTTGCTTCATCAGCTTCCGGTATTTGTGCGGGAAGCGGTAATCGTATCCGTAGACGATCGACAAGTAATCCGGATTGCGCACCTTGAGAAAGGGAGCGACCGCCCTGTCATGTCTCTCGGGTTTGATGACGATTCCTTCCATTTGTCTATCCTGCGTGACGTTCGAGTAGTAATGCTCCGCCCGCTCATAAGCTTTTGGCTCAGACAAAGTAACGACAAGACACTCGTCATCCGATACGAACGAAAACAGCTCGGACGTTTTCCCCTGTGGAATCTGTTCGCTTCCGTCTGCGTAGACCGCTTTTAACAGAGCAAACGGCTTGTATTCGATTTCGCCCTCTCCCGCGTACAGCTCCAGCTGCTTTTTGAACGTCTGGCAGGCTTCCATATGCTGCTCCAGTGGGACGTACATTTCCTTTTGTTCCCGGATATGCTTGTAGTTTTGGTAAAGAGCGGGTCCGTACTTCTCGATCAACTCTCCTTTGGGGTGATGGAACTGGTCTTTTTCGAATCCGCTTTGTTCATACTCCTCCACGAGCTTCCCCCACGCCTGCTCGAAACCATTGGCCTGCAAAAAGGCCAGCTCGCTCTCCAATGCTTTTTCGACGACTCGGAACTGTTTCTCGATCAAGCCTTCTCCGATCGACCGCCACGGCAGCAGCTCCCCATCCAGGAGAAGCATCTCGATCTGATTCTCCTCCATATACGACCCAAACCGGCTTAGCATCCTGCGGTAGACTTCCGTCAGATCGACCTGGTTGATCCGGTACCCATTGCGACTGACCGCAAAGCAGCGGTCGATCTCACGGTGCACATACAGATTGCAGCGGGAACCCATGTATTTCGGCTGCAGCACGACCTGCTCGACTCCGCGGTCCTCGTAGTAGCGCAGGCCTGCCCGCAAGGACTCCAGCTCCATCGCCTGCTCCTCTTTGTCCGCCGGCGCCATCGTCCCGGAGATGAAATTCACCTGGTTTGCCATGCAGGTGTGCAATTTCCGCAGCTCCGCCGGCTCCAGCTCCTGAATGGACACCTGCTCTTCCCGTTGGAACAAGGCATTCAGCTCTTCGGCTTGGACCATCCTGCGGGATTTCTGCGATTTGTACAGCGGCTTGTGCGAAATGACGACAGAGGTCAGGGTGTTACCGTAGACACATCCCGTGTCGATGTGAATCTTGTTCTTGATACGAAACGGCTGTTTGGCGGAAATGTGCCCGAAGATATGAAACGGGTGATTGCTGACCGCCTCTTCCCTCAAAAACGAGAGCTGCTGTTCCAGGGAAGCGGAGCGGTCGATTCTGAAATTCCGCTGGTGACGGACGGAGTTGGCATCCAGCTTGCCCAAGTATTTCTTTTTGCATGGAGCGTGTGTCACGTAAAAGGACGGCCCTGTCCGTGCGATCGACCGATAGAACGGCTTTGCCAGGGAGAAAAGCTGATAGAATGTTTCTTTCAGTTCCTCGTCTTCGTCCAGCACCTGGATGGAATCGAAGAACGATTCCAACAAATCCGGGTCGACCCCTTTTGCCTCTCCCCGCAAATACTTGTACACGAAGTTTTCGTGATTCCCTGCCACAAACAGGAAGTGCTCCTGGTTCGCTGCGAGAAAGGAAATGATTTCTCGGGTGTTTTTCCCTTTGTCGATCCAGTCGCCCGCCAGAATGACCTTTGTGTCGCGGACTTTATCGGTCTCCACGAGCCTGCTTCCATCCCATGCGAAGCCATGGCTGAGCAGCAGTCCTTTCAGTTCCTCCACGCACTCGTGAACATCGCCCACAACCACATATTTCTGATGAACAGGCAGAATGGTGGACAGGTACTCCTCGCGATTCTCGATCACAATTTCATAGGCCGGGTTTGCCTGAGCGTCTTTCGGTGAAAAGAAATCTTTCGCACGTACGCGGTGGACATGTGTGTACCCTTCTCTCGTGACAGCGCGCAACACCTCCTTTTTCATGCGATGAATATGGCTGCTGATGAGCTTTCGGGAACGCTCGGATGCGTAGTAATCTTCCCGATTGCGGTAGTCAAACAGGATGACCTCCAGATGGTAGTTGTTCTCTTTGGCGATCGTGCGGACCTTTTCCCGGAAATCTTCCGCGAGTCCTGTCGTATCCAAAACGATGAATTCGGCATTGATGGGAAAGGACGTGGCCATTTTCAGCTTTTCAAACAAGAGGTGAAAGGCCTGCTCGCTAGCCTCCAGCATGACGGGATCGTATTTGTCGTACTCATGCCCGAGCACTTCTTGACGGATGCCGTCCGATGACAAGTACTGTACATTTGCCCGCAGATGTCTGGATTCGTCCTCGAAGCGCAATCCCGGGATCAGCACTTCCTTGGCAAAGGTCGTTTTGCCGCATTCTGTCGGCCCGACCAGCATAAAGATGGTGTGGACATTGGTCGTGATTCTCACGATAATCCCTCCTTTTTTCTGAGGATGACGCCTTGTGTCGTCGGGATTCCGTTGACCTCGTCGCCAATCGAGATGAATGCAAACGGAGTGCCCGCTTCTTGGGCAATCGACTGGAACCAGCCCTGGAACTCGCTTTGTCCCATCTCCCACTTGTGATCCTCGTGGCGGTACCCGCTGATTTCGTAAAACACGTTGAAGTCCGCATTTGGCGTCGTGATGATGAAATGGTCGAAGTCAATCTGCTCGCATACCAACAGGATCAATTGTTTGGCTTCTTCCATGCTCATGTGCTCAATGACCTCGGTCAAGATGACATCCACGCTCTCCCCGTTGTAATCGGCCAAGAAATGCTCGAGGGAAAGAAACGGGATGATATTGTCCATTTCTTTTCGGGCTGCCTTGCGCATGACCGTTTCGATCATCTCTTCGCGGACATCGATGGCGTAATAGCAATGTTCCAGCTTTGCTGCGAACGGGATCGCGTAAAACCCCTCTCCGCAGCCGATGTCCAGGATCGCCTTGTCAAAAGGGAGGACGCGCGAGATGTAGCTCCTTCGCTGCTGGGCCGTGCTCCCAAAAGCGAGATGGATCTCGTATGCGGACGACTTCTCCAGCTCTTGCTTATACGTCTGATAGCGTTCGCGGGAGGTCAGAAAATTTCTCGCGAACAGGCTGCGGATGTAGAAGGGCGCCTCGATGGCCAGGATGCTTTTTACATATTTGTCCAGAGCGCTTTCGGACAGATCCAGATGCTCTTTGCCAAACATGGCGAGGAACAGGCACAACACATTGACTACGTGCAGCAGCTCGTGCAGACTGCGCCGTGTCGTCACCCGCAGCGTGTAGCTTTTGTGCGCAAGATGACGGGTCTCGAAAGTAAACCCTTTTACGTGCTTCTCGAAAAAATCCAGGTAGTGCGGCACTTCGATGTGGATCATGTTGATCCAAAACGAGTGCTCGAATCCTTCTGCGTCTTTTTCATCCCGTGATTTGAGCGGAGCCGAGAAAAACTCGGAAATCGCATTCAGCGGGAACAAAGGCGTCTGGTAGCGCGACACGTTCAAGTATTCGAACCGTTCCTCCTCAAACTGTTTGTAGGAAATCTCATTATCCCCATCCTTGAAGTACACATTGTACGTGGATTCATCGGCGTACCAGCCGTAAGCGATTCCCTTGCGGATCGAGCGCAGGCTGAGCCCGGAGCGAGGGTTTTTCTTGATCAGAAAGGAGAACTGGGGGTTCTCCGAGCGAATTTGTACGATGGCCATCAGGCACTCCTCCTTTTCGTTTCAATTTGGGGCTCAGACGCTCCATACTTCCTGGAGCGTCGAGCGAAACAGCCGATCCAATTGATCGTCACTGACCTTTTGTCCATGCGCGATGGACGCAGTCACACTGTCAAAATGGGCGAGCTTCTCATCGATATAAGCGTGAATGGGCTCGATTCTCGGACCGGCGTCCAATTCTTCCCCCGCCCGCTTTCGTTCGAGCAAATCGCCGATGGCCCTTTTCAGTTCGCTCCCATCCGGGACGAGCGCCTCCACCAACCGGTCAAACTCCACAGGCGGAAGGCTCCCGTATGTTTCGATCCAGGAGCATGCGAGTAGCGGCCGCAGGACATACAAGTACTTTTTGATCCGGACGACTTCCCCTCTAAGGTAATCCCGCTCATTTCCTTTCGCCATATGAAGATAATGATACAGGCAGGATTTGGGCGAATAGGCAAGCTCGGCCAGGCTCCTCAATCGCTCGGCTGCCGAGTACGATTCCATGTAGGCAATCGGAGAGCACAGCCACTCCATGAGCGGAGGATTCGACTTGCGGAAAAGCTGCAGCGCTTTTCGCAAATCCCAGCCATTGATATCGAGAAGATCGTCAATGGGGCGTTCGATGACATCCCGCTTGTCGAAAATGGACATATACCACTCGTGCGGACGTATATAGAGAAAGCGAACATCGTAATCGCTATCCCGGGAAGGAAATCCCCACGCTCTGCTCCCAGATTCACAGGCATAGAGGATGCGGACGTTTTCTTCCCGTTCGATCTTGCCGAGCTCGCGCATGATTTTTTGCCGGTAATCGGACATGCAGGCCACACCTTTCTACTTGTTTCACACCCTCATCTTCGCTGAAAAGCTCCCGGAAGAACATGGCAAAAGTATTACGACGAGGCGGAAATTTGCCAATCGTTCCTCCAGCCCGGTACAATGAGCATGGAAGACTGGTGCAAAAAGTGAGGATATTCACATGGCAAAAGAAAGCTTTGACAAGGAAATCCAGTTCCTGCGCATGCTCTTTCTCACCAGCGGCGCTTACAACCGGCAGCAATTTGCTCGGCGACTGGGGATCTCGGTCCATACGTTTGACAAGACGATCCGGCGTTTAAAAGACGTGTTCCATACGATCTACAAGGATTCTGCCGACCCGCTTGGATCGGACATGACCCAGCTGGTCAAATCCCCCGATTCCGACTCATCCGACCCTGCCCTGCTGTTTCTGTTCCGGGCCAAGTCGCTGAAGGAATCGGAGAGCTTTCGTTTGTCCGCGATCCTGACCGCCTTGCAAGAGCAGGCCATGACCGCAGCAGAAGTGTTGGAAGCGTGCTGCAATGCTCTGCCGGCTGAGATGCCCTTGCCCGATGAAAAAACCATTCGCTCCGATCTCAAGTATTTGGAGGAAGTCGGGGCGATCGCCCGAGCCAACGCGGGCCGTCCTGTCCGTTATTCCATTCGCAACGAATTGATCAATGCGCTCACGGATGAGGAGCTCACGGACCTGTATGACTTCGTGGACGTCATGGCGAATACGCAAGTCCCCTCCGTTCAAGGCTATTTGCTGCGCGACCAGATCAAGCGAGCGCGAATCCAGCGCAACAGCTTTACAGAGCATCTCGTTTACAAATATCACTATCACTCCCGCATCCTGGATGAAGCCCACCTCTATTCGCTGTTCCATGCCATCCGTCATCGGCGAAGGATTCGGTTCCGTTACTTTTCGCCCAAACTGCGTCAAAGCTATGATTCAAAAAATACGAATCCACTCTTTGAAAAAGAGTCGGCGGGCAAACAGGAGCTCGTCCTCCCGCTCAAGGTAGTCTATGACCATCAATACGGACGTTGGTATTTGCTCGGAGACGTCCCTCGGCTTGGAATCGTGAAATATCGGATGGAAGGACTCACCCAGATTGAGGAGGCGGACGCCGTTTCCGAGCTTGAGTTTTCCGGCAAGCTCCGAAAGCTTGAGGAGAGCATCCGGTATAGTTGGCTTGTGGACACGGGCAGGCAGGTGTTGGTGAGAGTACGCTTCTACAATCCGCCCGAGTCGAGGTCGAATTTCATCAAGGAACGGGTATTGCTTCAGGGACAATGGGGGATGATCACGGAGGAAGACGAAGGCTCGTTCGTCTACGAAATCACGGTGAACGGAACCACGGAAATCAAACCGTGGCTCCGCAGCTTTGGCTCCAGCTGCGAGGTCTTGGAGCCTGCCTACCTGCGGAGGGAGTTCATCGCGGAATGGAAGGAGATTCAATCGTATTATGAATCCTTTCGAGAAAATCTTTAACTACCAGGTCATCTCCCGCCTGAAAGAATCGGGTGCGATCACCCTCACCTCGCATGAGCGAGCCTGGTTGAAAACGATGCTGTCCCATCCGGCAGCTGCGGACGCCTTTACACCGGCCACCCTGGAAAAATTGCGAGCACTGCTGGCGGAGGAAGAATCCATCGACCTCTCCGGGAGCTTTATTGAAAAGGCAAAAAGCGTGGAGAAGCAAGTCTACCATCCTCTCTTGCGCAAGCTGAGACGGATTCTCGAACGCCGACAAGGGATCCGTATCACCTATACCAACAATCACCGGCGCATACGTCCTTTTCGCTCCGGTGTCCCTTTCAAGCTGCAGTACTCCCTTGCGAAAAGGGAATGGTACTTGCTCTGGTATGATTTACGTAACGAGACCATCAAGTCCACGCGGTTCACGCATATCCGGTTTGTTCAGGAAGAGGCGCTGTCCTCCGAAAAGGCAATGGACCTCTTCGCCCAAATCGATAGAATGTGGGAGTCACGGAAAGAACAGGCGAAGGTCGAGGTCATTCCTGTATACAACAAGGAATTGTCCCGCATCCTCTACGCGTTTTCCTGCTTTGACAAAGACGTCGACTACGACGATGAAACGGATACGTACCGCATTACATTGACCTTTCTGGCAGACGAACGCGAATACATCCTGTCGCGTCTCCGCTTTTTGGGAAAGCGCGTGAAGGTCGTCGAAGGCAGCATTCTGCAGCAGCGGATGCTGGAGAGCGCCGCGATGGCTTTGGCGAGGTACGGAATCGAACGAGACAGATAATGGAGGCATCATGATGAAATACGAGATCATTTTATTCGATGTGGATGATACCCTTTTCGATTTTGCGAAAACCGAGAGAGAGGCGCTGCAAAAGACGTTTCAGCTGTTTGGCGCGGGGACTGACTGGACCGATTACCTGCCTCCCTACAAAGAGATCAGCGCAGGGTTATGGCGGGATCTGGAGCAAGGCGGCATTTCGATTGCGGAATTGGGGGTGGAACGGTTTCGCAGGCTGTTCCTCGCCAACGATCTCGAAATCGACCCGGAATTGTTCAACCGAGAGTATCTGGGTAACCTGGGCAAAGAGGTCCATCTGACCGAAGGAGCCGTCGAACTGTGCAACTCCCTTTCGGCATATCGTTTGGCCATCATTACAAACGGATTTACCGAGGTCCAAAAGTCCAGGATCGCCGGTTCGCCTCTTTGCGATTCGTTTGAGCTGCTGGTCACGTCGGAAGAAGCCGGGTTCCAGAAGCCTGCCCCCGGGATTTTCGACTATCTGTTTGCCAAGCTGCAGATTGTGGATAAAGAGAAAGTGCTCATCGTAGGAGATTCTCTCACCTCCGACATCCAGGGGGGTGTAAATTACGGGATTGACACCTGCTGGTTCAATCCCCAACGCAAGGAGAATACGCTGGGAATACGACCAACATATGAAATCCACTCACTGAAGGAGCTCACCCACGTCTTATAGGATGATCCGGAAAAGAACCAACCCATCTCTGCTGTCCGGAAATGGGTTGGTTCTTGTTTTTTCGTTTTTCAAGCCGGGTAGTAAATAACCATGCTCAGACGTGTCAATGTATCGCCTGAATTATGATAAGCATGGTCACGGTCGGCCTTGAACTTGATCGACTCGCCCTCACGAATGGTAAACTCCTCGTGCTCGATTCGGATCGTCACTTCTCCATCGAACACCGTAATCAATTCCTCTGTCCCCTCCCCGTGCGGATCCGCGCTAACGTATCCGCCCTTCTCGATTTCTACCGTGTACATTTCGAATCTTCGGCTTTCCTCAAAAGGAAAATAGGGATAGATCCGGTATCTTCCTTGATCCTCCGATATGGCCTGGACGTCTTCCCTGGTGATGACCACGGTATCGGGCTGCTGCTGATGGATGAGAGATGTGAACGATATTTTCAAGCCATTGGCGATTTTCCAGACCGTATTCAGCGTCGGATTCGATTCTCCCCGTTCGATCTGTCCGAGCATGGTTTTGCTGACTCCGGTCAATTCGGCCACCTTATCCAGACTGAGCTTTTTCTTTACACGCAAAGCCTTCAGATTCTCTGCAAACACAGCGCTAATGTTTTCCATCGATCAATCCCCCTCTTGTGCTCCATAACGTACAAATTGTATAATCATATAGCACATACGTTAAAACGTACATTTTATTCATCATAACACACAAAGGGGTTGGTCATACATGGAATGGTTTCCGTTTTTGCTGTACGTGTTCGTCACTTCGTTTACGCCTGGTCCGAATAACATGATGTCCATGGTAAGTGCGACGAGGTTTGGTTATCGGCAGACGCTGCGATTCATTTCGGGAGTGGCCATCGGTACGGCAGTGATCGCAGCCGCATGCAGCTTCTTCCAATTGCTGCTGGCGGCTTATCTTCCCTCCATCAAATTTTGGCTGAGCATTTTGGGAGCATGCTATATGGTCTACCTCGCTGTCAAGCTGCTGCGAGCGAAGCCGGGTGAAAGCCGTGAGCAGCGTGAAAAAGGGAACTCGTTCTTCGCTGGTTTGCTGCTGCAGTTCGTCAATCCGAAAGTCATTTTGTACGGGATCACGACCGTCTCCACATTCATCCTGCCGTTCTACCATTCCCGCTCGAGCCTTTTCCTGTTTTCGCTGCTCCTCGGTTTCGTCGGCTTCTTGAGCACGTCCAGCTGGGCGATTTTCGGCGCTCTCTTTCAAAAATGGTTGGCGAAATACCATAAAGCCTTTCATACCGTTATGGGGCTCCTCTTGCTGTACAGTGCGGTTCTCATTTTCAGTGAATAACGGGGTCTTGCAGCTGCCGCTCCGCGGGAAGCAGCTCTCAAAAGAAAAGACACGCTGCGGACAGCGTGCCTACCTCCGGGCTATCCTTTTACAGCCCCCATCGAGAGTCCTTTCACCAGATAGCGTTGGACGAAAAACGTAAAGACGAGCGGCGGCAATACAGACAAGGCAATCGCTGCGGCGATGTCCCCCCAGCGTATGCCGTACGCCTGGATGAACAGCGTGGAACCGACCGTGGTCGTCATCGCCCGCGCGTCACTGAGGATGCGAACGAACAAAAATTCGTTCCACGTAAAAATAAACGTGAGGATAGCGGCAGCGGCCACACCGGGTCCGATGAGCGGAAAGACAATGCGCGCCAGAATGCCGCCCGGCGAGCAGCCGTCCATCAGGGCTGCTTCCTCGATTTCGACCGGAAGCTCCTGGATGAACCCGACCATGAGCATCAGCGTGAGCGGCACGTTCATGACGACGGCTGCCCAGATGAGGCCCGTTCGCGTATCCAGGAGGCCGGCAAACTGGTACAAGGCGAAGTACGGAATGGCAAAGACGATCGGGGGAAGCAGCTTGAGGCTGATGATGAACGAAAAGAACTTTTTGAGGCCGACCCCAAACCGCACCATTGCGTAAGCCGCAGGAATGCAAACGAGTACTGTCACGATACTGGTGCCGGACGCGATGACAAAGCTGTTGAGGAAAAACTGGCCAAACGGATAACCGGAGCCCGAAAAGACGTTTTCATAATGCTCCAGAGTCGGTGTGAACACCCATTTGGGCGGGAATGAAGCGATGTCGCCTTCCGTTTTCAGCGACGTCTGGAAATCCAGCAGCAAGGGAAACAGGAACACGAGCAGGATCGCCGCGAGCAGCAGCCAAAACACCATTCGTCTTGCTGTTTTCAATGGCTAGGCTCCCCTCCTCACGATGAATTTCACGGCCAGGCCCAGCAGCGGGGCCAGAATGAAGGTCAACAGGATGCTCGCGGCTGCTGCCTCTCCGATATTGCCTTCCAGAAACGCCTTTTTGTAAATGAACAGGCTGACGCTCGTCGTGAGCTCTCCCGGCCCGCCATTGGTCAGGACGTAGATCATGTCGTAAATCTTGAACGCGTCGATCCCCCGCAGAAAAGCAACGATCGCGAGCGTCGGTACGAGCAGCGGCAGCGTGATCCGAACGAAGCTCTGCACGGGACTCGCCCCGTCCACTCGCGCCGCTTCGTACAGCTCGTCGGGAATGGTCGCTAGGCCGGCGTAGACGATCACGAAAACGAATGGCGTCCACTGCAAAGCGTCGATCGCGATCAGCGTCGTGTTTACCAATGCGGGGTCAAAGGGCTGCACCCTTATTCCCCATTCGTTCAAGTAGTACGGCACCACTCCCACGAAATCGTTAAGCATGAGGCGAAAGATAAGGGCAAACAAGGATGGTGCCACCATCAACGGGAGAAGGAGCAAGCTCGTAAACAGTCCTTTTGCCCGAAACGTCCGATTGAACAAGAGGGCGAGCCCCACTCCGGCGATCAGCTCCGCGATGGTCGCAAACAGCGCAAACTTTGCACTGTACCAAATGGAGCCGTAAAACGATCCGTTTGTCAGCGTCGCCGTGTAGTTATTTAGACCGATAAAGGAGGCAGATGCTCCCGACAGCCGGGCATCATGCACGCTCACGAAATAAGCGTACAGGGTGGGAAACGCGACCAGCGCGATCACCACTACTGCCAAAGGAGCCATCATCCAGTACGCCTGTTTTCTCGTGTACAGCAACGGCCGCTACTTCCCGAGCAAGGTCGTGACTTCCGCCTGCGCATTTTTCGCTGCGGCATCCGCATCGGCTTGCCCGGCCCAGACCGCCGAAAAATGCCTCGCCAGCACTTCGAGAATGGGGAACACTTTCTCGCTGGTGTCGACGACATACCCGTACTGATCCACATGCTGCGCGATTGCGGGAAACTCCGGCCGCTTCTCTTTCATGCCGTTCAAGACGTCGGCCACTGGCGGGATCCCGCCGTTTTCCGCGTAGGTTTGCATCGCTTCCTTCGTCGCCAGGTATTTCATCCACTTCAGGGACGCTTCCTGCTTGTCGGAATGCTTGTTGATGCCTACGCCGAGGGAATGCACATGGGTCTTGTGCTGGTCGCCAGGGATGGGAGCGATGCCGACTTTGTCGAAGATCTGTCCGCTCTTGGCCTGATCCGTCAGCTCGTGATAGGCCGCGCTCCATTGCAGGATCATGGCTGCCTTGCCGGACTGGAACGCCTGATTGGTCTCGGGATATTCAAAGGTCGATGCTGCTGCCGGCGATATCCCGTTTTTCGTGAGGCTGGCGTACACCTCCAGCGCTTTTCTCGTCTCCGGGGTATCAAAGTTAGCTTTGCCGTCGCTTGTGTACCACGAGCCGCCCAGAGAGTAGAGGATGTCATCCCAGATCATGACGTTGTAGATCAGGTTTTTCGCTTGGAGAACCGTGCCGTATTGGGTCGGAGAGTCCGGATGGATGCTCTGGGTAAAGAAGGCGGCGGTCGCAGTGAAGTCGTCCCAGTTCCACTCCTCCGGTTTTTTGGGCACAAGCTCCTTGCCTGTTATTTTTTTGCTCACTTCCTTGTATGCAGCTTGCCAATTCGCATCGGTGAGCAGTCGGTCGATCAAATCTTTTCGGTAGTACATGAAATGGTTGGATACGTCTGTCGGGATCGCATACGTCTGCCCACCGTTTTTCAGCGAGTCGATCGTAGTCCCAATGTACAGCTTGAGGCTGTCGCCCAGCTTTTCGTCGAGCGGCAGCAAGTCGTCTTTATGCTCCCCGATCTTGTAGCTGGCGGTAAAGTACACGTCGATATCCTTATTGTCTGCCCCCATCATCGCGGCTTCCTTTTCCCAAAATCCTTCGCGAGGGGCAGGCGCCATTTTGACCTCGACCCCATCGGTAGCCCCTTGCATCTGATTGTAGTGATCGACGACCTTCTGCATGGCGTCGCTTTCCGGACCCGGCCAGTACAGCATCGTCACCGTTTGTTTCTCGACGGGTTTCGATGTCCCCGGCTCCGTGCTTGGCTGGCTCGGTGCCGATGGCTGACCGGATGAGCCCGAGCAGCCGCTGAGCGCGACGAGCATTCCTGCCGTCACGAGTGCAGACAGCCATTTTCCATGGTGTTTCATGCCCCTTCCTCCTTTGCCCTCATTCCTTCTGATCGAACAACAAACTGCCTGCTCCGAGCAGCATCGAGCTGTCGCCCAATTCCGACAGAACCAGAGAAAAGTTCTGTGCCGCAGCCCTGCTGAGGAGACTGAGCACCTTCTTCTCCACTTGCGGTACATAGGGCGGCAAGCTCCGGGCGACTCCGCCTCCAAGAATGACCGCCTGCGGATTGAGAACGGCGACCAGCGATGCGATCCCTTTGCACAAATCTTCGAGATATTCCTCCAAAAGACCGCTCGCGCGCGGGTCACCCTCCCATGGACTCTGGAGAATGGAACTGCCTGTCTGGCGAACGCCCGTCCTCTCCAGATAGCGTTCCTCCAACGCCCTGCCTGAGACGTAAGCCTCGAAGCACCCGACTTGGCCGCACGGACAACGGCGGCCCCCGGGATGCAGCAGCATGTGCCCGACTTCGCCTGCCGCTCCATTGGCTCCGCGCATGAGTCTGCCCTTGTAAACGATCGCCCCGCCCACACCGGTTCCAAGCGCGAGGCAAAGAAAATCCTTGTAGCGATGGCCAGCACCAAAAGCCAGTTCGCCCAGCGCCATTGCCTGCACGTCGTTCACGACCCGAACGGGAAGCTGCAGCCTCTCTTGCAATACGCGTTGCAGCGCAATTCCCGCCCATTCCGGAAACAAATCGGTCGCCGACAGCAGTTCGCCTTGCAGACTTACCTGTCCGGACGTCCCCACTCCGACGCCAGCCACTTCCACTGTGCCCAGTTGATGAATGAGGCGAATGATCCTCTCCACCATTTCCTTTCCTCCGAGGTGCGCTTCCGTCGGTACTTCCTGTACCTTCAGGAGCTGGCCGTCTTCCCGAACGATCCCCCCTCGAATCTTCGTGCCCCCCACATCGATCCCGATGGCTTTCTTCATTCCTTCATCCCTTCCAGAAAACGTCTGGTGATTTCCTGGGGTCGGGTAATCGCGCCCCCGACCACGACGCAAAACGCACCCAGCCGCAATGCCTCTTTCGCTTGCTCAGGCGTGTGGATCCGTCCTTCTGCGATCACTGGAATACGCAGGCGCGCCACCAAGTCCTTTAACAGTTCGAAATCCGGCCCCCTTCCCGATCCTCCACGAGTAGCCGGCGTATAGCCGGACAATGTCGTTCCCACGAGATCGCAGCCGAGCTGCTCGGCACGGACGCCATCCTCGAGTGTTGCCACATCGGCCATCACCGGTTTGCCCAGGTCGAATCGGATGTAACGGACCAGCTCCGCCAAGGATTCCGGACGACTTTGACTCGTCGCGTCCACGGCGATGATATCCGCTCCCGCTTCATGCACGATTCGCGCATCTTCCTTGGTAGGGGTAATGAATGCGTCAAAGCCGGGGATGTTCCGTTTGTTGATCCCGATGACCGGCAACTCCAAGCTCGCTTTGATGGCGCGGATGTCCGCATACCCATTCGCCCGAATCCCGACAGCCCCGCCTTGCTTTGCCGCCAACGCCATTCGTTCCATGAATTGCGGTCCATGCAGCGGTTCATCTGCCAGAGCCTGGCACGAAACCACCAGACCGCCCCGCAAGTTCTCCAGCATCGTCGCATCCTTTCTTCGCCAGTTTGATCATTTCGTTTGGGAGTTGGCCGCATCGTTCAATACGCTTTGTCCGCGACGGCTTTCGCAGCCTTTTCCCGGAAGTAAAGCGCTTTTTCCTTCATCCGCAGCGCGACGCCGGTATACAGCAAATCGACTGCGTGCAGCTGCGCGATTTTTGCCGCCAGCGACCCGCCCTGCAACGGCGTCTCCCTCCCGCCGTGCAGCAGTACGACATCCGCCATTTTTGTCACGGGTGAGCGGGCGAAATGAGTTCCGGCAATAATCTTGGCGCCGTTTTCCTTGGCGATGCGAAGAGCGTCCACTGTATCCTTCGTGCTTCCCGATACCGAAAAGCCGATAGCCAGGTCGTTTTCGGACAGCGTCGTCGCCGCCATCGCCTGTTGATGCGCATCCAGAAAGGCGTCTACCGACAAACCGATCCGCATGAAACGGCTTTTGGCATCCAGTGCCGTCACCCCGGATACGCCTGCCCCGTATACATGGATCTTGCGACTGTTCAAGATCAGCTCGACGGCCCGATTCAGCTCTTTCGCATCGACCATGCCTGTCGTTTCCTGAATCGCTTGCACGTTGGACGCGTTGACCTTTTGCAGCATGACCTGAAACGGATCGCTTTCCGTGAGCTGGCTGTGCAGGTTTGCGAGCGGGTGGACCGTGCTTTTGGCGAGCGCCAGCTTGAATTCCTGGTACCCTTTGAAATCCAGCTTGCGGCAAAAGCGGAGTACGGTCGTCTCCCCGACGTTGGCCTGCTCGGCCAGATCCGTCACCGACATGTTGAGGATGTCTTCAAAATGATCGAGAACGTAAAGCGCCACTTTCTTTTCAGACTTGGTCAATGATTTGACGTAACTGCTGATCTTGATAGAAAGCTCACAGATCGCTACGGGTGTGTGCACGCGTCACCAAGCACCTTTCTTGTCATTTTTCAGAATAGTGATACATTTTATGGCGCATTTTTGGAAATATCCTTTTTTTCTGCAAGAAGTGGAGAGAATCTCCGGAAAGCGGATCAGGACGCGAACACACTCTCCCGTTCCCATAAAAAAGGCCAGAACCAGTCGAGTTCTTGGCCAGTATCATGCCGCTTTTTGTTCATAGACTCGTCCAACTTTTCTCAAAAGGAGTGAAGGGGTGTCAATCTTCTGACTTGCAGATTTTCTTCAATTGGCTCAGCCCGTCTTTTAGCTGTGCGAGTTGCTTCTGGATCTGATCCCATTGCTGGTCTTCCGATGAATGACACGGGGCACAGGTGGGTGGCGCCATTTGCTTGCTATCCGATTGATTGTTCAGTCTCGTCGTTTTATCGATCGCCAATATGATAACGCCAATGGCGATGATCCATAGAGCGATGACGGCTACATCATCATCTTTACAAGACGACATCGGGATCCCCTTCTTGCCAAAAGTGATGGATGAATCAAGCTACCTCTTTCGTTGCTTGACTTGCTGCTCCAATTCGCGAAGCTCGATTTGCATCTGAAGCAATTCGAACTGGACTTGCTGTTTTTTGATTTGCTTTTGCTGATCTTTCAATTGCGATTGCAGATCGGTCATTTGCTGCTGTCCGTTATTGTCTGAACCGCCTTCCGGTTCGGTCAACACAGTCGTCCCTATGGCAGCGAAGAAGTCGGCCATCAATGTTAACCACACACCTATCAGCGTTAGATCTTGGCCGATGTTTTTGTTGCCCATTCGTACACCCCGCAAGGATCAAACTCGAAGAAGGGAACTTCTTCGCTATCTTATTCAAGAGCCCAATGAGGGTGCCTATTTTGTCGGATCTGGGGCATTGGATAATAGCTTGGCCTCCATGAATTTGGTTCCTTCTATCGGATTGAATACATAAGGTTCAATTTCATAGAAACCAAAAGAGCGATATAACGTCTGCGCTTTTGCCATGGAAGGCAGCGTATCCAGTCTGATATAGGCATATTGAAGCTGAGCTGCCTTTTCCATAACCGCCTGAATCAGGATTTTCCCCAGCCCCAACCCCCTGTAAGCATCCCGTACATATAGCCTCTTCATTTCACAGATCCCATCCGCAATGTTTCGAAGAGCGATGCATCCCGCCGCTTTTCCGTCTACTCGCATGATGAGCAGGGCGCCATCCGGCTCTCCGTACTTGCCTGGCAAAGTCTCGCTTTCTGACGCAAAGTCTTGGAAGGAAAGATCGAGATCCAGGGACGCCGCATATTCCAAAAAAAGCTGCTTCACTTCCCCCAGATCGCGGGTATCCGCTCTCCCGATTTGATGAAGCTCGATCAATCGCTCTTTCCCATCCCCGTTTGTTTCCATGTCCGGGTACACCTCCCCATAATCGTGATCCGATTGTTGCCTTACGACCTGCAAACTTTTCCCAAGTATACCACCTCCGCTTTCATGTGGAATGGGAAAAAACTGGATGACCCCATACAAAAAAGAAGAGCCGCCAGCAAGCGACTCTCTCATTTCACCTGGTAGAATCAAGCTGCAGCAATTCCCTGACCTTTGCCGCCATTTGAACATCGAGAGGCTGTGCGGCCCGCTCGCTCGTCATGTGATTGGTCAATACGGCGAAAGAAAAACCTTTTGCCGGATCGGCGAATCCGATCATCCCGCCGATACCTCCATTGCCAAACGCACGCGGGTCGTCGCCCATCGCCTGCATGTTGGCCGGGTTGCCCAAATAATACCCGAGCGCGATGCGATTGCTCACCTGGAACACTTCGTCCAGCCGATCCGCTTGCAAACTGGTCGCCTCCTGCATGCGGGCTGGCTGAAGCAGACGCACACAGTCCACGACATCGCCGATCAGGGAAGCGTACATACGGGCGAGCGCGTTTGCCGTCATCACGCCATTGACCGCCGGAATCACGGCCTGATGAAACGCCGGATCGTTCCATTCCGGATTGACAATCGGCACCACAGCTGGCGGCAGCACCCTTCTCAACAGATGATCTTCGGGCAAGAGGGCAATCGGCACCGCTTCCCCGCTTATTTTGGCAATTCGCCTCTCCGCCTCCGGAGGAGCACCCATGTAAAGCTGGCTGGCAATCGCCAATGGGGCGCTAATTTCTTCCTGAACGATTCTGGAGAAAGGACGTCCGTCTGCCCGTGCAGCTGTTTCTGCCAGGATCCAGCCGTAGGTGAGTCCATGATACCCCGTTTTGGTTCCGGGCTCCCAAATCGGCGAAAGCTGTTCCATCTCATGAATCATTGCGTTCCAATCGCAGATCAAGGCCATATCGGCGTGTTTGGGCATATGCGGGATCCCGGCCTGATGGGACAGCACGTGCCGGATCGTAATCCCTGCTTTTCCATTTGCTGCAAACTCGGGCCAGTATGCTGCCACTGGATCGTCATAGGCCAGCTTTCCCTGCTGGACCAGCAGATGGATGGCCGTAGCCGTCACCCCTTTGGAACAGGATTGGGCAATAAACAACGTGTCCTTATCTACCGGCTGTCCCGAAGCAGGGTCGGCTATGCCGGCGCAGGCGTCAATGACGAGCTTGCCTTTGACGTAAGCGGCTACCTGGACTCCGCACCCATCTCTTTTTGCGCTCCACTCGTCCAGCCATTGCTGGAACTCCACTTGGGGAGATTCGTTTGGCATGATCATCACTCCTCTTCTTTTCATTGTAAGGGAGCGATGATCGTTCAGGTGGGGAAAAAACGACTCTAATCAAAATCATCCTTCCTGCATGCCTCTCAGCCGATGACCTTATGCTCACGCAGCGAGTTGATCTGTTCGGGGTGATAGCCCAATTCGCGCAAAATCTCGTCGGTATGTTCCCCCAGGAGCGGAGGGTGTCTTTTTAGCTGCGCCGGCGTTTCCGACAGCTTGACCGGAAAACCCGGCATTTTCAAATCGCGGACAACCGGGTGCTCGACGGAGATAACCATTTCCCTGGCCAGCACTTGCGGATGGTTCAAGACTTGATCCACCGTATGGATGGGGCCGCATGGGACCCCGACTGCATCGAGCTTCTCCACGATTTCCCGGATTTCCATTCTCCCGATCCGTTCCTGGATGATGCCGATTAACAGGTGCCGGTGGGCGACGCGTTCGTCGTTCGTGCAAAACCTCGGATCTTCCTGCAGATCACCCCAGTCCAACGCCTGACACGCCCTTTGCCACAGCCTGTTGTTGGCGATCGCAAGGATGATGTCCCCGTCCTTCGCAGCGAATGCCTGGTAGGGGACGATGGACGGATGAGCGGTTCCCATGCGCCCCGCCGGTTTGCCAGTCGCAAAATAACTGGTGGCCACGAAGTTGAGCAGTGCGACCTGGCCGTCGAGCAAGCTCACATCGATGAACTGGCCCAAGCCCGTTTTTTCTCTGGCGATCAAGGCGGACAGTATCCCGTAGACCGCGAACATCCCGGCGTTCATGTCCACGAGCGAGGTCCCGACCTTGACCGGGGGACCGCCAGCTTCGCCTGTAATGCTCATCAGGCCGCCGTACCCTTGCAGGAGCAGATCGTAGCCTGCGCGGTTTTTCTCCGGTCCCGTCCGCCCGAATCCGGATACAGAGCAGTAGATCAGGCGCGGGTTGATCTCTTTGAGCTGCTCGTACCCCAGTCCAAGCCGATCAAGCGCGCCCGTGCGGAAATTTTCCACCAGCACATCTGTCGTCTTTGCCAGCGCGCCTATGATTTCTCTGCCGGCTTCCGACTTCAGGTCGACCGTCAAGCTGCGCTTGTTTCGATTGGAAGCCAGGTAGTAGCTGCTGATGCCATCCCAGGTCGGGGGAGTGAATCTTCTCGTTTCGTCCCCTACTTCGGGCTGCTCCACTTTGATGATATCCGCTCCCATGTCACCGAGCAGCATCGTGCAGAAAGGTCCTGCCAACGTCCTTGACAAATCCAGCACACGTACGCCATCCAATGCCTGCAAGGGTTCCACCTCCGCTCGTCTTGCCGATCCGTTTAGGTAAACGTCGGTTTCCGTTTTTCCGCGATTGCACGGACGCCTTCCTGGTAATCGTCCAGTTCCGTCACCAGCCCCATAGCCGAGGAGATCATGTCGAGCGAGGTGCGCAAGTCCGTGGAGAGCCCTTGATAGACTGCTCTCTTCATGAAGCGCATCGCTTCCTGCGGCCCTTCGGCGAGCCGCTGTACATAAGCCTCCACAAATGCGGGCAGTTCTTCATCCGGTACGACATGGGTAAGGAGCCCCATCTGCTTGGCCTGTTCGGCTGTATAGCTGTCACCCGTCCACAGCATCTCCAGCGCTTTGTCCACCCCGACAAGACGCGGCAGGAAGTATGCCCCGCCGTCCCCGGGAACGATACCGGCTTTTATGTAGCCTTCTGATACGTTTGCGCTCGCTGCCGCGATCCGGATGTCGCACATGAGCGCCATGTCAAGCCCAGCTCCTGTCGCGAGGCCGTTGAGCACGGCAATGACCGGCTTGTCAATCTCCTGCAGCAACAGCGGGATGCGCTGCACTCTCTTCCACAGACTTTTTTTGCGGGCGAGCCCCGTCGAAGCGAGATCTTCGTCCGCTTCCACCGATTTGTGCAGGAATCCTTCTCCTCTTGCCATGGCCTTGATGTCTCCTCCGCTGCAAAAAGCCCTTCCGTTTCCGGTCAACACAACGACACGAATCGCATCGTCGTCGCGCACCGTCTCCAACGCCCGAATCCACAAGTCGATCATTTCCGTGCTAAAGGCATTCAGCGCTTCCGGGCGATTCAGGGTGATGCGGGCAATTCCTTTTTCCACGCGAAAAAGCAGGTCTGCCATTTCCCTCTCCCCTTCCTGTTCATCTTCATCCATCGTGCGATACGTTCGCTTACAGCTGGCTTGCTGAGACCATCCGCATGAGCAGGTACGCGCTTTCTTCTACCATGCTGCTATCCTTATTCCGAAAGGTACGGCCATAGGCCATTCTCCTCCAGCAGCATCAGCTGCTCCGCCAGTTTTTCGGCCCACTGTGTCTCCGTGCCCCATTCGTCTCTCCATGCCAGGACCCGCCGCGTGCACTGATGCAGCACGTGTTCATGCGTAAATCCGATGGCGCCGTGCACTTGATGGGCCACAGGAGCGACGATGCCTGCCGCTTCGTTGATACGGATTTTCGCCATGGCAATCGCCTTTTCGTCCGGTCCTCGCCTGCTTGCCGCCACGGCGTAGCTTGCCGCTGTATTCGCCGCAGCCGTCTCCCCCGCGAGCGACGCCAGATGGTGCTGAATGGCCTGAAAACGATGCAGCGGCCTGCCGAATTGCGAGCGCTCCGTGGTGTACTTGACCGTCAATTCCGCGATCCTCTCCAGTGCTCCGGCCATCATGACCGAACGGCAAAGCGCCCCCGTAGACAAGAGTCGGGAATGCACCTGTCTCGCATCTACGGCAAACAGATGTTCATCCGCGACTGGTGCCGCCTCCAGGACCATGGTATCCCGCGGCTCGCCCGCCAAATTTTGCCCCGTCGTTACTTTCGCCTCCGTCGGAGACATCAGTGCGAGCACCGATCCTGTTTCCGTTTCCCCCAAGACGAGCAGCAGCCTGGCATGCCTCCCCCACGGCACGCTTCTCGCTTTTCCGGTAACGCTCCATCCCGCCCCCTCTTTCTTGAACTGGAAGGGCTCGCCTTCATTTGCCAAGATCGCCAGCGGTTCGCAAGTGGCCGCGAGTCCGAGATCGGCCATGATCCAGTTGCCCATGTACGTCTCCGCGAGCGGAATAGGCGCTGCGTATTTGCCTGCCAGTCGCAGAATTTCATATGCTTCGGCGAAAGTGCCGCCCGTTCCATCCAGCTCTTCGGGTACGGCGACAGTCAACATCCCGGCTTCGCTCAGTACCTCCCACAGCTCGGCAGCCCACCTTCCTCGTTCGGCTTCGTCAATGAATTCCTTGGTGCAGATGTCTTTCATGATCTTGGTCGTGGATTTAACCAGCATTTTCGTGAGGTCGGTCATTTCGCGATCACCCCTTTGGCTATGATGCCGCGCAGGATTTCCGTCGTGCCTCCGCGAAGCGTAAATCCCGGGGCGTGGAGGATCGACTGCGCCAGCAGCTGATCCAAACGGTCTGCCGCGTCGACGGATGGCGACGTCGGCAAAAGAAGCCGAACGACCTCGGCCACCTGCTGCTCGAAAGTGGTTCCCATCTCTTTGACCAGCGCTGCAGCAACATCTGGCGTCTCCCCTTTTTCGAGCAGGTGGGCGACCCCGATGGACATATGCCTCAGCGTCCACAGCCGCGAGACGAGCTTGGCAGCCTGAGCCATCAGATGCTTTTGACCGCTTTGCCGCAAGCGGTTCACCAACTCCTCCAGCAAAGGGAATGTGCTCAGAAAGCGCTCCGGCCCGCTGCGTTCAAAAGCCAGCTCGGTCATCCCCTGCTTCCAGCCGTTTCCTTCCTGTCCGATCAGCATGTCATCCGGCACAAACACATCCTCAAAAAACACCTCGTTGAAATGGTGCTCGCCCGTCATAAGTAAGATCGGCCGGATCGTAACGCCCGGACTCGACAAGTCTACGAGCAGCTGGCTCATGCCCTCGTGCCGGTTTTCGGGATGGTAAGGGGATGTCCGGCAAAGCGTGATCATGTAATGGGCATGATGGGCTCCGCTCGTCCACGTCTTGCTGCCGTTCATGATCCAGCCACCCTCTACCTTCTCTGCACGGGTGCGGACGGCAGCAAGATCGGACCCTGCGTTCGGTTCGCTGAGCCCGATGGCAAAGTAACACTCACCGCGTGCGATCCGCGGCAAAAACGACATGCGCTGCTGTTCGGTTCCGTAGCGAAGCAGGAGCGGCCCCGTCTGTCGATCCGCTATCCAGTGCCCCGCCACAGGCGCTCCAGCCGCCAGCAGCTCCTCGATGACGACATAGCGCTCGATCGCGGACCTTTCGTGCCCGCCGTATCGTTTCGGCCACGTCATCCCGATCCACCCTCGCTCGCCCAGCTTGCGGCTGAATTCAGGCGAAAATCCACTCAGCCACGTATCGCATTTCGGAACGAACGTCCCTGCTTCCCTCTCCTGACGCAAAAATTCGCGAACATGCCCACGGATTTCTTCCGTTTGTTCCGACCGTTCCTGTATTGGCAAGTGCAGGCTGCCCATGCGGTCCCTCCTCATCAAAGAATAAAGGCAACTGATTCAATATCATACCGTTTATCGGTACGACATACCTATAATTGAAATAATACAGGATCTGGATGGTGCAATCAACAGAATTTGTTGAATTTGCAGATAATTCAAATCTGAAGCGGAGCTGGGGGCAGAAAAAAACACTGCCCGCAGACAGTGCTTTCTATTGCGAAATCGGTTGTCATGAATCGGCAAATTTGAATTCCTCCGAGATTTTCCTTGCCGTTTCCGTGATTATTCGCACGAATTCCCGGTACGTGTCTTCCGGCACACGGATGATCGGCGCCGATATGGAGACCCCCGCAATCGTTTCTCCCCACCGGTTGAAAATGGGCGCACTGACAGAGCATACGCCGATCACGCGTTCCCCCCGGCTGCTGGCATACCCCCTGGTCCGAATCTCGCGGAGTTCTTCCAGCAGCTTGTCCTTGTCGGTAACCGTCGCATTCGTAAGGGGCCGAAGTGCGGTTTGCTCCAAATATTGCGTCATCTTCTCCGGCGGCTGATAAGCGAGGAGCAGCTTGGCTGACGCTCCGGCGTACAATGGCGATGTCTGCCCGATGTACGAGATCGTCATGAGGTCATGCTTCCCTTCCTCAAACGCTATGCACTTTCTCTCGCCGTGTTCCACGATGTTCAGGTAGACGCTTTCGCCCAGCCGATCCCGCACTGTCTTCAGGTACGGCTTCGTCACCGTCAGGAGGTGAGAATGCTCCTCCACGAGCTTGCCCAGGTAATACAGCTCGTTTCCGAGACGATACGTCTTTCTTTTCTCGTCCTTTTCCAAAAAGCCATAGTTCACGAGTGTATTCAAAATCCGTTGCAGACTGGATTTGGACAGCCCCAGCTTGTGATGAAACTCCGCCAAGGAAAGCTCTTTTTCCTCCCTGGAAAAAGATCGCAGGATCTGGATCGTGCGGCTGATCGTCTGCATGGAATTGTCTGCGCTCATCCTACATCACTTCCCATACTCCGTAGTGAGTCCATGGTACCATCTTTCCAGGAAATGATAAAGGCGCTGGCCATTCTCTTGCCATCCAAAGCGGAAAGACGACGATGCACCCAGCCGAGCCCCGATCCTTTCTCTCGGCCAAAAGCGATGCCCGCCGATCTCGATGAATGGTTCGGACTCGATCAAGATCCGTTCGTGTGCAAGGGTCCAGCCTGCTACTTGTCCATTTCCCTCCGCAACATAAACGATACGCCCCTCGTGCCCACCATCGCATCATGCCAATTTCTTCCATGATGACAGCCGGGAAGCCTCCTGACTATTTCATTCTCACCGCCAGCCTCGCAATGAGGTAAATCTGACTTGCCATGCCTTTTGGCGGAGCCGCGGGTGCCCTTATACGGGACCGGAGTTTGATACTTTCCGATCTGTACAAAAAAGACGCGTCGCATAGAACGCGTCTTGCCTGATTCTTTCTATTCGTCTTCTTCGCCTTTTCTGTTCGTCCTCGCCTCCGTAAGCTTTCGGACAAAGCCGAAGATGATTCCCAGACCAGTAAACAGGTAGAGAATCGTGAAGACCTTTCCCAGCTCGGTCTTAGGCGAGAGGTCACCATAGCCCACCGTCGTCAAGGTCGTCACACTGAAATAGAGCGCATCGAGCCAGTGAAACCCTTCGACGGTCGAGTAAAAAATCGTCCCCGACAAGAGCGTGGTCAAGGTTAGCAGCAAGAGACCCAAAAACTCTTTATCCCGCATCGCATGAAAGAAAGAGCGGATGAGATGCCTTACCGTAATGAGCAGCGAAATCATAGACCTATCCCTTTCGTTCGGCCATGTACTGATGTCCTAGGAGATAGCTTTCCCGGTTCGGCCGCGATTAAACGGCTGCCCCTCCACTGACGGCGAATCAGGCTACTGGGATCGGAATAGGAGTAACAGCATGCCTCTCTACGATTTGGCCATTCTCTTTCGCAGAAACACGATGAGAAATACGACGGCTCCCGCTCCGATGATTACGTAGGTCACGGTAGAGTACATTTCCATGTAGTTCAATATCTTTTCCCAGGACTGGCCCAAAAACGAGCCGAGAAGCACCAGCGCCACATTCCATAGGAGCGTTCCGAGCGTCGTGAACAGCAAAAACAGCGAGAAATTCATTTTCGTCATCCCCGCGGGCACGGAAATCAGGCTCCTGACCAGCGGGACCATCCTGCACAGGAAGATCGTCCAGTATCCGTATTTGTCAAACCATGCGTTCGCTCGCGCAATATCCTCTTTTTTCAGGCGCAGGACGTGCCCCCAACGATCCACGATGGCTTCTATTTTTTCGATTTCAAGAAAATAGCCGATACCATAGAGAATAACGGCACCCGCCACTGACCCCAAGGTAGCCGAGACGATAACACCTGGGATCGAAAGGGCTGTATAGGTCGTCATGAACCCGCTGAAGGTCAGAATCACTTCGGAAGGAATCGGAGGAAACACATTTTCCAAAGCCATCAGCAAAAAAATGCCGATATAGCTGAACTGCTCAATAAAAGTCGTAATCCACGTCTGCATGGTATCCCTCTCATCAACATCTTGGTACGAAGAAGGCACTTGTCGTCTTCCTATGTAGTAATACGTTTCTTCTACCAGTATAGATACCCTTTTCTGGTTTGTACAATCGCGAAGTCATTTTTTGAAAGCACGGATCCCCTTCCATGCATTCGCACAAATCGGTTTGGGATCCGGTTTTCTCCGGTTTGCCGGTAAACTCGAGCCCTTCCCTTGCACGGTTTTCCCATAATTGATGAATAATTGTGATAATATATAGGTAGTAGGAAAATACAGGTAGCCAAAAGGAGACGTGGAAGATGACGAAAACGACTGAGCTTTTTCCCATTGCCGCGGTTCGCGAGCAGTTTCCGGCACTGAGCCGAACGTATCATGGCAAGCCTGCCGTCTATTTTGACGGCCCCGGAGGATCACAAGTCGTAAAGAGCTCCATGGATGCGATCTACACGTACATGGCGAACGGCGGTGCCAACCTCCACGGGTCTTTTCCCAGCAGCAGGGAGACCGAGCAGGTCATCGCCGAGGCGAAAGAAGCCGTGTCTGCCCTCTTTGGCGCGAAGCCGCAGGAAGTCGCTTTCGGCGCAAACATGACGACCTTGACGTTCGCCATTGCACGGGCATTGGGACGCAACTGGAAAGAGGGCGACGAGATCATCGTGTCAGAGCTCGACCATCGGGCCAATGTCGATCCCTGGCTGACCATTGCGGCGGATAGAGGCATGAAGGTACGCTGGCTCCCCGTCGATCCCGATTCGCTTACATTGCGCCTCGAAGAACTGGACTCGCTTCTTACGCCGAAAACCCGCCTGATCGCAGTGGGATTGGCTTCCAACGCAGTCGGAACCATCAATGACATCGCCACGATCTCGCAAAAAGCGCATGCGCTGGGCATCCCTGTCGCCGTAGACGCCGTACATGCGGCACCTCACTTCGCGATAGATCGGGATGCGCTTGGTGCCGACCTCTTGCTTTGCTCGGCCTATAAATTTTTCGGCCCCCACGTGGGAATCGCCGTGATCCGCCAAGCGTTGTTTGAGCAGATTCAGCCTTACAAGCTGAAGCCCGCCCCTGCCTACATACCGGATAAGCTGGAGACGGGGACGCAAAATCATGAGGGGATCGCGGGCATCCGTCCTGCCATCGAATTCATCGCCAGTCTGGGCAAGGGTCAAGAATTGCGGGAGCGCATTCGCTCCGGTTACGAAGCGATCGAGGCTTATGAAAACGCCCTGGCGGAAAACATCCGCGACGCTTTGTCCCAGAACGGTGCCGTCACCCTGTATCAGGCGTCGTCTGAAGTACCCAAAACTCCCACAATTGCCTTCCGGGTCTCTGGATGGACCCCGCAGGCTTTCTGTGAACGGATGTGCGAGGAGTACGGTGTCTTTATCGCTGACGGGGACTTTTATGCAACGACATTGGCGGACAAACTCGGGATCAACGAAAGCGGTGGTTGGATTCGGGCCGGACTCGCCCCTTACAACACACAAGAAGAGGTGGAACGGTTTATCCAGGGGGTACGGGAATTGACCCGCGGTTGATTTTCAGGAAGGGGCGACGCCGGGTTCATCCGGCTGCAGCAAAAGAAGAACCCCAAACGGCCCGATCCTTGCTCGTTTGGGGTTCTTCCCTGGTAAGCCCACTATACGCATGCCGAATGGCTCAAGGGATCTTGATATGCCCCTTGGAGAGAGGAATATCGTGATGGCTAGGAAACAATCTTCCGTCGTAAAGAAAAGTGCAGCAATCGATAGCAGCGAGTTTGACATGGAGTCCCGAATCGTTACGAGCCTGAGGCAAGCCGGCTGTGTTTACGCTGAAGAGGAGGCACGGCTGCTCCTCTCCGCCGCACAGAATCCGACGGACCTCGCTTCCATGGTCGAGAGGCGCGCTGCGGGGATGCCGATCGAACACATCATCGGCTGGGCGGAGTTCTGCGGTCTGCGGATTGCAGTGGAACCCGGAGTCTTCATCCCGCGCAAACGATCCGAATTTCTCGCACGCCTGGCCATCGCTCTCGGTCAGTCAGCCTCCGTTGCAGTGGACCTTGGCTGCGGCTCGGGAGCGCTGGGCGCCGTATTGGCTGCTGCTCTGGAAAGAATCGAGCTGCATGCCGTAGATATCGACCCCGCAGCGGTTCGTTGCGCAAAGGAAAACGTAACTGGACTTGGCGGCCTCGTCTATGACGGCGATCTTTTCGATCCGCTGCCAAAATTTTTGCGAGGGCGCGTCGGCATCCTGATTGCCAATGTTCCATACGTACCCACCGACTCGATCAGACTGCTCCCCCATGAGGCTCGTTCCTATGAGGCGCTGGTAGCGCTGGACGGTGGAGAAGACGGGGTAGACATCCAGCGAAGAGTGGCTGAAGAAGCCCCATCCTGGCTGACTGCTGGCGGTCACCTGCTCGTCGAGACAAGCGAGCGGCAGGTACCGCTAACCGTCGATTTATTTGCCCGGAACGGCCTCTCCACAAAAGTGGCACATGCAAAGGAGCTCGATGCCACAGTGGTCATCGGCACGAAAACGTAACCCACCCTGATCAGCCTAGCCAAGAGCACGAACAATGGCCATCCTTGCTTGCTTACGTCCGGATGACCTCAAAATAAGGCAACACCAAGTCTTCCTCGACTTTTTCATAGAGGACCTGTACAGACGCGCCTATCTGGATGGTCTCCCGTTCTCCGACGATCCGAGTCATCATGCGGACGCCTTCCTCCAGCTCGACGATCGCCACGACAAAAGGGGCTTGCTCCGCAAATGGCCCAAACGCCTTGTGGACGACCGTAAAGCTGTAGATTTGCCCGCGTCCGCTCGCCTGGGTCCACGATACATGGTCCGAGAAACAGTGCGGACAGAGCAGGCGCGGATAAAAGATGTGGCGATGGCAATCGTCGCACTGCTGAATTCGCAGCTCTTGCCTTTCCAGCCCCTCCCAATAAGGCCGGGAATCTGTATCTATCAACGGTTTCGGAAATTGTCCAGCCATATTAGTCCCTCCCCAGAATCAATGTCGATGTCGACGAGAGCACCCCGCCCGTCCCGTTGACCACTGCCAATCTGGCGTTTTCCACCTGTCTCGCTCCGCATTCGCCCCGGAGCTGTCTGGCCGCTTCGATCAACAGGAAGATCCCGTACATGCCGGGGTGGCAGTAGGATAGGCCGCCGCCATTGGTATTCATCGGAAAATCTCCGCCGGGTGCCGTTCGCTGACCACTGACAAAAGCTCCTCCTTCCCCCGGCTGACAGAAGCCCAATGCTTCCAACGTCAGGAGCACGGTGATGGTAAAGGAGTCGTAAATCTCGGCTACGTCGATCTCGTCGTGTGTGACCCCTGCCATTTCGAACGCTCGCTTCCCTGATTCACGCGCTCCTGTCACTGTCAAATCCGGCATGTTGACAATCGATTGATGCGTGTGAGTCTCGCCGTGCCCCAAGATCCAGACCGGTTTCTTTTTCGCCCTGGCTGCCGCTCGGGCAGACGCCACGATGACTGCGCCTCCCCCGTCCGTCACGAGGCAGCAATCGAGCAGGTGCAGCGGTTCCGCGATCATGCGGGACTCGAGGACGTCCTTGATCTCGATCGGCTCCCTTTTGAACGCCTTTTCGTTCAGCGTCGCCCATTTCCGGGTGGCTACGGCGATCTCCGCGAGCTGTTCGGAAGTCGTCCCGTACAGATGCATGTGCCGCATGGCAGCCAGAGCGTACGCCCCAACCGTCAGGGGCAAGCCAAAAGGACGCTCATACTGATCGGTTAACTGCACGACGGGTGTCGGCCTGTTCCGGGATTGATCCGAACGCTGCGTGCTGCCGTATGTGATCAGCGCCACGTCGAACAGACCCGCACGGATCCCGGCCACCGCATGGCCGACGTGGGATTCGAATGAAGAACCTCCAATATTGGTCCCATCTGTGTACTTGGGCTGGATCCCGAGGTACTCTGCCAGCATCAGATTCGGGGACCACGCCCAGTTTCCGGCGGTGAAGATCGCATCCACCTCTTCCTTCTCAAACCCTGCGTCGGCCAGTGCTGCCTTTGCAGCCTGAGCCTGAAGCTGCAGCACATTTTTTCCCGGTGTCACGCCCAAATCTGACTCGGCCACCCCGACGATGGCCGCAATACGTTCTGAACGCAAATTCTCCACCCCTCTCCCCTGCGATCACATTTGCCATGCCCATGGTTGTCACTATGGAATCTAGCAATTCCCGTACCAAAAGGAAGATGCATGGGGAGTGAAGAGCGCCCATCTGGTTCCGTGGCGCTCCCCAACTTATTGATTTATTTATGACTTACCGTGAACGGAAAAAGGTGTGGGAATTGCCAGGAAACCAAGTCGAATTTGTATCGGGAAGTCATTTTTGCATCAGCATATAGGCGTTTCCGGTAAAGCTCGGAGGCCGAAAGCAATCGATGTATTCCTCTCGCAGCCGATGAGCAGCGGCAAACAGCTTCAGGTATTCCCCGAAAGGCTCTCCCCTTCGGATCATGCGGGTCAGGTGCTTCGCCACTCCCATCCTTTCCATCCAGAGCAACCCTGGACTTTTCTCGAGATGCTGCCGGAAGAAGAATACGTCTTGCCACACGAGATCCGCAGGCGGACATCCCCCTTCCACGAGCCTCCGTATCTTTTCATCCCGACGCTCGATGATGTCCAGATACGGCTCCAGTTTCTCCCGATATTCTTCTTTGCTCACCACTCCCTTTTGATGAGATGTGATGTAATGGTCCGCATCCACGCGCAGCATGGCACGGGCTGACTCCATGAACAGGTCGATGTCACTGTCAGGAGAGAAATACCAGGGCCCGAATGAGGTCAGGTCAAAATCGCCGACCAAAACCGCGCCGTGATCGGGAAAGTAGGGGCAGCAAAAGCCTTCCGAATGCCCAGGCGCATGGATCATGACCACTCTGGTACCCGAAAGGATGATTTCTTGATGATACGGATAGATCAGATGCGGCTTCCCTAGCGGCTGGGCGTATTTACGGCGACTGTTGATCTCGTCAAGGTCGAACGGGCTCGTCTTTGCCATCTCAGCTGGATCAGCCAGTCGCTGGTAATCAAACGGATTCGTAACGATTTGCGCGGAGGGAAACTGGGAAAGCCCTCCGATGTGATCGGGATGGTAGTGCGTGACGTAAATTTGTTTGATCGCTTGTTGGGACAAGTAGGTGTACACGGAAGGGCCGCCTCCGCAATCGATGAGCGTGCGATCTTCCTTTCCTCGGATCAACAGGGAGGTCGAATACGGTGTGCGGCTTCCCTTTTCGCCCATCACGATTTCAATCGGCCCGATTGTTTGGTTGTTCATGAGGCTCCTCCTCAAGATTGGCACTGTTTCTTCTTTTACGATTTTGCAATTCTTGTGCCAGGGCTCGCCTTGACTTCCCGCATCCAACCAGGGCCATCTTTCACGACAACGATGATGATTTCAAATGGCGCTGTGTAGGGCTAAGCTGTTTGATAGCGTCCAGCGATTGGTCGTATTCCGCCCGAAGCTCGCCGACGATCTCTGCAATCGTTTGAATTTTCTTCGTCCGTCCGACACCGTGTCCGGCAGACCATACGTTTTTCCACGCTTTTCTGCCGGTTTTCTGAAAATCCGCATGTGTGCCGAGATTGTCAGGATCGAGGCCTTCATTGCGGATGCTCGGCTTCAAATAGTTAGCGGGAATCCCGCTGAACGTCGGCGTGTAGACGATATCCTCGATCGTCGAGTCGACGAGCATCTGTTTGTACTCATCCGGCGCAGTACTCTCGGTGGATGCAATGAACCGCGTCCCCATGAACACCAGATCGACATCCAGTGCCTGAGCAGCCAAAATCTCCTGGCCGTTGGCAATCCCGCCCGCAAGGACCGTGATGCCGTTCCAGAACTCCCGTATCTCGCTGACAAAGGCAAAGCTGTTGAGCGTACCTGCGTGTCCCCCGGCGCCTCCGCAGACGAGGATCAAGCCGTCTACTCCGGAGTGAATGGCCTTTTTCGCGTGGTGGACGGTGGTCACGTCGGAGAAGACAATGCCCCCGTACCCGTGAACGATCTCTACGACGGGCGCAGGATTGCCCAAAGCTGTGAATACGAGCGGGGGTTCGTATTTTTTGATCAGCTCGAGCTCTTCTTCCAGCCGATTGTTCAGATGACGGATGACGATGTTGATTGCCCATGGCGCGATCTTGCGGTTCGGCTCGGCAGCTTTGGAGGAAGCCAGCTCCTCGGAAATGCGTGACATCCACTCGGCCAATGTATTTACGGTCCGTGCGTTCAGCGAAGGAAACGCCCCGATCACACCCGATTGGCAGGCAGCAACCACCAAATCAGGGTTGGAGACGAGAAACATGGGAGCCGTAACGACGGGCAAAACCAAATGATCCTGAATCCAGAACGGCAGCCGCTTTTGCATGCGACATCACTCCTTGCGGGAAATGATTTTCTGGGTTCCACTGAAACCCCGATTACTCCTTTCGCTTTTGAGAGCTTCGATTCTCTTCTCGGGTACATTCAAGCCAATCGCGAAGCACCCCTCACCGTTGTTCGATCGGCCCCCCGCCACGGTCAGTACGATCTGGGGAGTCCCAGCACATGCTCTGCCACATACGACAAAATCAGGTTCGTAGAGATCGGAGCGACCTGATACAGTCTCGTCTCCCGAAATTTCCGCTCGACGTCGTACTCTTCCGCAAATCCGAAGCCTCCGTGCGTCTGGACGGCTGCATTGGCTGCCTCCCAGGAAGCATCGGCCGCGAGCAGCTTCGCCATGTTTGCTTCTTTGCCGCATGGCAGCCCTGCATCAAACAGCTCCGCCGCCCGAAACCGCATCAGATTGGCTGCTTCCAGATGAATGTAGGACTGTGCGAGGGGGAACTGAATGCCTTGATTTTGGCCGATCGGCCGTTTGAACACCACGCGCTGCTTCGCGTATTCGGCAGCCCGCTCGACGAACCAGTATCCGTCCCCCAGGCATTCGGAGGCAATCAGAATGCGCTCTGCATTCATCCCGTCCAGAATGTACGAAAACCCTTTCCCTTCTTCCCCGATCAAGTTTTCGACAGGGACCTCCAGATTTTCGATGAACAGCTCGGTGGTGGCGTGATTCATCATGGTACGGATCGGTCGAATCGTGATCCCGTTGCCTACGGCTTCCCGCATGTCGACCAACAGAACGGACAGTCCTTCCGTGCGCTTCTTTACTTCGGCAAGAGGTGTCGTTCGTACCAACAGGATCATCAGATCGGTATACTCGGTTCGGGAGATGAACACTTTTTGACCGTTGACTACGTATTTGTCGCCTTTTCGCACGGCCATCGTTGCGAGCTGGGTAGTATCCGAGCCCGTGTTTGGCTCAGTCACGCCAAACGCCTGCAAACGCAGCGTACCATCCGCGATTTTCGGCAAGTAGCTGCGTTTTTGTTCCTCCGTGCCATGGCGCAGCAATGTCCCCATCGTGTACATCTGGGCATGGCACGCTCCCGCATTTCCACCGGAGCGGTTGATTTCTTCCATGATGATGGACGCTTCCGTGACTGACAGTCCAGAGCCTCCGTACTGCTCCGGGATCAACGCCCCGAGAAAACCGGCCCGGGACAGCTCGCTCACGAACTCTTCCGGGTATGCCCTTCTTTCATCCAGCTCCCGCCAATACGCGTCCGGATACTTTTTGCAAATCGCCCGCACTCCGTTTCGCAGCTCTTGGTGAAAAGCAGATTCAATCATGTGGCTCCCTACCTCCCCACAAAACGAGGCACGCGCTTTTCCACGAAAGCCAAAACGCCTTCCAGACGATCCTCCGTATCGACGCAGCGATTGTAGTATTCCAGCTCCTTTTCCCTCGCCAGCTCATCCTCCATGCCGAACAAGGCGTCGACTGCCCGCTTGCTGTAATGGACGGACAAAGGGGCGTTTCGGGCTAGTGCTTCGGCGAGAGCCAACGCTTGCTGCTGCAAGGTTTCCGGCGTCGTCAATCGATTTAACAGCCCGGCGCGGTCCGCTTCCTCTGCCGGGACCATCCTCCCCGTACACACCCATTCCTTTGCTGTATGCAAGCCGACGCGCTTTGGCAGCAGCCTTGTCGCGCCGCCGCCCGGCATGATGCCCCTCGTCACCTCCGGCAGCCCGAACACCGCACTCGTGGCTGCTACGATGAAATCGCAGTTTAGCACCAGCTCGAATCCGCCGGCCAGTGCATACCCATCCACGACCGCAATCACCGGCTGCGGGGTGTCGGCTATCGCGTAAAACATTTGCTCGAACAATTTGTGCTGCTCTCTCCACTCCTGCTCGCTCATACCGTTGCGCTCCTTCAAGTCGGCGCCGGCACAAAACGCTTGAGGACTGGCTGACTGCAAGAGAACGGCCCTCGCATCGGACTTTGCAATTTCCTGAAAGGCCTGCAGAAGCTGCTCTGCCATTTTCGTATGGAACGCATTTCGCGCCTCGGGACGATGAAGCTCGACAACAGCGATATGTCCCTCTTCTCCCCTATGTCTGATCTGTACAAAATTCATATCTTTCCCTCCGTGAATGCTTTCTGTTTACTTGGATGGCTGCGGCTTATGGTTTGTGTACCGCGTATTCGACTCTACGCAGTCGTACAGCTTTTGTGCCATGCACTCCTTGCGCCCCGCTTCGATTTCTTCCACGATGTGTCCGATCAGTCCGACAGCTCTGGCAGCTACGGCAAATGACTTCACTACGCCAGCGTGCAGACCCATATCCGACAGCACCGCGCCGATCGCTCCCGCCACATTCAACGTGATCGTCTTGCCCTTCTTCGCGCAAAACTGCCTGTGAATTTCTTGCATCAAATCGATGTGCTTGCCAAAGAAGCCGAGTTCTTCCGCCAATGAAAACAGCTTCGGCGTGCGCGGGTCGACCGGTCGGTGGATGGGATGGCCGAATCCGGGCAGCTGCCATCCCTTCTCTTCCCGTTCTTCTATGATGCGTTTGGCGACAAGAGCCGCGTCAGCCTCACCCGGGTGCCTTTTCCAGGCTTCTTGCAGCATGTGAGCGACGTCCTCCATCGCCCCCAAGTAAACGGAGCCCGCCCCGAGCAATCCTGCTGCGACAGCGGCCTGGACAGCCTCCGGTGCGCCGAGATAGGTCAGCCGGGCCGAGATGGAACTGGGGGTGAAACCGTGTTCGCAGATGGCGACCATACAGGCATTCAGCATTTTCGATTCGTAGATAGTGGGCTTGCGGTGTGCGGCGCCAAGAAAAGCCATGTCCGCCAACGTGATTTCTCCGATCAACTCTTCCGTCAAGTCGTAACCGTGCACCAATATTTTGTCCGGCTCGGATACGCCGATCCTCGTTGGAAATTCCACGGACGCTCCCTCGCTTTCTCTTTTCTTTGTCAAAAACCGTTTCTGTACCACAGCTGTTTTCCCGCCCACAATACCCTCGAGCTTTGGACATTCCCCCGCTTCCAAAAGGGCGGATCCCCCTTGGCTTCCGGCTGTTCCGCTCTCTCCCGAATAAGATCCGTCTAACTTTACGAGCAAGAGTCATGCCAGCGGCAGAAGCCTTTGCTCTCTTGTTTTACAGCGAAGGGAAAAAGGCCGATCGCCAAATGAGAATGGTCTCGTGGGCAAAAAGGAATTGTCCTTATTTTAATACAATACTGATTATTCCGTACACGATCCGCACATTTTCATGCTTTGCCTTTGTCTGAGGGATGGAAAGTGCCGGGAGTCATCACCCGATCCTCCCTGGGTTGACACAGAAAAGCAGCGCAGAGGCTCCATTTCTTCGGAACCGCCTGCGCTGTTTCCATTTTTCCTCTATTTCTTCAAGCAAACTTGGTCACGACGAATGTGCCGGTGTTGGAATACGAGCTCATTCCCGTAAAGATGTCGTTGACCTCGGAGAGCGCGATCTCTCTCGTCACCATTTTGCCTGGTGTCAGTCGGCCCGTCGTGACGAGCGGCAGCATCGCCCCGAAGCGATGGGCCGGCATGCCGAGCGTCGTGATGAAGCTGATTTCCTTCATAATCATCTCGTTGACGGGGATCGCGATTTGACCGTGTTCATGGTTGCTCGTGAGACCTACCTGCAAATGTCTGCCCCTTTTGCGCAAGCTGCGGATTCCGCTCACGCACGTCTGCGAAAAGCCGAGCGCGTCGATGGAGACATGCGCCCCACCCTTCGTCAGTTCCTGAATGGCCGTGATTGGATCCGTCTGTTTGCTGTTGATGGTGTGAGCCGCTCCCATTTGCTTCGCCAGCTCCAGGTTGGCATCATTGATATCCACCCCGATCACATTGGCACCGATGGCCGCAGAGATATTGATGGCAGACAGCCCGACTCCTCCGCATCCGTATACCGCGACCCATTCGCCCGGCTGGATTTTGGCCTGGTCGACGACCCCATGGAAGGCAGTCATGAAGCGGCAGCCGAGTGCAGCCCCTTCGACGAAGCTGATCTCTTCCGGCAGGTGGACGAGGTTCCTCTCCCCGAAGGGAATTGATACGTATTCGGCATATCCGCCCGGGTACATGAATCCGGGCAAGAGCACCGAGTCGCAAATATTGGTATGGCCTTGCTGACATTGCGTGCAGGTGCCTTCACTGCCGGAAAACGGGGCGATCACTCTGTCGCCCTTCTTGAAGCGCGTCACATTTTTCCCGACTTCCTCCACCACGCCGGTGAACTCGTGCCCCAATATGTTGGAAGGGTACCGGTTGGTTTCTGCCTCCCACACATGCCAGTCGCTTCGGCACACACCGTTCGCCATGATCCTGACCAGGATGTCGTTGTCGCCAGGAGTCGGCGTAGGCACTTCCTTTACCACACAATTCATTTGTCTCTCCAATACAAGCGCTTTCATTTCAGGACGCCCCCCATCATCGGATATTTCGGAAAACCTGGCTGCGCCATTCCTTTTGGCGAGCCGCGGTACCCAAAGGGCACAAGTCTTGCTATCTCACTGTGTTCGAAGTCTCGCTATGTTGCCCTTATGCTGGATAGGAAATGGATCCATTCCTATCTGTATGAAAAAGACTGTGTCGTCTTGGATGACAGCATCAATCGTTCCCGGTCGTTCGAACGAAAAATCCTAGAGATAACATACGCGTATGCCCTTGAATCAAGTCTATTCGCCTTTTCGTCCGTAAAACCCTCGTTTTTGATAGAATTTTCTGAAATAATTACTTCAAAGCTTCCTCCACCATCTCCTTCGCCCTTTGCGGATTGCTTGCAAGACAAATCCCCAGCCAACCCCGCTGTTTACTCTTCATCCTTTCACCTTGGAACCGACATTGATCGAGAAAAAAGCGCCTTGGCTTCCCAAGGCGCTTCTCTAGGTTCATCCGTCATCCGACCAGGCGGAAAACAATTTTTCCTTCACGCTGCTCCGCACGAAGCTTCCCTTCTGATTCCAGGTACAGCATGCGGGTGAGCGTCATCAAAAATTCCGCCAAGTGGCGAAACGACATGTTGTCAAAGCGGTACACCGCTTGGCTGACCTCTCCCGCGGTATTTCCATGACGGGATATCCCTTCCAAAATTTGCTGCATTCTCTGTTCATGTCCTGCCCGCAGCTCTGCGATCCTGGTCTGGAGGTCGTAGATGAGACTTCCGTGTCCGGGCAAGGCGACGTCCACGGGCAACTCCGCTACCTTCTCCAGCGACTCCAAATAATCGCGCAATGGGTTGCCTTCCTCTTCGGACCAGATGGGAATCAGGGGAGAAATCTCGTTCAGTACATGGTCGCCTGCCAGCAAAATCCGGCTGGAACGATTGTAGAAGCAAAAGTGATCCGGCGAATGGCCGGGGGTCCAGAGCGACTGGAACACGTAGTCGCCCAGCTCCACTTCCTGGCCGTTCTCCAGCAGCTCATCCGGCTCAAAGTAATCTGCATCCACCTGCTCCAGCATGGCTTTTTCCTGGACAAATGGCCCGCCATGTCTGGCAAAGAAAGGATACAAGGCTGTATCGCTGCCCGTATAGTTTTGCAATTTCCGGTGATATTTCTGCATCTCATCAAAGCCGAGCCGTGAGATGAGGACAGGTGCTTGAAATTGTTCCCGCAGCCAGCGAGCTAGACCGATGTGATCCGTATGCGAATGAGTCAGTACGATCTTCTCCACTTTGGTTTCGGCTGGCAGTGCCCGCTTCCAGATCTCGATCGATTGTTCGGAGTAGCTGCCTGTGTCCACAATGGTCAAGCCTTTTTCGCCCTTGAAAATGTAACTGTTCATTTGGCGCATGCCAAACGGAAATTCGACAGATAGTTGATAGATTCCTTCGGCTACCTGAACCAGCATCGTTTTTCTCCTTTGTCTCTGTGTCTGGCTCTATTTTAACACATTTTCCCTGTGAAACAGACGACGCGAAAACCCATCTCCTTTCTCCGGAAGCCTGAATACTGTCAAGGTCCAGCAGCCGAACGTCCATTTCGATTTCATCCGTTCATCTGCCAATACAAAGAGAAGCGGACTTACATATGGTATGGCAGGAGGTGGTCCACGTGGCTTCCAGATGCCTTTGCCGAGGCAGCCGATGCACGGTTTTTTGCCGGTGCGGCTGCAGACGAAAGCGAAAATAGTTACATGCAGCAGTATGTCCGAAATGACGGCTTGCCAAGGAGGTAGAATATGCTCCTGCTCAACATGGTCTTTCTTGGATTCCTTACGCTTGGCAGTATTCTGTACACGTATCGGAATCGGTCCGAGCTGGCCTGCATGGACGGCATGATGATGGCGATGGCCATCGGCTCTCTGTCAGGAATCTGTTTGGGACTGAATCTCCAACCGTATTTTCCTGGCAATCTGGCACTCTCCACGATCCTGGCAGTACTGATTGGGATGGCGGCAGGATTTGCAACTGGCAGAATCGTCTCCCTCACTGCTTCCATCGATGGCGTGATGGCCGGAATCATGGGGGGGATGATGTCACCCATGCTCGGTGCGATGCTCGCTCAACCCATGCCTTTGATCTGGTTTATGGATCTCGTTTATGTTTTTGTGCTGAGTTTGCTCGTTTTCCTGGTGAAGGAAGCACGGCAAGCGTTTTTGGAGGAAAGTGGTCTGAACACGTCCAGTCAACCGGTTCGAGACTCTCGGCTTTCTGACACCACAGACGATGAGTGATACCAATCGGGGAATGGGCAAGCACATTCGGAACAGCAGCGACTTACTACCGGAAATACGATCCCATCTGCGCATTGTGGGTGAGCCTCTCGCAGCTATACTTCACCCGCAATGCCAGCGATGGTTACGCGAGGACGGTCAAGCGTCCGATCTGGCCGCACTCTTCCGCAAACCAGACATCGCCCTCGGGACCAATCGCGATGCCATGTGGTTCAGCCTGCTTCGTGGGAATGGCATATTCCGCGATCACACCACTGGTGGTGATCCGTCCAATTTGGTTGCCGCCCCACTCCGTGAACCATAGATCCCCATTCTGCCCGGAAATGATGGCATGTGGACGAGCATTCTGCGTCGGAATGGCATATTCGCGAATTTCACCTGCGGTCGTGATTCTACCGATTTGATTGCCGATGATTTGGACGAACCACAATGCCCCATCCGATCCGCTCGTGATCCCGACCGGCCCGGAGTTGGGAGTGGGGATCGCAAATTCGGTTATTTCGCCTTCCGTGCTGATCCTGCCGATCGCATTGCTCTGATTTTGCGTGAACCACAGCGCCCCGTCCGCCCCTTGCGCAATGAATGAAGGGAAGGACTTCGGATTGGGCAAGGCAAACAAGGTGATATCCCCTGCTTGGTTGATCCTTCCGATCTTGCCGCCGTTCATCTCGGTAAACCAGATAGTGCCATCCGGACCTTCCGTGATGCCAAAGGGTGCTGCCCCGTCCTCTGGCAGTTCGTATTCCGTAAAGAGACCATTCATGGACATCCTGCCGATCCGGTTTGCGTGGTATTCCGTAAACCATACGTCTCCGGATCGGTCCGAAATAATCGACATCGCTCCGGAGTTCGGTGTCGGAATGGAGTAGGAGTTCACCTCGCCACGATCCGTGATTCGGCCGATTCGATTCCCCTTTTGTTCCGTAAACCACATGGCGCCGTCTTTCCCTGCCGTAATACCGTACGGCCCGGAATCTCGCTTTGCGAGGGCAAACTCATGTATCTGAATGTTCATCCGTTTTTCCTCCGTTTTCTGTTTTCAAAAAGTGCTGTTTCATACTTGCCTTTTGCTGAAGCAGGTCGTGAATATACAAAAAACCTCCTATTCCGATGTCCGGACAGGAGGTATGCAGGCGGCAGAAAGACGCACGGGCTCCTAGAGGGAAAGCCGTCCATCGCCCAAATAAAAAGCCATACGAATCCTATCCGGAAACATCGTCCCTACGTTTTTTCGTGAAGATAGGGTTCGTAGATCATTGGCTCTTGGTCACCCTTTCAGTCAATAAATACTCTCAATTTATCACGAGCCTTCCATCGGATCAACTCTTTATTCCAAAACTGGTAATGAGCTGCCTATAACTCTCGAAAACCATCCTCTCATCCACTAGTGGGGATGGAACCTCTACCCGCAATGTATTTCTTGCAAAAATGAGAGCCGGCGTCTTTCGCCGACTCTTCGTCCAATTACCTTTACAGCTCCAGCTTGTTTTTCTCCAGGAAATTCGTTGCAAAATTCCCCGAGACGAAATCGGGATGCTCCAGCAGCTTTTCATGGAATGGAATCGTCGTGTGCACGCCTTCGATCACAAACTCGTCGAGGGCACGGCGCATTCGGGCGATCGCTTCCTCCCGATCATTTCCCCAGACGATGAGCTTCGCCACCATCGAATCGTAGAACGGCGTGATTTCATAGCCGGGATAGACTGCACTGTCCACACGCACGCCATATCCGCCTGGCGGCAAGTAGTTCGCTACTTTTCCGGGTGACGGCATGAAGTTCTTCGCGGGATTCTCCGCATTGATTCGGCATTCGATGGCCCATCCGTTGATGGTGACATCCTCCTGCGAAAACGACAAGGGGTTGCCGGCTGCGACGGAAATCTGCTCCTTGATCAGGTCGATGCCTGTAATCATTTCCGTCACCGGGTGCTCGACCTGGATACGTGTGTTCATTTCCATGAAGTAAAACTGGCCGTGCTTATCCAGCAAAAATTCGACCGTACCGGCTCCGTGGTAGTTCACCGCTTTGGCGGCCGCTACCGCAGCTTGCCCCATTCTGTCGCGCAGCTCGCTGTCCAGGGCGGGCGATGGTGCCTCCTCCACCAGCTTTTGATGGCGCCGCTGTATGGAGCAATCCCGCTCTCCCAAGTAGACAGCGTTGCCGTGCTTGTCGCCCATGATCTGAATTTCCACGTGGCGCGGCTCTTCCACATACTTTTCCAGGTACACGCCCGGATTGCCAAACGCCGTCTCCGCTTCTTTCTGCGCTTGGCGGATGGCCTTGGCCAGCTCCTCTTCGTCGTAGGCCAGGCGCATTCCCCTGCCGCCTCCACCCGCCGTCGCTTTGACGATGACCGGGTAGCCGATTCGCCCTGCCACTTCCAGTGCTTCGTCTATGTCGTCGATCAGGCCGTCCGTGCCAGGAACGAGCGGCACATTGGCCTGGCTCATGGTCGATTTGGCGACGGATTTGTCCCCCATTTTGCTGATGGCCTCCGGGTCAGGCCCGATGAACGTAATCTTGCAATCCTGGCAAAGCTGGGCGAACGAAGCGTTCTCCGCCAAAAAGCCGTACCCGGGATGTATCGCATCCGCACCGGTCAAAAGAGCGACGCTCATGATGCGCGGCATGTTCAAATAGCTGTCTTTGGATGCGGTAGGACCGATGCAGTACGCTTCATCCGCGAGCTCCACATGCAAGGCTTCGCGATCCGCCTCTGAATAGACAGCGACCGTGGCGATCCCGAGCTCACGGCACGCCCGAATGATCCGGACCGCGATTTCTCCGCGATTGGCTACCAATACTTTTGTAAACATAACGTGTGCGCCTCCTAGCTCTGTTTGACAGCCATCAAGGCTTTGCCGTAATCGACGAGCTGTCCGTCTGCTGCGAAAATCTCCACGATTTCTCCGTCTGCAGAAGCAACGATGTCCTGGGAAAGCTGCAGGGCATCAACGGAGCAGCGCCCGATGATCTCCCCTGCCTTGACCTTTTGACCGACCGCTGCCGCTGCGTTGAAAACCCCGACCGCCGTCGACGTGATGGTATGAATCGATGGCTGGACTTCCGCTTCCTGCACCTGTTCGGTAGCAGCCTCTGCCGTCGCGGCCGCTTCCTGGTAGCCCGTTTGGACTTCTTCCGCCTGTTCCACGGGAGCCACCTCGGCAGCAGCCAACACCGGCGGAGCCTTTTTGATCACGATGGTCGTCGATCCTTGCTGCCACTCCAGCTCCTCAATGGACGACTGATTGACCAGCTTGATAAACTCGCGAATGTCATGCAGTTTCATCTCTTATCGATCCTCTCTCTACAAAGGGATGTTTCCATGCTTTTTATAAGGGCGCTGCTCCTGCTTGCCCCGCAGCATTTCAAGCGCTTGCGCCACCTTCAAGCGCGTTTCTCTCGGGTCGATCACGTCGTCGACCATGCCGAGACTGGCAGCTACATACGGATTGGCGAACTTCTCCCGGTACTCGGCGATCTTTTCCGCGCGAGTGGCCACCGGATCGGCACTTTGCTCGATCTCCTTGGCGAAGATAATGTTGGCAGCCCCTTCCGGCCCCATCACCGCGATTTCCGCATTGGGCCAGGCATAGACGACATCGGCGCCGATCGACTTCGAGTTGAGGGCCACATACGCTCCTCCGTACGCCTTGCGCAGGATGACGGTGATTTTGGGCACGGTCGCTTCCGAGTAGGCGTATAGAATTTTCGCGCCGTGGCGGATGATGCCACCATGCTCCTGATTGATCCCCGGGAAGAAACCGGAGACGTCCTCGAAGGTGAGCAGCGGGATGTTGAAGCAGTCGCAGAAGCGTATGAAGCGGGCCAGCTTGTCGGAGGAGTGAATGTCGAGCCCGCCCGCCATCACTTTCGGCTGGTTGGCGATTATCCCCACGCTGTGCCCGTCAATCCGCGCAAGCCCGACGACGATATTGCGCGCGAAGTTCGGCTGCACTTCCATGAAGTCTCCGAAGTCTACGACCTGCTCGATCACTTTGCGTACATCGTATACTTTGGTGCTTTCGGCGGGGACGAGCTCCAGCATCTCTTCCTGCCAGACTTTGTTCTTCTCGGCTTCACGCACAGGGGCCTGCTCCCGATTGTTTTGCGGCAAAAAGCTCAGGAGCCTGCGCACCTGTTCCAGCACTTCCTGTTCCGTCTCCGCCGTAAAGTGGGCGTTGCCGCTCACGGAAGCGTGGACTCTGGCTCCCCCGAGATCTTCCGCCGAGATTTTTTCACCGGTGACGGTCTCGATCACTTTCGGACCCGTAATGAACATCTGGCTCGTCTTTTCCACCATGAACACGAAGTCCGTAATGGCGGGTGAATAAACGGCTCCCCCCGCGCACGGACCGAGAATGACCGAGATTTGTGGGATGACGCCGGAGTAAATGGAGTTGCGGTAGAAGATCGTTCCGTAGCCGTCCAGCGAGCTGACCCCTTCCTGGATGCGGGCTCCACCGGAATCGTTCAGCCCGATAAAGGGAGCCCCGTTTTTCGCCGCGAGGTCCATGACTTTGGCGATTTTCATCGCGTGCATTTCACCGAGAGCCCCGCCGAATACGGTGAAATCCTGGGCAAACAGGTAGACCGGGCGGCCGTTGATCTTGCCGTAGCCGGTGACGACCCCTTCTCCCGGCGCTTCCGTTTTGTCCAGGCCGAAATGGGTAGCGCGATGCTCCACGAACGGATTCAGCTCCATAAACGTATCCGGGTCGAGGAGCAGTTCGATCCGCTCTCTCGCCGTGAGCTTGCCCCGATTGTGCTGGGCGTCGATCCGGGCATCCCCGCCTCCCAGCTGGACCTTAAACTTTCGTTCCATCAGCTCGTCAATTTTTTCGTGCATGCTGCTCATAGTCCGACCTCTCTTTCCATCCCATCACTGTCTCGTTTTTTCATAGATTGCGACCAGCTGCTGCACGGCACTCGTCGCGGACATTTCTCCGCTGGCCACCGCCTGCTCGATTTGCGGCAGCAGACTGGCTACATTCGGATTGCTGTAAAAGGTGGAACGCAAATAATCGTGCGTCATACTGTGCATCCAATCCAGCGCCTGCGCTTTGCGGCGGGCTTCGAAGCCTCCCGTGCGGGTCGTCTGCTCGCGAAACTGGCCGACGACGTCCCAAATATCTTCGATCCCTTCCCCTGTCAGCGCTGAGCACATATACGCCTTTGTTTGCCAACCCGCTGTCGCCGGTTGAAGGTAGTGCAAGACCCGATTGTACTCGCCGCGTGCGACGAGTGCCCTCTGTTTGTTCTCTCCGTCTGCTTTGTTGATCAAGAGCGCGTCCGCGATTTCGATGACGCCCTTCTTGATCCCTTGCAGCTCATCTCCCGCTCCTGTCAGCATCAGCAGCAAAAAGAAATCGACCATCGAACGAACCGTCGTCTCGCTTTGCCCTACGCCGACTGTCTCTATCAAAATCACATCGTAACCGGCCGCCTCGCAGAGAAGCATCGTTTCCCGCGTCTTCCGGTTCACCCCGCCCAGCGTGCCGCCAGTGGCGGAAGGGCGGATGAATGCGTTCGGATTGCGGGAAAGAAGCTCCATCCGCGTCTTGTCTCCGAGAATGCTGCCCCTTGTCACCGTGCTGCTTGGATCGACCGCCAGCACGGCAACGCGGTGCCCTTTTTCGCACAGCATCGTGCCGAATGCCTCGATAAACGTGCTCTTCCCCGCCCCGGGCACTCCGGTAATGCCGATGCGGATCGATTGGCCGGTGTGGGGCAGCAGCCGTTTGATGACTTCCTGGGCCATTTCCATGTGAGCTGTCGAATTGCTCTCGACCAGGGTGATGGCCTGCGCGAGAATGGTGCGGTTGTTTTCCCGGACGCCCTGCACGTATTGCTCGACCGAAAGGCGAGGCATGCGGCCGGACGAAGAAAAGTGCAAGGATGGTCGCTCGTTCGCCCCGCCGCTCATAGGCTCGCAGCCTCCAGGCGGCGAACGATCTCCTGCAAAACGTTTTGCGCAGCTACCGGGATGACGGTGCCAGGACCGAAGATGGCAGCCGCTCCGTGCTCTTTCAGGTACGCGTAGTCCTGCGGTGGAATCACGCCGCCGACGATGACGACGATGTCTTCGCGGCCCAGCTTTTTCAGCTCCTCGACCAACTGCGGGAGCAGCGTCTTGTGGCCGGCCGCAAGCGAGCTGAAGCCGATCGCGTGCACATCATTCTCCACGGCTTGCTTGGCCGTTTCTTCCGGCGTCTGGAAAAGAGGCCCGATATCGACGTCGAAGCCCAGGTCCGCGAATGCCGTCGCGATCACCTTCGCTCCCCTGTCGTGTCCGTCCTGCCCCATTTTCGCGATCATGATGCGCGGGCGTCTGCCTTCCCACTGCTCGAACTCGTCCGCCATCTTGCGCACGGCTGCCACCTCGTCCGCGTCCGCGTACTCCGAGCTGTACACGCCGCTGATCGAACGGATTACCGCCTTATGCCTTCCGACAACTTTTTCATAGGCATCGGAGATTTCGCCCAAGGATGCTCGGGCGCGAGCCGCTTCGATAGCCAGCGCCAGGAGATTGCCCTCTCCCGTCTCCGCGCAGGTCGTGATCGCCTGCAGGGCTGCCTGCACCCTCGCCTCATCCCGATTTTCGCGAAGCTCCTTGAGACGCCTGATTTGCGCCTCCCGGACTGCTGTATTGTCTACCTCGAGAATGTCCAGAGGATCCTCTTTGTCCAGGCGGTACTTGTTTACCCCGATGATCGCTTCCTTTCCGGAGTCGATATGGGCTTGGCGGCGTGCTGCCGCTTCTTCGATCTTCATTTTGGGCAAGCCGGTCTCGATTGCTTTCGCCATGCCTCCCAGCGCCTCGATCTCCTCGATGTGCGCCCACGCCTTTTCCACGAGCTGAGCCGTCAACGACTCGACGTAGTACGAGCCAGCCCACGGATCTACGACCTTGCAGATCTCCGTCTCGTCCTGCAGGTACAGCTGCGTGTTGCGCGCGATACGGGCGGAGAAATCCGTCGGCAGCGCGATCGCCTCGTCCAGGGCATTGGTGTGCAGCGACTGCGTATGGCCCAAAGCCGCCGCCATCGCCTCCACGCACGTCCGCACGACATTGTTGAACGGGTCCTGCTCCGTCAGGCTCCAACCGGACGTCTGGGAATGGGTACGGAGCGCCATCGACTTCTCGTTTTTCGGGTGGAACTGCTTGATCAGATTGGCCCAGATGAGCCTTGCTGCCCGCATCTTGGCGATTTCCATAAAGTAGTTCATGCCGATCGCCCAGAAGAAAGACAGTCTCGGAGCAAACGCGTCGATATCGATGCCTGCGCGAAGTCCCGTCCGCACGTATTCCAGCCCGTCCGCAAGCGTGTACGCCAGCTCGATATCCGCAGTGGCTCCCGCTTCCTGCATGTGATAGCCCGAAATGCTGATGCTGTTGAATTTGGGCATGTGCTTGGACGTATACGCAAAGATGTCCGAGATGATTTTCATGGACGCTTCCGGCGGGTAGATGTACGTATTGCGGACCATGTACTCTTTTAAAATGTCGTTCTGGATCGTTCCGGTCAGCTGTTCTTGAGAGACGCCCTGCTCTTCCGCCGCGACGATGTAGAATGCCATGATCGGCAAAACCGCTCCGTTCATGGTCATCGATACCGACATTTGGTCCAGCGGGATCCCGTCGAACAAAATTTTCATGTCGAGGATCGAATCGACTGCCACCCCCGCTTTCCCTACGTCCCCGACGACCCGCGGGTGATCGGAATCGTAGCCCCGGTGTGTCGCGAGATCAAACGCGATGGACAGCCCCTTCTGTCCCGCAGCGAGGTTGCGCCGGTAAAACGCGTTGCTCTCTTCGGCGGTGGAAAAACCCGCATACTGGCGAACCGTCCATGGCTGCGTCACGTACATCGTCGGATACGGACCCCGGAAATAGGGAGGAAGTCCCGGCATGTAACCGAGATGGCTCATGCCACTGAGATCCTCTTTGGTATAGAGCGGCTTGACGGGAATCTGCTCCAGTGTTTGCCAAATCCATTCATCCAGCTGTTTTGGGTCCATTTGCCGAGCCGGTTGGCCGAGCACTGTTGTTGCCGAACAGTACGAGCCTTTGGAAAAATCAGGTCTCTTCATCATGAGATCACCCCTATGCGTTCCTGGAGGTCGCGAAGCACTTCGTAGCAATTGGACCGAGCGTGAATGCAGTCATCGAGTCCTGCGCTCTTGTATGCGGCGAGTTGCTCCGCTTCAGGCAGTCCGGCCAGGAGCAGCGTCATGTCCGGCTTTTCTGCCTTGATCGCCTGTGCCAGCGCCGGGACAATTCCGGGATAGGTATCGTCATCGGAGCAAATGACTGTGATTGACGCCAAAGACGCGGCAGCTGCCCGCGCCGCTTCCTCTGCATGGGCAAAGCGCTGGTCGCGCAATACCTCAAAGCCCCCAACCGCGAAAAACTCCGCTGCAAAGTCTGCTCGCGCTTTATGCCTGGATACGGGACCGATATTGGCGAGAAAAACGGTCGGCTTGTGGCCATTCTTGACCTCGTAATCATACGCCCGCTGGCGCAATATTTCGAACGATTCCCCTGCTCGGTGGCGGCGAAGCGGCTTGACCGCGAGGGGCACCTGATTATCCGGCAGCATCGCTCTCGTCAGCTCTCCCAGAGTCGCCCCTGCCTGAACAGCACCTGCCGCCATTTCCAATAAATCGCTTCGCTCAAACCCCAGATTCTCCAGTGCCGCAGCTACGGCCTCACGGTCATGAGTGGCGTTGTGCGCCTGTCGTTCTGCCCATCGGCTCTCCGGGTCGATCGTCAGCGGGGCAGCCTGTTCGGGACGCTCCTGTGGATTGGCGTACATGTTGGTGCCGACGATGCGTTTTTTCCGAGAGACGATGTCTTCCGCTTTTTTCCCGGCGACTTTTTCTACCTGCGCCTGCGGCTCGCCTCCAAGAAGCGCTTGCAGCATCCCTCCCTGCTCTTCTACCTGCAGGAACATTTCCCATGCCTTCTTCGCGACTTCATCTGTCAGCCATTCGACGTACCATGAGCCTCCGGCGGGATCCGTCACTTTTCCCAGGTGCGCCTCCTGTTTCAATATCAATTGCGTATTGCGGGCGATTCGTCGGGAGAATTCGCCTGCAGGCTGGATCGCTTCGTCGAATGCCGAGACGTGCAGGCTGTCCGCCCCGCCCACTACCGCTGAAAACGCTTCCGTAGTCGCGCGCAGCAGATTGACGTGCGGGTCGAGCGCGGTCTTTGTCCACGCGGAAGTGCGCGCGTGAATCGTCATTTTCTTCGCGAGCGGCGATCCTCCGTACGAATCGATGATCGAAGCCCAAAGCATCCGGGCCGCTCTGATTTTGGCGATTTCCATGAAGCTGTTGGAGCCGACGGAAAAGGCGAATTGAATCTGCGGCGCGATTTCCTCGATGTCGAGCCCTCTTTCCAGCATGGCCTGCACGTACTCTACCCCTGTGGACAGGGCGTACGCCAGCTCCTGCACGGCACTTGCGCCTGCATCGTGGTACGGATGGCCTTGCACCAGGATCGTCTTTAGCATTGGCGCATTTCGAGCCGCCCATCGAGCCGTGCTTGCCATGCCATCGTAAGCAATGGCCAGCGGATACGGCAGAGTCCCTGTCGTGACGATCGCACCCAGCGGGTCTGCTCCGACACAGCCGCACAGCTTCGAGCGCTTCCGTCCTTTTGCGTCAGCATGAGCCAGAAGCAAGCTCAAAAACGGAAGCGCGAATGGACCAGCATCTACGTAAAGCGGAACCATTTCGAGGTCGATTTCTGCGAGGGCCGTATCCACATCTTCGCGCCGGAAGAGCGATAGGCCGCGATCATTCACTGCTCCCAAAGCGTCTGCTGCCGGGTTCAATCCTGCCCATGTCGACCGATCCAGCACGATGTTCAGCATGGTCTGTCCGCGCTCCAGATCGTATCTTGCCATCCGGTTAAACGCTGCAGCGTCGGCTGCCACGATCTCCTGGCAAACCTCCCACGAATGGGCATCCTTCGTCTCGGCTGCTTTTGTCCCCCGCAAATAGGGAGCCTCTCCCGGTGTCGCATGAATATGTGCGAGTTTTTCGACATCATCCTGCCGGTAAATCGGCTGCAGCGTGATGCCTTCATACGTCTTGGTCAACAGCTTGGCGTCAAAAGCAGCCCCCTTGAGGGACTTTTCAGCCGCTTCCCGCCACTGCTCGTATGTCGGAACGGGAAATGATTGAAACAGCGTCTCCTTGTTCACGAATCCTGACCTCCCCGCTTTGGTGGACTTCCTTTATTTTGCTGTCTTGACTAAGAACAGGGGCTGACCGAGATCTACGAGTTGGCCGTTTTCCACCAGAACTTCAACGATCTCCCCTGCCACTTCCGCTTCGATCTCGTTAAAGAGCTTCATCGCTTCGACGATGCATACGATCGTAGATGGATCAACGCGACTGCCCGCCGATACGTAAGGGGGCGAATCAACAGCAGGTGCCGCATAAAAAGTACCTACCATCGGAGACGTAATTTTATGCAAATTTTCTACCTTCTCAACTGGTTTGTCCGCTGCTTTCGGCGGCTCGGCCACACCAGTCCGGCTCGGTTCCGGCACCGGTTTTCCAGGTACTGTCGCCGTCGCAGCTTTCACGAGCTTGACAGGCACAGGTGCTGTATGCGCAACAGGCTGTAAGGCTGTTTGCAGCACTGTCCCATTGATTCTTCTCTTGATTGCGAGGCGGGAATGTTCATCCTTGACCTCGATCGATTCCACTTCCGTCTGCTCCAGCAGTTTGACCAGCTCTCTCAGCTCATAAATCGTCAGCACAACGATTCCTCCCGTGTTATCTTTGTCTCTCTGATGCGAAAAACGCCCAAACCGACTAGTTGGTCTGAATGAATTTCGCAAGACCGACCAGTTGGTCTTTTTCTTTAGTATAGCAAGTTTCTGAATAATAGTACAGACCAACCAGTCAGTCTGTCGCTATTTTTTGAAAACTCGTTGCACCAGCCCCTATACAACGAGAAGTTTGGAGAAACGACCCACGCTTTGCCTCTGTGACTAGGCCAAGCGCAGTCGAGATCGAATCGATTTGAAGTTACACAGGCTTGAAGGGAAAGTCGGAGGATTGCAGGAAAAAACGCTGAAAGTCCGGCTTGCCCATGGCGTCAGACTTCAATACCGCGTGCAGCACCATATCGGCGTAAATATCGGCGATTTGCTCGATGGAGTATGTGCCTGATTTTTGATACCACTTGTAGATCCAGTTGACCATCCCGAATATAGCCATGGATACGATGGGAACGGGAAGCTCGGGGCGGAATTGTCCAGAGTCGATGCCATCCTGGATGACGGTAAACATGATTTTTTTGTAGCGGTCACGCTTGATTTCGATATCCCGGAAGTATTCGGGGGCGAGGAACAAGCTTTCCTGATAAAAGATCGTCACCTGCGAACGGTACAGATCAATCATCTTGACGAACGACTTCACGATGGCCTGCAGCCGCTCTGTCGGCGAGTCCCATTGCTCGTAGGCCTCTTCCGCCTTTTCCAGGACATAGGAAATAAACTGGTCGTGGATGATGTACAAAAGCTCATCCTTGGATTTGAAATTGTGATAAAACCCGCCTTTGGACGTGCCGCTCTCCTTCACGATCTGGTCCACCGTCACCCGGTGATAGCCGTTCGCTTCAAAAAGCCGCATGGACGTCTCGATGATTCTCTCTCGAATTGATTTTTCGCTCATTATCTTCACCCGTAGTCATTATAGCACAAGATTTGGCATCGTCACCCTGCTACCGCCGCACACGAGAAAAAGGAGGAAGCGAGCAGACCCTTCCATCTTGCCCGCTCCCCCTACACAACCGATCAAGCTCTCGAGCCAAACCGTTTGGCATTTCGTGCCCGGGCACGCTCGAGCTCCGTCTCGCGATTGCGAGGCTCGGCATTGGAGACCAGCGATTCCAGCAACTGTTTGGCGACGACTTCTACCTCATCGACAGCCTTCCGGAAGGCGGCCTCGTTTGCCTTCGACGGCTTTTGGAAGCCGGAGAGCTTTCGCACGAATTGGAGTGCGGCAGCATGGATCTCCTCATCCGTCGCAGGCGGATCGAAGTTGAACAACGTTTTGATGTTACGGCACAATTCTTATCCCTCCTCTCCACTCACTTGAGCAACGCCTGGAGCTCTTCGGTCATCGCCTCGACCATTTCCGGGCGACCGTGGAATTGTGCGGGTGTATTCTGAAAATGGACGACCCGCCATTCTCCCCCGCTCTTCTCCGCGACGAGGGTCTGGACCGCATTGAGCCCGGGTTCGATGTCAGTCTTTCCCGGCGGCACCATTCCTGCTATCGCCCGCAGCAAAGCCGCATCCGGTCCGATAAAACGCACTGAACGAACCTTCGTCACATACGGCGGCGTCGGATGGCTGGCGAAGATCGGCTGCAGATGTTCCTCGATGCCCTTCCGAGATTCTACTGTACTGCCGTCAAACCCGACCAGCGAACCGTCCGAGGCAAACGGGGCTGCCATCCTCTCTGCACTTCGCTCATTCCACCCTGCGATCAGCCTGGCGTACAGCGCACGGATCTGCCCCTCCTCTTCCAAAGGCGCTCCAGCTGGTCCATCGGTTTGGGTACTCATCCTTCATTCCTCCAGTCGAGCTAGCTTTTCCCCACATTATAGCAAAAGTCGCGTCCAAAACAGAATCAGCACTGGCTTTTTGTGGAAAGCTAATCGGGCTTCCTGTTTGTTCGAATGATCTCACAAGGGGGTTAACCGATTGATCCAGACTATTCTCCTCATCCTATTGCTTCTCATCGTTCTGGTGCCAATCGTCTTCTTCAGCTATATGTACGCCTTGTCCAAAAAGCCGAAGCATTCCATCATCCGCTCCCATCCATACCTGGGATGGCTCCGCTATCTGCTGGAAAAGCTGGGGCCGGAGTTTCGCCAGTACTGGTTTGACAGCGATACGGAAGGAAGGCCGTTCTCCCGGGACGATTTCGTCGGTCTCGTGCTTGCCTCGAAATACCGGACGGATCTGATCTCGTTTGGGGGAAAGCGGGATTACGACAAGCCAGGCTTTTACCTGTCGAATGCCATGTTTCCGAAATTGACGAGCGAGCTGAGGGTGGATAACGACAAAACGACTCTCGGAAAGAGATACGAGATTACCCACGAAGGGCTGTTTACCCGGAGGGAAAGATTCATCGAGGAGCAAGTCAAGCCATGGCTCTTGCACGATCAGGACGTTATCGTCATCGGAGAAAACCGACAGCATCCATGGCGGCTCAAAGGAATGTTCGGGGCATCGGCCACTTCGTTCGGGGCCGTCGGCGAGCATTATATTCAGTCGACAGGAACGGGAGCCCGCATGGCCGGAGGATCGTGGATCAATACGGGGGAAGGCGGGGTCGCAGACGTCCACCTCGAAACGGGAGCAGATATCATCTCGCAAATTGGACCAGGGCTGTTTGGCTTTCGCGATGATACGGGCCACTTCTCCATTGAGGAATACAAGAAAAAAGCGCAGCATCCAAACATCAAAGCGTTTGAATTGAAATTCCATCAAGGAGCGAAAATCCGCGGGGGGCATCTCGAGGGGATCAAAGTAAACGAAAAAGTCGCAGCCGCTCGCCTCGTCCCAGTAGGAAAAACGGTGAACTCGCCCAACCGTTTCGAGTTTCTGACCAACCCCGAGGAAGCGCTGCGCTTTATCGATACCCTGCAAAAAGAAGGCGGCAAACCGGTCGGCGTGAAGATCGTCGTCGGGGATCCGGGGCGGCTTGACCCGTTTTTCCAGACCATGCGCGACCTGGATATCTATCCGGATTTCATCACAGTAGACGGCTCGGAAGGCGGTTCGGGCGCGACGTTCAAAGCGATGGCAGACGGAATGGGTCTGCCGCTGTTTGCTGCCCTGCTCATCCTGGATGATGCGGCCCGAAAATTCGGCGTGCGTGACCGGTTCAAAATTTTGCGTCCGGCAAGCTCGTGACACCTGACAAAGTCGCCATCGCACTGTCGCTAGGGGCGGATTGCGTCAGTTCCGCACGAGGATTCATGATGGCCAACGGGTGCATTATGGCGCTGCAATGCCACACGGGAAAGTGCCCGACCGGGATCACGACGACAGACTCGAAATATCAGGAGGCGCTAGCCCCCGAAGAGAAGCAGTGGCGCGTGATGAACTACATTCTTCAGCTACGGGAAGGCTTGTTTTCGCTTGCGGCGGCTTGCGGACTGGAAAGTCCCCGGGAATTCACCCGCGAGCATGTGGTGTTTACGAATGCTAGCGGGCAAAGCATCCGCGTCATCGACATGTTTCCGTATCCGGAGCCTACGTAAGGACGCAAATCTGGCCTTAGCTCCCCGAGGAGATCGGCTCATCTGCCTTCCGGGCCTTTTCTTTCGTCAGGAAAGCCCCTCCCAGCAAAAACGCTCCACTGACGTAAAAGACCGCTACCAATCCGCCAAAGCTTCCCACTACCCCGAAAAACAGTGGGGCAATGAGCTGCGAGAGCCGGTTGGATGCCAGGCGCAGGCCGAGCACTTCACCTGTACGAGCTTTTGGCGAGGCATTGTAGGTCGTCGTCAGCGACAACGGCTGTCCGCAGCCAAGTCCCACTCCCATCACGGCACTGAGTACGAGCAGGATCCAGGCATTCTCGACAAAGGGAAACAGCATGAATGAAAAGCCCGCCGTGATGATGGAAAACAGCAGTACTTTGTCCCTGCCGGCTTTTTCCGCCAGTTGGGCTAAAAACAGTCGGACGGGTACCATCGCCAACCCTTGAATGGCCACGATCCACCCGATCATCGAGTCCGATATTCCCAAATGGCTTCCGTACAAAGGAAAATAGGCGACGAAAATATCGCGGGAGTACAGCACCAGCGCGCTTGTCGCCAAGGCCTTGCGCAGCAGGGGGATCTTCAGCAGCGTGAAGGAATGGCCCGCCTCCTTGGCGGCTTCCTTCTTTTGCACGGCCAGCTTCGGAAGCAGGAGCGAAAATCCGATCGGAATGACGCTGATCGCCACGGATACGAGAAACACGGACCCGTAGGAAATGTGCTCGGACATATACCCGCCGATGACGGGACCGATAAAGCTCGCCAGGGCGACGACCGTACTGAACACGCTGAAATAGTGATCGCGGTTTTCTTTTGTCGCGGCCTTTCCCAATACGTTCTGCAAGCAGACGTTGATAAACACGTGCGACACGCCTACGATCGCCTGCGACAAGAACAGCGACCACAGATTGGGAAACAAGAAAGGCAGAGCGAGCCCGACCGCGCACCCGATATTCGAGAGAAAGAGCGGGATGCGGTCTCCGAAGTAGTCGGCGATTTTCCCGGCGTGGATGGCAAACAGCAGCGGAAAAAAGGCAAAGGTCGCGGCCAGAATCCCGACCTGGAATGTCCCCGCCCCCAGATGGGAGGCAAACAGGGTCATGATCGGCCGGGACGCAAAAATCATAATCTGAAAGCCAAACGTGATGCAAAGCACATTGCGCAAAATCATTCTCGAATCACCTGGTTCTCTCTATTTGTACCAGCCTATTGTAAGTAAATTCAGACGAAATGAGAAATGGCAATCCTTTATGACAGTGATGCAAAAAGGGAATGCCAATCCGCCCGACGGAGAGTCTTCCGCCAGCTCCCCGGGGATGGATTGCCTATTTCCTAGTGAGATCCGCTTGCCTGCCTGAGCCGCCGCCTTCCATTGACAGCCGCTCCAGAATCGTCCGTATGCTGATGTCCGGACTGGTCAGCACAGGAACAGACGGCTGCACCGCAAAGCTGTCTAAAGCTCTCGCCATGGACATTTGCGCCAGCAGGACGATCTCGCAGGTGGCTGACAGCTCTGCCACCTTTTCCCGGATCAACGCATCGTGCCTGTCGCCGTCCCCGTTCTGCAAGGCGAAGAACGCCTCCGGAACAATCTCTGTCCGAACCTTGATCGTCTTCCCTTCATCGGCCGCCATCTGCTTCAACTGCTCTGTGGTAATCGGCCCCGCCGTCCCCACCGTAGCGATCACCCCGATACGCTCCGCTGCCTGCACCGCATACTCGAGCATGCTCGTATCAGCGCTAACCACCGGGGTAGAAAAGAGGCCGCGAATCTGCGGCACATACGGTGAAAACGACGAACACGTCAGCAGGATGCCGTCTACGCCGCTCTCTTCGGCTCGTTCGATCAGCGAAGCGAGCCTCCTGACCATCGCGGTGGTAATCATCCCGGTCTCGTTCAGCTCAAAGATGAGTCCCTCGTCCATGAAATGCAGCAAAGTCACTTGTGGAGCGTGTTTCCGAAACGCTTCACAGATCGGCTGCACCGAATTCATCGTAGCGTGAATTAGCCCGATCCGGATCGCTTTGTTCTCCGTCATCTTCAAACCCCCTTCTCCCCATTGCGCGGCGATTGTCGAATCCGCTGGATAATGGCCTCCGTGAATTCCGTAGTCGAAGCCGTTCCTCCCAAATCTGCAGTACAAATCCCTTCTTGCATGGTCACCGTCATCGCATTTTCCGCCAGACGAGCCACCTGGTACAATTCGCGGTCCTCGTGCCGCTCTGCGAGCCAATCCAGCAGCATTACGGTAGAGAGCAGTTCACCCACCGGATTTGCGATGTTTCTCCCGGCGATATCCGGGGCCGAGCCATGGGCGGCCTGTGCCATCGCCTGCTGATCATTCGTGTTGATCGAAGGGGCAAGTCCCAGACTTCCGACGAGTTCTCCGGCCAAATCGGAGAGAATGTCGCCAAACATATTCGTCGTGACGATGACGTCAAAATCTCTCGCGCGCCGCACCAGATGGGCTGCCATCGCGTCGATGTGATAATCTTCGACCGTCACTTCCGGATACTGCTTTCCGACTTCCCGGCATGTATCGAGAAACAGCCCGTACCCGAGCCGGATGACGTTGGCTTTATGGACAATCGTCACCTTTCGCCGCCGCTGCATCGCCATCCGAAAAGCTGCATGCGCAATTCGTTCCGCCGCCTTTCGCGTGAAAACGCCATTGACGATCGCGATATCCGGGTTGATCATGTATTCGCCCAGCCCTGCGTACATATTGCGGTCAGGGTAGAAGCCTTCCGTATTCTCCCGAAAAATGACCAGATCCGCTTCTCCGACAACGCTCTTGATCCCGGCCATCGTCTTGCTTGGGCGGATATTGGCATACAAATCGAAGTGATGGCGCAGTTCTCCGCTCGGATTGCGCTTTTCCCGATGCTCTGCCGGATACGAGGAGGAATCATGCGGCCCCATGATCCACCCATGGCATTTCAGCAATGCCTCCTTGGTCACGTCCGGAATCGGTTCGCCGTGCTTTTCGATGGCTTCCCATCCCATCGGCAATGATACAAAGTCAAAGGCGGTCGTGCCTGCATGCTCTGCGGCTGCCGCGATGATCGCTACGGTAGCCTCTACGATTTCGGGACCAATCCCGTCTCCCCTCAATACACCAATACGATACGTTGCCATGTCGAATCCCCATCCTTTTTTGCGATGTCCGTTGCTTGATATGGTAAAAATGTACGTCAAAAAGGCGGAAAAATAAAATAGCGGTTTTGAATGAGAAGGGATAACTTTTCGTTATGCGAAAGCAGGCTGTTTCTTCGGATAGTGCTTGCCTATCGGTGACGGAGCACGCCCGAACGTGGAAGCAGCCCCCTTCCTGGGATGGGACTGCACATTCGCATCCTGTACGCGTTCGCTGCCAATGCACGCGTTACGTTCTCAGCTTGAAAGGGATGGTTTGTCTGAGTGATTACATAATAAATATTACGTAAATTAACGGAACCGATTTGGGGAAGGGGCTGGATTTCATTCATTTGAAATTCCACAGGCTACCTCTACTTGATTTCTGGGCGAATTCGTCCGTTATGTCAACAGTCCGCCGCCCCTGCTCCCTAATGTTCCTAAGCGTGTAACGGATCGTACCTGTCCATCCACTCAGGAAAGAAGAGAGATCTGACAATCCTTCGTGATCGAAGAGCGGATTATCGCTTCCCGCCGAACTGTTTATCCAGGATTGCAAAAACATTCCTTGACAGGAATATTCCTTGTAAGTTATATTTAATGCAACAAAAAGATGACCCTTTTGGAAAAGGAGTTGAGACGCCCCCCAAAGACGATGACGTAAAGAGGTGAATGACATGTCAGGAAAACATCCGGACATGGACTCGACAACGCTGAGTGCATTGGCCGAACCGAATCGTATGAAAATTGTCGAGCTCCTGCGTGACGGTCCCCTGACTGTGGGGGAAATCGCTGAACGTCTTGGATTGAGACAGCCACAAGCCTCGAAGCATTTGAAGGTGCTTAGCGACAGCGGGATTGTGGAAGTTTCGGCCGAGGCCAACCGCCGGTATTACAAGCTACGCCCCCAGCCCTTCCAAGCATTGGATTCCTGGGTACAGTCGTTCCGGCGCGTGATGGAAGAGAGATTTGACAATCTGGACGAATATCTGCGGGAGCTGCAGAACAAGGAACCATCAACAAATCATGAAGAATCCTGAGGAGGAATTGCCATGTCAAAGAGCGCAATGGTTTCGAGAGTAGAGAACGATCGTGTGCTGGTGCTGGAGCGCGTTTTCGATGCGCCGCGTGATCTCGTGTTCCAAATGTTTAAAGAACCGGAGCATTTGAAGCGCTGGTGGGGGCCTAGAGGCTGGGAGGTTCCGGTGTGCACGGTCGATTTCCGTCCGGGGGGCGTCTGGCACTACTGCATGAAGTGCGTCGATCAGGACCAGGGCGAATTTTTCGGAATGGAATCCTGGGGCAAAGGCGTATACAAAGAGATTGTCGAGCCGGATAAAATCGTTTACACCGATTTCTTTTCGGATGCCGAAGGGAATGTGAACGAATCCATGCCTAGTACGGAAATCACACTGGAATTCATCGATCTGGGTGGCAAGACCAAACTGGTCAACCGTGCCGAATACGTGTCGGCAGAAGCTCTCAAATCCGTCATGGACATGGGCATGCTCCAAGGAATCACCGAAACATGGGACCGACTGGAAGAAAGATTGAACGAGCAATAGTAATGGAACGTGGCAGCGGCCGTCCGGCATTGATTCCGGGCGGCCGTTTCGCTTGCATTTCATGCAGTTGAATCCCCTACGGTTCACTCATCCCCTCTTCATCCAATAGAAGGAACTCTTCCTCCTTTACTTCGGAAGACTCCTTTCCCGCCCTGATTGTCACGATCTTGGCCTCCGCTTCCGTCGCGATGAATGTGACGATATGTACCTCGCTGATCTCAGCCCCTAACCGCTCCACACTTATCCATTGGTCGTACTGTTTGATACGGGAAAGAGGCTCCTCCAAGCCGTATCGCTTGACCAATTCAGCCTCGATTTCTTTGGTCAATCCGTCCTTGTATTCTTTTTGCACTTGTCGATCCAGTTTGTATTGCCGAATCAGTTCTTCATCTGTCTGGCCAATTCTCTTCCATACAGTTCCGTACCCTTTATTCACGAGAAAATCCCGCACATCCGGATGAAACATGATAAGCTCCCCCCGGAATCGCGTCAGCTTCGTTTCCGTATCACTCTGCTGGAATATCGCCCATTGCCCGGGCATACCAAGATCTTGAACTGTCGCGAGTACGAGAGCAAGCCCTAAAGCGATGACCATCATTTGCCTAATCTCCTGTTTGCGATATTGCCAATATTTTACAACAATATACGAAATAAAAAACTGTCTTTTACAGAGACCAGCCCCGTTCTGTCACAAACGATGACAAAACAGGGCTGGTTGCCGGTCCTATTCCTTTTTCTCCGACGACACCGGAGCGACGCCGAAATACTCTTCCAAAGTAATGCCTTTCTCGCTGATCGCCCGGGCGACCTCCGTGCCTACGTAACGCAGATGCCACGGCTCGTACATGTAGCCGGTGATCTCGTCTTTTCCTTCCGGGTAGCGGATAATGAAGCCGTATTCCTGAGCGTGCTGGGCCAGCCAGTTCGCTTCTTTGGTGCCGGCAAAGCAGCTCGTGGCCGCGCATTTTCCATCGCTTCCGGAGACATCGATAGCCAGCCCCGTCTCATGCTCGCTTGTCCCCGGCACAGCGCTGTACGTCCGTGCCTTCTCCAACCCATCTTTTTGAACGTAGCGGTTGAACAACGCCTTTTGATAGGCGTGCGACCTGTACGCAGAGACGCCGGCCAGTGACACGCCGTCTGCTTTTGCGGCTGCGAACAGCTTTTCGAGCGCTTCCGCCGCTTCTTTGCGCATTTGCCGTTTTTCGCTTTTCGCCGGCAGCAAATAAGGGACATTCGGATAGACCAAATCAGTCGGCTGATAATTGTCCGGAAGTTGGCGTTGCTTGTTTACAAGCACGGTCATGCTCTGGGGCTCCGCGACCACTTCCAGATCCGGCATCTTCTCCGACTCTTTCGATGGCGTGGACGGCTTCTTGGCAGCCTGTTTTTCCGCAGCTGGTTCTTTGCTCGCCGATGGCGTCTTCTCCGGGGCCTTCACAGGCGTCTTGCTCTCCTCTGCCGCTGGCTTTGAATCCGTCTCGGCGGGCTTCGAGGCTTCGCCCGTTGGCTGGCTCGGCTCGGTCTGTCCGGTCGGCGCGTTCGGAGCAGTCGACTCCGGCTGGTCAGGCGCTGTTGCACTGCTGCAGCCGGTCACCAGTACTGCTGCAGAGAAGAACAGGAGGAATTGCTTTTTCAAGGAGGGATGTAGGCTTCTCATCTTGTCGTTCCTTTCGAGCGGGCATGCAAGTTGCCCGTTTCGGATGTTTCGTAGCGGTTTACCCATAGCGTACGTAATCATTATGACATACATCCGGGCGTTTTCGTTACGTCTCCTTCTAACTTTTTCAGCGAAAAGGCAAGCCAACCGTATCATGATCGGCAGCAATCCGTCGAACAAAGAAAAACCTCGGTTCCCTCCAGCCATGTGGAGAAAAGCGAGGTCGGTTTTCGTGCTATTTTTCTTCTTTTTTCGCAAACCACGTCGCCAGGACTGACCCGGAAATGTTGTGCCAAACGCTGAAAATGGCGCTTGGTACAGCGGCGATCGGGTTGAAGTGCGCGGCTGCCAGGGCTGCACCCAGGCCGGAGTTTTGCATCCCGGTCTCCAGGGTCACGGCCTTTCTTTTCGCCAGATTCAAACCGAACAGTTTGGCGAAACCGTAGCCCAAGAGGTAACCAAGCACGTTGTGCAAAATCACGACAGCAAAGATGATCAGACCTGTCTCGAGAATTTTCCCTTTGTTGATGGCAACGACGATGGCTACGATCAGGACGATGGCAATGGTCGAAACGAGCGGCAATGCTTTCGCGCTGGCCGCCGCTTGTCTTTTAAACAGGGCCTTGACGATGACCCCCAACACGATCGGCACAATCACGACGGTCACGATGTCCATGAACAACGCCTTGGTGTCGATATGCATCCATTGTCCCGCGAGCAGCGAGATAAGGGCCGGTGTAGCCAGCGGCGCGATCAAGGTCGATACCGCCGCGATCGATACGCCGAGCGCCACATCGCCTTTGGACAAGTACGTCATGACGTTGGATGCGGTACCGCTCGGGCAGCATCCTACCAAAATGACCCCTACCGCAATATCCGGCGGAAGCTGAAGCGCGACGGCCAGAATAAAGGCGAGCGATGGCATGATCAGGTAGTGGCCGACCACCCCGATCACCACATGGACCGGACGTCGAAACACTTCACGGAAATCATCCGCAGACAGAGTCAGTCCCATCCCGAACATGATGATGCCCAGGAGCAAAGAGATGTACCCTTTCCCCCCTACGAACGCTTCCGGTAAGAAAAACCCTAGAATGGCAAATAAGATGACCCAGACGGAAAACGTTCCTCCTACAAACTTACTGATTTTTTCAACAGTACTCATGGCGACTCTCTCCACTCTCTATTTTGTCTGTGTTGAATTTTTTTCATTATACTGCACATCTTTTTACTATTCTATACTATTACACAATTCGCTCTATACTTATTGCCTATGCCGCGATAGTTTTTACCGAATCCTTCATTTTGCTTGACATACAAAAAAACCGCCTGCTCGCATCTTCAGAGCAGACGGCCAGACGGTCACTTTTCAAACAGGCGCAGGTATTCCCCAAACCCTTCCTCTTCCAGTCGGTCTTTCGGAATGAACCGGAGGGCAGCCGAGTTGATGCAGTAGCGGAGTCCCGTTTCGTCCGGGCCATCGTCGAATACGTGGCCGAGATGGGAATCCGCTTCCTTGCTGCGCACCTCCGTACGAATCATGTTATGGGTCAAATCGATATGTTCGGTTACGGCTTGCTGGTCGATCGGTTTCGTAAAGGAAGGCCAACCGCAGCCGGAATCAAACTTGTCCAACGAGCTGAACAGAGGTTCGTTTGACACGATATCGACGTAGATTCCTTCCCCCTTGTGATCCCAGAATTCGTTGGCAAAAGGCCGTTCCGTACCGTTGTTTTGCGTGACCTCGTATTGCAGCGGAGTCAGACGTTGCTTCAGCTCTTCTTGCTTCGCCCGATCCTTCCACGCTTCCTTTAAAAAATTCCCCCGCCCTGAAGCGGCTCGATAGTACTGATAGCGGAGCGGATTTTTTTTGTAATATTCCTGATGATATTCTTCCGCCGGGTAAAACGGCTGGGCCGGCAGGATCGGAGTCACGATCGGTTTTGAAAAGCGTCCGCTTTCTGCGAGACGCTGCTTGGACTCCTCCGCCAAACGCTTCTGGTTTTCATCGTGATAAAAAATGGCGGGTGCATACGATTGTCCACGGTCAGCAAATTGACCACCCGCATCCGTAGGGTCAATCTGCCGCCAAAACATCTCCAGCAGCTCCGCATAGGTGATGACAGAAGGATGGTAGGTAATCTGGACGGCCTCATAGTGTCCGGTCGTTCCCGAACAGACTTGTTCGTACGTCGGATTTTCGACGTTGCCTCCTGTATAGCCGGAAACGACCTTCTGAATGCCCGGCATTTTATCAAACGGGCTCACCATGCACCAGAAGCATCCGCCTGCAAAGGTAGCCAATTCAACATTCATGTTCGTATCGCTCATACGGTTTCGCCTCCTGTAGATCGGCTTGCTTTCGACTCTCGAGTTGATTGTACCTGTTTTGGAAAAAGAAAGTCCACCTCGCAACTGTCCAGTCCGTAACAAGAGGATTGCTTACGGGCCCAATTTTCCGTAAAATGCTGGTAATCAGAGAGAATGATAGGCATGATTCGATATCCGATAGCAGCGGCAGGGGCAACGATTGGGGTGACCGCGCCCTCTTCCGGTGTGAGAAAGGAACTGCATCATTTGCTGGAACAGGCAAGCAGCCGCATGGAAGCGATGGGCTTCAACGTCCTTTGCGGAGAAACCGCCTGGACGCAAAAGAAAGCCAAATCGGCTCCCGCTCCATGGCGAGCAGCCGAATTCAATCAAATGATGCACGATGAACGGATCCATCTGATCATCCCGCCTTGGGGTGGCGAGCTCCTGCTTGAAATCCTCGAGTTCATCGAATTTGAAAACATGCCGTGCAAGTGGATTCTCGGCTATTCGGACGTAAGTGCTCTACTCTTGGCCACTACCTTGAAAACGGGCATCGCGACCGCCCACGGTGCGAATCTCATCGATTTGCGAGGAGAGTACGCCGATCCCACAACGGTGATGTGGACTTCTGTCTTGGCGACGAAACCAGGTGAGTCGATCGTCCAGCATTCCTCACAGCTTTATCAAAAGGAATGGCAGCATGCGAATCCTTCCCCGTGTGTGTTTCATTTGACGGAACAAACATACTGGAGTGTCGCTCCACACTCGCGGGTCAGCATTCAAGGGCGCCTTCTCGGAGGGTGTGTCGACGTCATCCGGCATTTGGCGGGCACCCCATTCGGAGATGTCCGGCGCTTTCAAAAGGAAACGATTCGGCAAAAGCCGGTTTTGTGGTACTTCGAGAACTGTGAGTTATCCAAGACGGATTTGCGCAGGTCGCTGGTTCAAATGAAGCTGGCCGGTTGGTTCGATCACTGCAGCGGCGTTTTGTTTGGCCGAAGCGCTGCCAATCAGCCGGTTGACGATTATACGGCAGAAGATGTGTACCATGAACTTTCAGAGGAGTTGCAGGTTCCCGTCATCTACGATGTGGACTTTGGCCATGTTCCGCCGCAAATCACGTTGATCAACGGAGCCTGGGCCGAGGTAGCGGTGAGCGATGGCAAAGGGAGTGTAAAGCAAACGTTCAAGCCATAAGTTCATCGGGAAGGAGTGGGCAGGCATGAATGCTCCATTGATCATATCCAAGGTGCTGGATGCTCTGAAGCAGGTGGAAGGTGTACGTGCTCTGGTTCTAGGCGGATCAAGAGCAAGAGGGACAGAAAATCCCACCTCCGACATTGATATCGGCATCTATTATGACACGAATCATGGATTAAACATTGCCCAACTCGGGCAGGTAGCTTCCTTGTTGGATGACGAACATCGGGATGACCCCGTAACCGAAATTGGCGGCTGGGGGCCATGGATCAATGGCGGTGGTTGGCTGAAGGTGAATCAGATACCGGTTGATCTTTTATATCGTGATCTTGCGAAAGTGTCCGGCGTCATCGATCAGTGCCTCAAAGGGGACATCACTATCGACTACCAGCCCGGGCATCCTCATGGTTTTGTGAATTCGATCTACGTAGCGGAGGTAGCGTTGTGCAAGGTGTTATGGGACCCTTCCGGCATTGTTGGAGAAATGAAGTCCAGAATCACCCCATACCCGCTCGCTTTCAAGAAAGCGATCATCCAAAGATTTTTATGGGAAGCACTCTTCTCCCTGGAAATCGGAAAGAAAGGCATCTACAAAAAAGACTTGTCCTACATCGCTGGATGTTGCTTTCGATCAGTCTCCTGCCTGAACCAGGTGCTGTTCGCCCTGAACGAAACCTACTGGATGAACGAAAAAGGTGCGGTTGCCATCGCAGATTCCTTTCGTTTGGTGCCAAGCAGCTACTCGTCACGAATCCATACCCTCTTGACCTTCGACACAGAAGATCAAGCTGGTTTGGAGAAGTCTCTTGGTCTGCTGGGCGATCTGATCCAGGAAACAGAGGACCTGGTGAGTCGACAAGATCTGTGAACCGCCTTTTTTGCGAACAGCAAGCGGATGTGGTTGCAAAGTCGAAAACAGACAGTCATCCCGACTGTCTGTTTTTTCGTAAGGTATGAAGGGAGCCATATCCATCCGAAAACGAAAACCCGAGCTGGCGTCTTTCCTGTCTTTACGCTTGCAAGCCAGACTCTACTGCCACAGGAGAAGCTTCGGATGCCCCTCCTCCCCATACTGCAGAAAGGAACACTTTGCCGATCAGCAGCATCGACCGTTCATCGACGTCAAACATCGGATGGTGATGTGGATAGACGGCACCGATCTGCGGGTTTCCTCCCCCTACGAAGAAGAAGGTGCCGGGTACCTTTTGCAGGTAGCAGGAAAAATCTTCACCCGCCATGCTCGGTTGCAGCGCCTTGACGTTTTCTTCCCCCACCAGCTGCTGCGCCAGACGTCGGATGTACCCGGTCTGCTGTGGATGATTCCACACCGCATCGTATCCTGTCCGATAGTGCACGGTACCGACGGCTCCGGCCGCTTCGCACGTCGCCGCTGTGATCTGCCGGATTTGCTGTTCGATGAACGTCCGCACGTCCCGATTGAAGGTCCGCACCGTCCCGCTGATCCGGCATGTGTCGGGAATGACATTGGCAGCCAGCCCGCTGTGGATGGATCCCACAGACAAGACGGCAGCTTCGATGGGATTGACTTGGCGGCTGACGATCTGCTGCAGATTGACGACCAGCTGGCAGCCAGCGACGAGCGGATCGACCGTGAGATGGGGCTGGGCGCCGTGCCCGCCACGTCCCGAAACTTCGATCTCGAAGCCGTCGCCTGACGCCATGGCGTAGCCGTCCGTGACGCCAATGGTTCCATACGTCTCTGAAGACCATACGTGCGCACCGTACACTTCGTCCACTCCGTCCAGGCAGCCGTCTGCGATCATGGCCTTGGCCCCGCCCGGAGGCATTTCCTCCGCAAACTGATGAAGAAAGACGACGTTGCCTGCAAGCTCCTCGCGTACGTTGCTCAGCACACGGGCGACACCGAGCAGGGCAGCCGTGTGAATATCGTGTCCGCAGGCGTGCATGACGCCGGGAATTCTGGATTTGTACTCGACTTCTTTTTCGTCCCGGATCGGGAGCGCATCGAAATCAGCTCGCAAGGCGATCGTCTTCCCCGGCTTTCCGCCGCGCAGAATCCCGACCACGCCGCGTCCCCCTACCTCCGTACGGACTTCCAGGCCGAGCGCGCGCAGGTAATCGGCAGCTTTTCGCGGAGTATCTACTTCCTGATGAGACAGCTCGGGATACATGTGGAGATCGCGGCGAATTTTCACCAGCTCCGGATACATGTCCTCCAGCTTCGAGAGCAAGTCTGGCAGCATTTTCATTCCCCCTTCTCCATCCTTATGCCTGCACTTTGTCTTGCACAGTCAGCGCTGCGGAAAAGCCGGAGAGCAGCAAGACCAGGTGGGCGATTCCTTGCTCGAAGTCCTGCAGCCGGATTGATTCATTTGGCGCATGGGCCTTCGAGCCTACCCAGCCTACCCCGGTGCTGACGATGGGGAGCCTCAGGTGCTCGCCAAACGCGTACATAGGACCCGTCCCGGCCGAATTCGGCGCGAGCACCGGCTCTTTCTCGTACACGACGCGCGCCGTCTCGAGCACATGAGCCACAAACGGGTGATGGTAATCCGAACGATACGCTTTTTGTCCGTTGATCATCGTCGCCTGTACATCGTCGAAGCCATGGGCCAACAAATGCTGCTGGATGCACGAGAGAATGTGCTCAGGATCCTGTCCCGGCACCAGGCGGCAATCGACTTTCGCCTTTGCGCTCTTTGGCAGAACCGTTTTGGCCCCTTCCCCTGTGTATCCGCTCTCCAGACCGCAAATCGTCATGGTCGGATGAAACACCATGGCCTCCCGGGGATCCGTCCCTCTTGCCGCCGTGATGAGCGGACGAGTCAGCCCGTACAAGGAACGTACTGCCTCTTCATTGAACGGCAGCTGTGCCACGACTTGCTTCTCCCCGTCGGTCGGCTCTTCGATACCGTCAAAAAAGCCCTTGACCAAAATTTCATGATCCTTGTTTTTCATGGTAGCCAAGGCTTGTACCAGCCTCCAGGCCGCATTGTCCACGTAGGCACCGACGGAGGAATGCATGTCGATATTGGCACCGACGCAGGTCAATTCGAGATAAGCCATCCCCTTGATCCCGGCCACCATGCTGATCCGTTCCGCTTCATCCTTTCCGCCGAACTCCCAGATGCACGCATCCGCCGCAAACAGATCCTTGTACTCACGAAGGTACGGCTCCAGATTCGGACTGCCGATCTCCTCTTCGCCCTCAATGAGAAACTTGATGTTGCACGGCAGGCCGCCCAGCTCGCTTTTCAGCAACTGAATGGCGGTCAGCCTCGCGACCAGATCCCCCTTGTTGTCGGCGACTCCTCTCGCGAACAGCTTGCCGTCCGCGATCACTGGCTGAAACGGATCGGAAAGCCATTCGTCAAACGGCTCGGGCGGCTGCACGTCGTAATGGTTGTAGAACAGCAACGTTTTCGTGGCGTCCCCTTCCTCGCCAGCCGCAAAGAAGGCGTATACGACGGGATTCCCGCCCAGATCGTCGAGGACGCGAACTTCGCCGCCTGCCTCGCGGATCATGTTCACCACGAAGTCGACGGTCTCCAAAATGGCCTTGTGCTGCGCAGAAACGGTAGGAAGGCTGACATACTGCTTCAACGTCTCAACGGCACCCGGCACCATTTCCTTTACACGGCTCAACAGCTGTTCTTTTTCCATTACTGCGCCCCTCCTACCGACCATTTTTCGAGGTGGTTATGGAAACCGAACACTTTGGGCTCCCCGTTTGCCACCTGTTTGGAAATCGCCGAGAATTCGTTATCGGAGTAAAGAGTGATCAACGGGACATCCTGATTCCAAATTTTTTGCAGCTCGTTGTAAATCTCTTTGCGCTTGTCCGAATTCGGCTCCGCTTTGCCCTTCAGCAGCAGCTCATCCACCTTCGGATTCTTGTACTTCATAAAGTTGAAGGTGCCGATCGAGCTGTACAGCGAAGACACTTCCGGATCCAGCGTAAAGGTAAGGCCCATCAGCAGCAGCTCGAATTCGCCCGCTTTCGCTTTTTGCATGACGGTCGGGAAGTCGTAGGTCGTCACTTTCACTTTCAAGCCGATTGCTTGCAGGTTTTGCGTCAAAATGTCGGCGGATTGCTCGCGGACTTTGTTTCCAAGCGGAACGACGAAGTTGAGCTCGCGATTGAAATCCCAGCCTGCTTCCTGCAGCAGCTGTTTGGCCTTCTCCACGTTGTAGCTGTATTTTTCCAGACTCTTGTCCAAGTACGGATTGATGGACGTATAAGGACCGTCGACCACTTCGCCGTAGCCCTTGAGCAGCTTGTCGACGATTTGCGGACGGTCGAGCGCGTAGGCGATCGCCTGGCGGACTTTCGGATCCGGCAGTTTTTCCGTGTTGAACATCATCGTTTGGAAGCCGAATTGCGGTTCGTCCTTCGTTCTGACGTTTTCAAATTTCTTCACCGTCTCGTAATCTTGCGGGGGAATTTTGCCAATTCCGCTGGCGACGTTCATGTGGACTTCGCCTGTTTGCAGCTGGGCGACGAGGTTCGGTGCCGGCAATACCTTGATGAACAGCTTGTCGAGTTCCGGCGCGCCCAGGTAATAATCCGGATTTTTTTCATATTCGATGTACTGGTCTTTTTTGTACTGGACGAACTTGAAGGGTCCGTTGGTGACAGTCGGCTTCTGCATGAACGGATTTTGCGAAAGCGCGGCAGGGTCGACATTTTCCAGCGCGTGCTTGGGCAAGATCATCAGCTTGGTGCCGAGCTGTTCCTTGACCATGTTCGGATCGACGGGTGCCTTCGTCTTGAACTGGATGGTTTTCTCGTCAATCACCTTGACAGCAGAAAGCTCTGTCTGCCCTTCCTTGAGCTTGCCGGTATTCTCCAGGCCATCGAACATGGACAGGTAGCTGCCTACTGTCGTCTCCACCTTCGGATTGGCGATCAGCTTGAACGTAAATGCCGCGTCCTCAGCCGTTACGGGCTTGCCATCCGACCATTTGGCATCCTTGTTGATCTTGATGGTGAACGTCTGATTGTCCGACGTCTCGAAGGATTCAGCCAGCTTGGGAACAAATTTCAGCGGGCCCTCCATCTCGAGGAAGGTATCGAACATGAATTTTTCCGCGAACTGCGAAGCGACGTCCGTGCTGTTGATCGGGTTGAAGATGATGGGCGGATTGACCATCCCCAGGAACATGGTCTTGCCCGCGCTGCTCGAGCCTCCGCTGTTGCCGGAGCTGCTGCCTCCTCCGCTAGAGGCTGTGTTGCTGCCCCCGCCGCATCCTGCCAGCAGCAGGAGCGATGCGATGGCTGCGATGCCGATTGTCCGTCTGATACGTTTCATCGAGAGACCCCCTTTTTTTCGTTGCTGACCAACCTTATTTACTTCAGGCTCTTTGGATCCATCGCATCCCGCAAGCCGTCCCCCATGAAGTTGATGGAGAGGACTGCGAGCAGGATCATCAGGCCTGGCGGGATCCAGAGCCAAGGTTGCGAAGACAAAACGGTCAGAGATTGCGCCTCGGTCAGCATATTTCCCCAGCTCGCCGTAGGAGGCTGAACACCCATCCCGAGAAAGCTGAGAGAAGCTTCCATGATGATGGCCTGAGCGATTCCGAACGTCGCGTTGACCAAAATCGGAGCCAGGCAGTTCGGCAAAATGTGCTGGAAGACGATCTTGGGCGTGGAATAGCCAAGCGCGATCCCCGCTTTGATGTAGTCCATCTCCTTGATGGACAGGACGCTGCCCCGGACGATACGCGCGATGGAGGGCCACCCCAACAGTCCCAAAACAACGACGATGTTGAACAGGCTCGGGCCCATGATGCTTACCAGCACGAGGATGACCATGAGGTACGGAAACGACATGAACACGTCTGTGATCCGCATGATGACCATGTCCACCCATTTGCCAAAATAGCCCGCCATCGCGCCCAGGACTGTACCGATGACCACGTAGATCGCCACCGCTCCGACTCCCACGGACAGCGACACGCGGGATGCATAGATCAGGCGGCTCAGGAGATCGCGTCCGACCTGATCGGTCCCCAGCAAATGGGCATCGGAAGGCTTCGCGGCGAATTCACCGGAGATGGCATACGGATCGCTGGGAGAGATCAGCGGCGCGAGGATCGCCGACAGAATGATCAAGCCAAACACGATCAGGCCGAGGACGGCGAGCCTATGCTTGAGGAACCGCTTGACGATCATGCGGATGTAGCTTTCCTCTGCTCCGAGTTGCACCTCCTGATTGACGAGCGGGATGTCATGCTCCGTCTTTACATTGACCATCGACAAGGATACTCCCCCCTTCCAACGTTAGTCATATTTGATCCGCGGGTCCGCTACCGAATAGAAAATGTCGGCGAGCAAATTGGAAGTCAGGACGGCGATCGCCGCCAGGAAATTGATCGCCATCAAAGTCGGATAATCCCGGGAGCCAATCGATTGAATCGTCAGCTGGCCAAGTCCCGGCCATTGGAAAATCTGCTCGGTCACGACCGCTCCTCCGATCAACACGGAAACGTCGATCCCGATGACGGTAATAATGGGAATCAAGGCATTGCGAAACGCGTGCTTGTTGATGACGAAAAATTCGCGCAATCCTTTGGAGCGTGCGGTTCGCAGGTAATCCTGCCCCAGGATATCCAACATGCTGGAGCGCACATAGCGCACCATTCTCCCGGCGATTCCAGCTGCGAGCACCAGAGCGGGCAAGATCAGATGCTTGAAGGTATCGGCGAATCCTTCGTCGCTGCCGAGCGTATTCATGCCGCCTGTCGGAAGCACGTGCAACTGCACCGCGAAAATGTAGATGAACCCCAGCCCCAGAAAGAAGTGCGGGATGGATATCCCGAGAAAGGAGGCGGAAGTCGACAGGTAATCCAGCCAGGAATACTGCCTGGTCGCGCTCAGGACACCGATGGGAATGGCAAAAAGATACGCCACGATCAAGGCCGTTCCCATCAGCAGCAGCGTCGGGCCGATGCGCTGGGCGACCATACTGAGGACCGGTTCATAGGTGGAATACGAAAATCCAAAGTCGCCCTGTACCAAATTGCCCAGCCAGCGGAAGTACTGGACGTAGATGGGATCGTTCAGGCCCAGCGCTTCCTTTTTCAACTCGATATCCGCTTGCGATATATCCGGATTGACGAACATTTCCACGGGATTGCCCGGCGCCAGATTCACGATGAGAAAGCTGAACACGGTAACACCGAGGAGAACAGGAATGGCGATCAACAGCCGTCTGATGATATACGGAAACATGGGGTCCTCTCTCCTTTCTGTCAGCCTAATGGAAAGTGGCAGGCTACCGTATGACGGTCGCCTTGCAAGACTGGTGCCTGCTGGCGGCAAATGTCCTGGGCCAGCGGGCAACGCGCGTGGAAGCTGCACCCTTTGGGCGGATTGGCCGGATTCGGCACATCGCCCTCCATGACGATCCGCTCTCGGTTGCGAAGATGCGGATTGGGAATGGGATAGGCATGGAGCAGCGCCTGGGTGTATGGATGGCGCGGATTTTGAAAGAGGTCTTCGGTCTTGGCGAGCTCCACGATCTTGCCGAGGTACATGACTGCGATGCGATCGCTGATGTACTTGACGACCCCCAATCCGTGCGCAATGAACAAGTAGGTGAGCTGGAATTCCTTTTGCAAGTCTTTGAGCAGATTGAGCACTTGGGCCTGAATCGAGACGTCGAGGGCAGAGACCGGCTCGTCGCACACAATCAGCTTGGGCTGCAGGATCAGTGCCCGGGCGATTCCGATTCGCTGCCGTTGTCCTCCGGAAAATTCATGAGGATAGCGGCTTTTGTGATACTTGGCCAGTCCGACAATTTCCAGGATGTCATCCACTTTTCGGCTGACCTCGCTCTTGTCGGCCAGTTTGTGCGCGAGAAGCGGTTCGGCAAGCAGATCCCCGATGCGCTTTCTCGGGTTTAGGGACGAATATGGATCCTGAAAGATAATCTGCAGGTCCGTCCGCACTTTGCGCAGCTCCGCTGTCGACAGGTTGGACAGCTCTTTGCCTTCGAAGATGACCTTGCCTTCCGTCTGCGGATCGAGCTGGACGATGGCTCTACCCGTCGTCGACTTGCCGCAGCCCGACTCCCCGACCAACGAAATCGTCTCTCCCTGGAAAATTTTCAAGTCGAGCCCGTCGACCGCTTTTACCTGACCGACGGTGCGAGAGATAATTCCTTTTTTGATGGGGAAGTATTTTTTCAGGTTTTGAACCTCCAACAAGGGAGTCGCTACTTCCTGGACAGGGGCACTCATGCGATCACCTCCGCCTTGGACGGCATTGGAGCTTCGCGCTGGTCATCCGTATGCAGCCAGCAGCGTACGCGGTGGCCTGAGTGCGGGTTCGCAGGGAGCAGGGCTGGTTTTTCGTGGGCGCATTTTTCTGTGGCAAACTGGCAGCGGGTATGGAAACGGCACCCCTTTGGCATCTGGTGAATCGTCGGCACCGTTCCCGGGATGGAAAACAACCGCTCCTGGCTGTCGTGCTCGAGATGGGGAATGGATTCCATGAGCCCTTTGGTGTAGGGATGCTTCGGGTCGTCAAACAAGGTGAATACATCCGCTTCTTCTACGACCTGGCCGGCGTACATGACCAGGACCTTGTCCGCCATTTCCGCAATAACCCCGAGGTCGTGGGAGATGATCATAATCGCCGTGTTCGACTCCTGGCGCAGTTTTTTCATCAGCTCCAGGATTTGCGCCTGAATGGTGACGTCGAGCGCGGTCGTAGGCTCGTCCGCGATCAACAGCTTGGGCTTGCAGGACAGCGCCATCGCGATCATGACCCGCTGCCGCATCCCTCCCGACAGCTTGTGCGGGTATTCGTCAATGATTTCCGACGCCCGGGGGATTCCCACCCGCGCCAGCATCTCGATCGCATAGGCTCTCGCCTCTCTGGCCGGGAGCTTGAGGTGCAGATTGATCAGCTCCAGCATTTGGTTGCCGATCGTGAAAACCGGATTGAGCGACGTCATCGGTTCCTGGAAGATCATGGAGATTTCATTTCCCCGAATCTGCCTCATCTCGGCTTCCGTCAGCTTCGTCAAGTCTTTCCCGTTAAACATAATCGTGCCCTTCTTGATGTACCCCGAGCTCCCGAGCAGCCGCATGAGGGACAGGGATGTCACGCTCTTGCCGCAGCCGGATTCGCCTACGATCCCGATCGTCTCGCCGGGCTTCAGCTGAAAGCTCACTTCCTCGACGGAGATGACCTCGCCTTTGTCCGTTCGGAACGCCGTCTGGAGCTTGTCTACTTCCAGAAAGTTGTTTTCCAAGCCACACACCTCCATCGTTGTCGAATTGTTCCGAATAGTCAGACCGTCTTTTCCAGAGCAGGCTCCGCTTCTTTTTCCACGGCGTAATGGTAGACGAGTGCAACCAGTGCTTTCGCTGCATGCACCATCGCACGCTCGTCGAAATCGAACAAAGGATGATGATGGGGGTATTTCGCTCCGATTTCCTCGTTGCGCGCTCCGGTGAAAAAGAACATGCCGGGCTTTTCTTGCAAATAGTAGGCGAAGTCTTCGCTGCCCATGATCGGCGTCATTTCCACCACGTGCGAGTCCTCTGCAAAGCCTTTGACAATCTCGATGAATGTATCGGTCTCCGCGGGATGATTGTAGACGGCGGGATAGCCGGCCTGATAGTTCAATTGGCAATCCGCATGCAGCGCCTGGCTGATCCCGCTGACGATGCTGGCCACTTCACGCTCCATGTGCTGTCGGACGTTCTCGTCGAACGAGCGCACAGTCCCTTTCAAAACGGCGGAGTCCGCAATGACATTTCCCGCATTGCCCGCATGGAACGAGCCGACCGACAGGACAGCAGCCTTTTGCGGATTGATCTGCCTGCTGACGATGTATTGCAGCTGGTTGACGAGCTGTGCCCCGATCGCCACAGCGTCTATGGTTTCATGCGGAGAGGCTCCGTGTCCGCCTTTCCCCTGAATCTTGATCTCAAACGAATCCGCGGCTGCCATCGCGTAGCCTTTGGCATACAGGTACGTCCCTGTTGGCGCCTGTGAAGTCAGGTGGGTGCCAAATACGACATCTACGCCATCGAGGCAGCCATCGGCAATCATCCCGATCGCACCGCCTGGGGACAACTCTTCCGCGTGCTGATGCAAGAGGACTACGTTGCCTGAGAGCTTCTCCCGATTGTCGCAGAGGACCTTGGCCACTGCCAGCAAGGTGGCCGTATGTCCGTCATGTCCGCAAGCGTGCATGACGCCAGGCACCTTCGACTTATAGGGGACGTCCTTTTCGTCTGGAATCGGGAGCGCATCGAAGTCCGCCCGCAAGGCAATCGTCTTTCCGGGCTTAGCGCCCCTTATGGTGCCGACCACGCCTCTTCCGCCGATCCCGGTCTTCACTTCCACGCCGTAGCTCTCCAAAATGCCGGCAATCATCTTGGGCGTCTCCACCTCTTGAAACGAAAGCTCCGGATATTGGTGTAAATGCCTTCTCCACTCCACCATCTGCTCGTACATCGACTCCAATTGGACGAACCAATCCTTCAACATCTGCACTCCCCCATCATCAAAATCGTGGTTTTGGATCCATATTTTGAGTATACGGATAATCAGATATAGATTCAATTGAATTTTTCTATCTATTCTGAATTGAAATTCTATTATGAAAACGTTTTCAGCCCTCATAAATGCGCATTGGAATCGTTGTCAACCAATCGGAAAACTCGGATATAAAGTGTGCAAAAAAAGGAACGGGCATGCCGTTCCTATTCCATCACCACTTTCTGTGGCTGCAGCAAATACGTGTCAAACCACTCGCAGGTGTACTGCAGACGCAGCACCCGCTGCTGGGGATCCCCGCTCCGCGACAGCTCGTGGCTCGCGCCCGGGAAGCGAATGAAGCGAACCGGCGCCTTCCCTTGGCGCTGCAATGCGATGTACAGCTGCTCGGCCTGTTCGATCGGGCAGCGATGGTCCTGCTCTCCATGCATGATCAACAAGGGAGTCTCGATGTTTGCGACGTGGCGAATCGGCGAATGCTGCCAGAGCTTTTCCGGATTGCCAAACGGGCTTGCCTGAATTTCTTCCTCCGCGAAATAATAGCCAATGTCGCTGACGCCGTAAAAGCTGAGCCAGTTGCAAATGCTCCGGTCTGTGACAGCGGCCTTGAACACATTCGTCTGTCCGACGATCCAGTTCGTCATGAAGCCGCCATAGCTGCCCCCGGCGACACCCATCCGGTCCGTATCGATGAAGTCGAAGCGGCCGCATGCGTATTTGACCGCGCTCATCAAATCAAGATAGTCGTTGCCTCCGTAATCGCCGCAGCACGCCTGGACGAATTTTTCCCCGTATCCCAGGCTGCCGCGCGGGTTCGTATAAAGGACCGCATAGCCTTTGGCGGCCAGCAGGTGGAATTCATGGAAAAACGTATGACCGTACATGGAGTGAGGACCGCCGTGAATCTGCAGCACCAATGGGTATTTTCTGCCGGGCTCGTACCCGACCGGCTTCAGCAGCCAGCCGTGCAGAGGCAAGCCGTCTTCGCCTTCGTATTCCAGCCCGATGGGAGCCGGCAGCTCGAGCTCTGCGAACAAATCGCGATTGACGTCCGTCAGGCGCACTTCCTCGCCCGTAGCAAGATTCACCGCGTACAGGTCGCCGGGCGTAAACGGATCGCTGACGGCGATGACCGCCGTCTGGCCGCGCTCGTGCAGGGTGAAGCCGTACACATTCCGCTCCCCTCCCACGACCTGCGTGACCTCGCCATCCAAAGTCGTGTGATAGATGCCCGAGCTGCCCCGCTCGCTGGCGAGAAAATACATGCCTTCTCCGTCCTCCGTCCAGACCGCTCCCGGATTCGGATGGCCAGGAGAGCGGACATCCCCGATCGTGGCGTCCCCCACCTGAACGTCCCAGCCTTCCGTGATGCAATCCTGCCTGCCGCTATCCAGATCGGACATCCACACCTTTTTCTGTGTCGCAATCAGCTGGGTTGGTGATTCGCTGCCGATGTACGCGAGCTTTTTGCCATCGGGGGACCAGGTCGGGAAGAAAAACGTTCCTTTGCTGCGCGTCAGCTTTTTCCATTCTCCTCCGTCTGCCGACACGAGGTGAACGTCGATGCTGTGCTGCAGGTCCGGATCATCCACCCGGTTTGCCGTGATGGCCAGCCATTTGCCATCGGGGGACCAGGCGCCGACGGTGTGCTGGTAATCTCCCTCGGTAAGCGGCGTGATCGCTCCTGTCTCTACATCCACGACTGCGATCTGCCTGTTGACATCGTACACGTAGCCCAGATCGTCCGACTTGTACTTCATTCGTCCGACGACGATGGCCTTTTTCGGCTCGTCCTTTTTCTCATCGCCCTCCGTATCCGCAAACGAGTCGTCCGGGGAAAGCAGCGAGGAAAACGCGATTCGCTTGCCATCCGGCGACCAGACCGGATTGGTGGCTCCCGTACGGCATCGGGTCAGCTGCCTTGGCTCCCCTCCGTCAACGTCGATCAGCCAGAGCTGGGATTTGCCGGACCGCTTGGAGACGAAGCAAATCCGGGTCCCGTCCGGAGACCAGCGCGGGGCAGAGTCGCGGACAGCTCCATCGGTCAAGGGCGTGGACGTCTGCGCGGTCAGCGATCGGATGAACAAATGGCTCCGATAAGCAAGCTCCTCGTCCACCATCGTCAGCACATACGCAACTGCGGTACCGTCCGGAGACAGCTGCGGATCGCTCGCATAGCGCATCCGGTAAAAATCATCTGCGGTAATGCCTCGTTTTTGCCCTGTCATAACGTTCACTCCTTTTCCGATTGGGAATGCGCAAGGTGACGCAAGAAAAACGCGGTGATTTTGCTGTTCATCGTGATGTGGTTTTCAAGCCTTTCGGTCATGTGTCCTTCATCCTCGAAGATGTGCAGCTCGACCTGCTGCCCTCTCGCCTTCATGTCAGCCACCAGCTGCTCTGCCTCGCCTACCGGGACTCGCGTATCGTTGCGGCCATGGAAAACAAGCAATGGGGCTTTGATCTTGGCCGAATGGTTGAGCGGGGCGATCTCCTCGAAAAAGTCGCTGTCGTCGGCCAGCGATCCGTACTCCGCTTCCCGCAGCCTGCGCCGCCACTCTCCCGTATTTTCCAGGAAGGTCCGGAAGTGTGAGATCCCGACGATGTCCACCCCTGCCGCCCACAAGTCCGGGTAATGGGTCAAGGCCGCCAGCACCATGAAGCCTCCGTAGCTGCGCCCCATGATGCCGATCGATTGCCCGTCCACCCCCTCTTGTTCGGCCAATGCCTTCGCTAGCCAGGCCAAGTCCGCGACCGAATCCATCCGCTTTCGCCTGTCGTCAAGCGTAACGTAAGTGCGGCCGTATCCCATGCTGCCACGGACATTCGGGGCCACCACGATAAAGCCTTGATTCACCAAATATTGAAAAACAGGATGGTACTCCGCGCGGATCTGGCTTTCCGGTCCGCCGTGAACGTAGACGACTGCCGGCCGGTTTCGTCCCTCGCCTTTCGCATAATAAAAGTAGGGCACCTCAAGACCGTCGAACGATTGAAAGCTCCGCAGCTCGGGAGCAACCAGGCTACCCTCGATCGCCTCAGACCTCCCGATGTTCGTGATCTGCCCGCAAGTCTGTGTCGGAATGGCGTAGGTCCAAATATCCCCCGGCATCGTCGGACTTTTGAGCGTAAACGTGAGCTGATCCTCCCCTCGCCAGGCGACAGATTGTATGACTCCGGCGGGGAGTCCCTCCGCTTTCACCAGGGAAAGGTCACGCAAGTCGAGGACAGACAGGGTCGAGATTCCGCCCTCGTTGGTGGAGAGGGCAATCCTCTGCTCATCGGAAGACAGTACAGCCTCCTCGATATCCCATCCGGGAATAAAAGCCAGGCGCTCCAATTCTGGACTGTCGAAGGAAAACCGGAACAACGCCATCGTATCGTCTTCGCGGTCCGTGACCAGATAGCCCCCTTTACCCTCCCGAGTCAATTGCACGGACAGGTACCGGGCATGCTTCGAGCAGATCGGCAGCCTTTTTGCTTCCTTCGTTTCGAGGTCGAGAAGATAGAGCGCGTTGTCGATGTTGGTCTCCTGGACGCTGAACAAGACCCCGCTTCCATCGGCCAGCCACCTTAGCGGCACGCAGCGTCCATCGTATTGGTACACTTCCTCGTATTCCCCCGTTTCTATCCGTTGGACGAACAGGTCAAAACAGCGCGGATGGCGGCGGTTGCTGGACCAGACGATCTTTTCCCCGCAGGGCGACCAGCCTCCGAGGTAATGGAAATGGTCGAAAGATTCCGTCAATGGTCGAACTGCCGTTCCTCTCTCCTCCAGCAGATAGAGCTGCTGCCGTTCATCCCCCAGATGGTCCATTCCGATTACCGTCCTGGTGCCGCAAGGAGAATGGTCGTAGTCCACTACCCTGTCAGGCATGAAGGTGACTTGCTCTGAAGACGTTTGTCCCTCCTCCCAGCGCCATAGCTGGGCATTGCCGGAAAGCTTGCTGAGAAATGTCCACTCCTCGCTCCCTGGAACCACCTTCATTTGGTACGCGGAGTGCACCTGCAAATAATCCACTATCAACCGCAATCCCCCTTTCGTTTTTCCCCCTTATGAACCAGTTCCACGAAAACGAGGCTTCTCCTCTATATTCGGCAAAGATTGTCCGCACATTCTGCAACAGGGGGTGCTCGTGACACAAAAAAGCGCAAGACTGGTTGCGGGGACATTTGCCTTCCCCCGTCAGCTTGCGCTTTTGTCCAAATTCACATCGACTCCGAACGGTCAGTCATCAGCTTGTGCTGTTTATCGACAGACGCTTTCTTGGATCTCACCGTCGCTACGATCACTCCTGTCACGATGAGCAGGGAGCCTCCCGCTTGAATGGCTGTCACGTGCGAGCCCAAGAGCAGGAAGCCAACCAGCATCGCAACGAACGGCTGCAAATTCAGGAAGACAGCAGCCTTGCCTGTACCTACCACTTTCAATTGCTGATTCCAGACAAGTCCGCATATACCCTGCATAAAGATCGCGGTCAGAATGAGCATGGCCCATGCCCAGATCTCTCGACTGATGTGCGAGCCTGGATCGAGAGTAAGCATCGCAGCCGGTGTGAGGAAGAGAGTCCCCACTGTCGTCGAGTACACCGTCGAGATAAACGGATGCAGCGTCTCCGTGAGCTTGCGGATGATAATCATCGAGGAGGAAAAGGTCACCATCGCGATCACAATCAGCATGACCCCCTTGGAAATCGACAGTCCCGCCCCTACTCCCACCACGCAAAAAGTGCCCATGAGCGCCAGTACGGAACCGATTTTCATGCGGCGGGTGAATTGCTCTTTGAGGAACAGCGACGCGAGAATCGCTGTCACAATCGGCGACATCGACAGAATCAAGGAGGCGGTGGTGGCATCTGTCGTGAGCAAGCCGTTGAAATAGGCGGTCTGGTTGGCCAGCGTGCCGATGAGCCCGAGCAGGATCAGCAGTCCCAGCTCCCGGGGCTTGATTTTCACGAATTTTTTCGTGATCCACGCATAACTGAGCAAAAACAGGGAGGTAAACACCAGCCGAATATCTGCCAAAAACAGGGGAGGAAATTCCTTTACCAGCATGCTCCCGAACACAAAATTGCTCCCCCAAAGCGTCACACAAAAAAGCAACAGCAAGTATGATCGAATCATGGTCCATCCTTCTTTCGCCCGGTTCATTCAAATCTTCGCTTCGCTATCGTACACGAGAGATCGGCAAAAGTCCATGAGTCGATCCACCATATTTTACAGGAAAAGATGTTTGATTTTACATAGAAGCATCAAGGGAAAACACGGACCTGGCCAGCCATTCATACGAGCGAAGACGTTTTTCGTAATCGGGCAGGTCGGTCACGATCATCAGCTCATTCGCCCTGCACTTGTCGGCGACCTCTGCCAATTCGCGCTGCACACGCTTGGGCCCGCCGACGATCGTGCTTCCAAGCGGCCTCTCCCGTTTGCTCGCCAAGCGCTGGGCCTCTTCATCCGTCTCCGCGCAAATGACTCCGACTGCCACGATGACGTTCGGCTCCCGATGGTGGCGCGAAGGCTGAAACCGCTCCCGGTAGAGGGACACGATCTCTCCTCCGTCCTGCTCGCTCATGAAATGGCCGAAGACGTAGCCGGCTCCATGGTCTGCCGCGAACTGGGCGCTTTTCTGATTGGTCCCGAGCAGCCAAAGCTGTGCGGGAACCGGCGGCACGGGGCGCGCGACGACCGGCTGTCCCTCTACGGTAAACTCCTGCAGCAAGAGCGCTGACAGATCCTCGACCAATTCGTTCATTTTCCCGACCTGCTCCAGGAAGTTGCCGCAAAGGGCGAGAGAAGCATGGGCAGAACCGCCGGGCGCACGTCCAATGCCGAGATCGACGCGTCCTGGATAGAGAGTAGCGAGCAGCCCGAATGCTTCCGCCACTTTGTACGGTCTGTAATTCGGGAGCAGCACGGCCCCCGAGCCAATGCGGATGCTTCGGGTTTTCGCTCCGATGTGGGCCAGCAGCACCTCCGGCGTGGAAGAAGCCAGCTGGGGCATATCGTGATGCTCCGACACCCAGTAGCGTGAATATCCCCATTCCTCTGCCTTCTGGGCAAGCAACACAGACTCCTGAAGCGCGGTATACGGATCGACTCCCTCGTAAATCGGGGACAGATCAAGTACGCTGGCGCGGCAACCATACATTTTGTCATTTCCTCTCTTTCCTGCATCCAACCCATGTGCATTCAGTATGTACAAGATATTGTACCAAGAAAGCTCCGCAAACGGAGAGATTGTTTCTGCTCGGGGTGAACACTGCGGCTGCAGGAAGCGAAGAATCGCTCATCCGGACACCCAGAAATGGGAAAAGGCGTGCGGGGATATCGCACGCCTCTGAGCTTGGGGAAGCTTTGATTGCTGAACGACAGTCGGACGATCGCAGTCGTAAGTTCCCTTCAGCTGCGGATCGGATACTCGCCGTTTAAACAAATGATGAAATGAAGGACGGTAAAAGGCTGCATGTTGTTATGGGGCATGCTCCCTCCGGCAGGGGGTTTTGATACATGGTTCTCGCAGCGCGCTCGGCAGTCGGCCTGCCGATCCGCTTGCTGCCGGCGCAGGGCACAGAACACACCGAGATCGTACAGAACGCCCACACACGTGCGTGAGCTTGATGGCATTCATTTGGTCCATCCATATGGCCCGGACGATCATGATTATCTATTCATTTGCTAGGCGGAAGAAAGGATAGAATCAGGTAGCGACGAACTTTCTTAATGACGATCGAATCTCCCTCATTTCCCTATCCGAAAGGCGGTGCTGCCATGAACGACCGCGTCACGATTCCGATCTGGGCCGTCTGTTCGTTTCTCGTCCTGATGAATACGACGATGTTCAACGTCTCCTTGCCCAGCGTCATTGCGTCTCTGCATATCGACGCCAGTTTGGGATCCTGGATCGTCTCCGGCTATTCTATCGTATTTGCCCTCTCGACCATCATTTTCAGCCGTCTGTCCGACTCGCTGCCCATCCGCAGGCTGCTTACCATCGGGCTATGCATTCTGGGTGTCTCCTCGGTCATCGGCTACATGGCGGACAGCTTCCTTCTCGTTCTCGTCGCCCGGCTGCTGCAGGCGTGCGGTGCCGGTGCAGTTCCTGCATTGGGTATGGTACTTGCCAGCCGATTCGTTCCCACCGAACGGAGAGGTCGCGCCATCTCGATCATCGCCTCCGGGAGCATCCTGGCTTTCGGTCTCGGCCCTGTCATCGGCGTGCGATCACACAGATCATGGGGTATCACGGCCTGTTTCTCATCATTTGCTTCGTCTTTTTGCTCATCCCTGTCTTATGGCGCCTTCTCCCCAAGGAGGCTCCGAAAAAGCTGCATTTCGACTTCGTTGGAGCGATCCTGACCATCATCGCTACGGCAACTCTGCTCTTGGCATTGACTCAGCTGTCGCTCCTGCTGCTTTTAATCGGTGTAGCAGCGATTTTGGTCAACGCCAGGCACTTGCGCAGGCAGGAAAAGCCGTTTATTTATCCGTCCTTGCTGCTCCATCCCGGGTACCGCAAGCTCGTGCTGGTCGCCTTTAGCGCCTTCATCCTGAACATGTCCAACCTGTTTCTCATGCCGCTGGTCCTGTCGGAGGTATTCCATCAAAGCGCTGTGGTCATCGGGCTGACCATCTTTCCCGGCGCCATTCTGTCCAGCGTCCTGATCACGATCATCGGCCGGATGATCGACAAATACGGCAACATCCGCTTTTTACTGGGCGGACACCTGGTGTTTATTCTTCCGCTTTTGGTGTTGACGCTCCTGCTTCCGCTGTCGCCGTACGTCATTTTGTTTGCGTATGTCCTGTTTGCGCCTTCCCTGTCTACCGTGACATCGTCCCTTTCCAACGAAGTGTCGCAAATTTTGCCGAAAGAGATGATCGGGGCCGGGATGGGACTTTTGCAATTGGCCCAGTTTTTGGGCGGTTCTTTTGCCGTCGCCCTGTGCGGACTTCTCTTGGGCTGGCAAAAAGAGCTTCCCGTGCACACGGCCTTTCAGAACATATTCTTCCTGCTACTCCTCGTCCTTTTCGGAGCGCTTGCAACCGTCATCCGCTATCGGAAAACTCGTGCCGCCCATGCGCTCGGTTCGTGACGAAAAGAAAAAAGACAACGGCCCGGGAGGTGTGCAAAGGCACTCACCCCAGCGGTTGTCTTTTTCCTTACTTTCCGGCAGATTCCGAAAAGACTTCCTGGTTTAGAAGCGCAGGTGGCCGTTTGCCCTGGATGCCCAATACGAAGTTTTCCGCGGCGAACTGAGCCATTGCCAATCGTGTCTCGAGCGTAGCCGAGCCGATGTGCGGCAAGGTCACCACATTGGGCAGCTTCAGGAGCGGATGGTCGGGACGGACAGGCTCCTGGACGAACACATCCGTCCCTGCAGCCAGAATCTCGCCGTTTTGCAAGGCCCGAACCAGCGCGTCCTCGTCTACTGTGGCCCCGCGGGAGCCATTCACGAAAATGGCAGACCTCTTCATCAACCCAAACTCCCGTTCTCCGATCAGCTTGGTCGTCTGCGGAGACAGCGGCACCATCAGGCAGATGAAGTCGGACTCTTGGCAGAGCTCATCCAGCGTACAGAAGGTCGCATCATAGGTCTCTTCCACTTCCTGGCTGCGGGAGCGATTGTGATACAGGATGTTCATGCCGAATCCGAAGCGGGCCCGCTTTGCGATGGCTGCCCCGATGCGCCCCATCCCGATGATCCCCAGTGTCTTGTGGTGCATGTCCACCCCAAAGTGCTCCGGAGTAATATTCGCTGTCCATTTGCCTGACTTCACCATGTGGTCCAGCTCCGGGATTCGCCGTGCAGTCGCAAGCATCAAGGCGATCATCGTATCGGCGACCGTCTCGTTCAAAACATCCGGAGTGTTCGTCGCCATCACCCCTCTGCGGGTCAGTTCGGGGACATCCAGATTGTCATAGCCGACTGAGATATTGCTGACGATTTTCAGGTTCGGTGTTTTGTCCAGAAGTGCTGCATCCACCTTGAGACCCGAGCCGAGCAGTCCTTTCGCGTCCTTTGCCTCCTCGTAAAACCGAGGCAGGTCCTCGTCGTTCAGCTGCTCGAAGTAGACGACCTCACAAGCCTCCTGCACGTACTCCAGCACGCTTGGCTCCACTTTTTTATAAATGATCACTTTCGGTTTCATGGCGTAAGCCCTCCCTTTCCAGAAAGTTGAGAATATCTTTGCGAACAAAAAAACCAACAAACCAAAGCGCGTTCGTTGGTTATCCTATACTTTTTCGCACATCATCTCTTCGGTTCCTGCTTTTTAGGCCGGGAAATCAGTCCCCTAGAGCGTGCTTCCACCGTCCACGCTCAAAATTTGCCCGGTCACAAAATCGCTCGCCTGGGAGCCGAGATAGACAGCCGCTCCTTTCAGCATCGTTTCGTCCCCGATCTTGCCGAGCGGAATTTTCGCGGCGATGGCGTCTCCCCGTTTTTCGAGCAGCGCTTTGGTCATTTTCGTGGCGAAAAATCCGGGAGCGATCGCGTTGACGTAAATACCGTGCCGTGCCCATTTTCTCGCGAGATCACGGGTGAAGTGAATGACCGCCGCCTTGCTGGTGCTGTACCCGATCGCATTCAAGCCTTCTGGCGGGTCGGCACGCAGTCCTGCAGCGGAAGCGATGTTGATGATCTTTCCGTAGCCTTTCTCGATCATATGCCGGCCCACTGCCTGGCTCATCAGAAACGTGCCAGTCACGTTGACATCCATGACCTTGTTCCAGGCTTCCAATGGCATATCGACGACGGGGGCGCCCCATGTCGCCCCGCTGTTGTTGACGAGGATGTCGATGGTGCCGAACCGTTCCATCACCTCCGCTACCGTCCGGTTGATGTCTTCCGGCTTGGTGACATCGCAAGCCAAAGCCAAGCTGCGCACGCCCATTTCCTGCAGCTCCTGCGCGATTTGCTGACAGTTCTCCAGCTTCCGCGAACATACGGCGACATCCGCGCCAGCTTCCGCCAAGCCTTTCGCGATCTGCTCGCCCAACCCTCTGCCGCCTCCCGTTACCAGCGCTACTTTTCCTTTCAGGTCAAACATTTGCCGAATGTGCATAGGTGTAACCTCCTCATTTGCCAAATGGGATGAGAAACGGTTTGTATGCGATTTCTGAGATGCTGTCCTTTTTATTGTACGGTAAAATACTGAATTTTTGCACAACTTTAACGACGATTGCCCTTCAAATAGCAAAAGGACAGCCATCACGCTGTCCTTTTGCATTCGATCTGGCAGGGGGACTATTTTCCCGCCAGAAGCTTGGCGATCGTTTTCGCCACGAGCTGGGCATAAAATTGGGAGCCTTCCGGATTGAGATGGACTCCGTCCTTGTAAAAGAAAGAATCTTTGCCAGCACTGGCCGTGTACCAGTCGATCAGCGTCGCGTTCGGGTAAGTGGCGACTACGCTCGCCAGCGTCTCATTGACGACACTTTCCCAAGGCTTCGGAACCCTTGCATTGATCAGAATGATGTGGTCGACGTCGCCCACTGACTGAAGCAGCTTGAGCAACTGCTTTTCGCTGAAGGATCCGTTCGTGCCAAGCTCGATGATCACGATCTTTCCGAGTTGGCCGTTTTCCTTCAAATCCGCAACGACGCCAGGGGCTTGTGACATTTGTCTGCCGATTTTCGCATCCACGGCGATGCCGGGCAGGAGCTTCTCCAGATGGGGAGCGATATCCAGCATGACCGAATCGCCAATGGCCGTGATCCCTTTTCCGGAATGGACGGGTTTCTCCTCTTTTCCGTCCGGTTTGTCAGGCTTGTCGGATGGATTTCCTTGGCTGTTCGGGTCGGTACCAGTCTGTGGATCGGTCGGGTTCCCGTTCGTTGCTTCAGGCGCTTCCGGCGGAGTTTGTGCATTCCCTTGGGGCTTCCCGTTCGACGTGGCAGGATTTTCATTGTCCTTCGCTGACTTGTGGGGAGTGGTTTGCGTCGGTTTTGTCTTCGTGCCCTTTTCTTTGGAGCCGGCCTCGCTCGTCTTTTGTGACGCCGCAGCTGGTTTGGCCGGGGGCGCCGTCTGTTTCTGCGGGGTGGAAGCGGCGTTTTCAGCCGTATATCCGTCGTTCTTTGGCTTGTCGCTACTGCTCATATCCTGCCCGGCAGTGCTTGTCGCCTTACTCGCAGCTGAGACCGGACTTTCGGTCGCATCTGACGTCAGAGACGTGACTCCGAAATAGATGACACACAGGATAAACGCGCAAATGGAGGCGATGAGGCGTGTATCCCGCCTTTTCTGGCGGACATTCTTCGAGCGCAGTCCGGACCAGATCCGCCCCAGCGCGCCGTGGCGAATTGGTTCTTCGACGTATTTCCAAGACAGAGCGGCAAGCACGATGCAGGCAGCTACCTGCAGGATTGCCCGGGGTATGGCGAATTCGTCGGCTTGCTCCGACCCCGGGCTGGTCAACACGATGACCGGATAATGCCAAAGGTAAATGCCATAGGATCTCACGCCTAGCCATTTCAGCGGCTTGCAGCCCATCCAGCGAGCGAATCGGCTGGCAGGGTGTGCCAGTACCGCTACGACAACCGCACTTACAATCGAGAAGAAGACGAGGCCGCCCTGGTAGAGAAAATCGTCGTACTGGTTGGTCTTCCAGATGGCGAAGAGCAAAACGGCGAGTCCTGCGACTCCGCTGAAATCGAGCAAAGTACGCGCTCTGCGGGTAATGTCTTCTGACAGCTTGCGGCTCGGCCAGACCATGGCGAGCGCCGCTCCGATCAGCAAAGCGAATACCCGCGTATCCGTTCCGTAATAGACGCGGCTTGGGTCTGCTCCCGGTTCATACAGCAAGACCATGAGAACAGCGGACAGAGCGGAGACAGTCAGTGTCATGGCGACGAGCGGGCCGCGGCGCTTGACAAAGCGGAGACCGAGGGCGAGCAGCAGGGGCCAGACCAAGTAAAACTGCTCCTCGACCGCAAGCGACCATAAATGTCCGAACGGCGAGGGAGGGCCGAACTTTTCGAAATAAGAAACATCCTGAAAGATGAGCCACCAGTTGCTGACGTACAGCAAAGCGGCAGGCACGTCGCCTTTCATAGCGGGGAGATGTTCAGGCTTGAAAAAGGTCACCCACACCATCGTGAACACTAGCAGCAGCAACAGTGCCGGCAGCAGGCGCCGAGCGCGACGGAGCCAAAAATCTTTCATATCGAGTCGACCAAGCCGACTCCACTGCGCGATGAGCAAATCCGTAATGAGATATCCAGAGAGGACAAAAAAGATGCCGACGCCAAGCAAACCTCCCGGCGCCCAGTTGAAATTGAGGTGATAAACGATGACGGCAAGCACGGCAACAGCTCTCAGCCCGTCGATTCCAGCCATGTACCGGCTGGTGCCTTTGAGTGGCTCAGGCATGGTGACGGCCTCCCTTGCTTGCACGCTGGAGGGATTGCGATTCGTTCATTCGTTTCGCCATTCCTTGATTCATAAAACAACTTCGTTTGTGGTGAGCCTGTTCCTCGCTCGACATGCAGCTCATCTGCATTCTCCCCTTTATGTTCCATTCTGTTTGTGCTTACGATGACGGGGTCAGCCATTTCACATCGGGAAATGCGTGCTGTATGAATGCAAAACCCCCTGTTTCTTTCGGCCTTCGAAAACGGGGGTTGGTATCGTTTATAATCGCAAGAGGATTATGCGTATGTCCAATCATATTGCCCGTATTCAGGATGTGTATATGGCGAAAAGCCTCTTCTCTTGTTATGTATCCGTTCATCCCCTCTTTCCCCGAACCACTTGCAGGAAATCACCTTGGCAAGCTCGCACGTTTCGCCTTTCGTTCAGGCACGTTTCGCCTTTCGTTCAGGCACGTTTCGACATGTCCGCAGCTTCTCCGGTGACCTTGCGTACTTACGATTATAAGACGGCGCGGAGGGAAAGCACGTTACAAATTGTTTACAATGTTCGGCAACTTTTTTTCCTCGAATTTCGACAAGGGCAAACATGGCTTCCACCCGTTTTCTCGTCTTCCAAACACCCTTGTCCAGAGCCAAAAAAAGGGAAGCTGCCGACCGATTATACCTGCCGGCAGCTTCCTTATGTATGAGGTCCTGCTACAGTCATGAACAAATGATTCCTTGCCTTACAGCTGATGGGTAAACAAATAGTTCAAGAAAAGGGCACCACTGACGACTGCGATGGCCATGAAAATCACGCCGCTGCGAATTCGGGATGAAACCAGTCGCATGAATCCCAAACAGAAAAAAACGCCTGTTACCAAAAAATAGGCAATTCCCATCCAGAACATACTCCACGGCAAACTCGCCAAGTCTACATTACCCAACGTATACACCTACCCCGTACCGATTCTATTTTCCATTTTTTCATGGTTGAACCTATATTATAACAGGGAAAGAGTCTAGCGTTTCGCTTTTCGCTCACCCGTAACAGAAGTTTCATACATGTGACTGGTTTTCGTCTGTGTTCTTTCCCGTCTTGCAAGCCGTCGACAGAGAGCTGTCGCATCTTCATCCTTTCTCCACATTGTTTTGCTACTTTCATGCTATCGACAGCAAAGGAGGAATCCGATGTTTACCCGATCCAGCTACAAGACAGGACCGCTCCTCATCATTTCCATGGCCGCCATTCTGGCACTTTCTGCATGTTCTCCCGGATCCACGGTGGAGGATGGCGGACCTCATTCGGGCATGGACCCGTCAGCCATGAATCACGACGCCCACCAAACGGGAGCGGCTCAGTCAACCATAGGCCAAGGAGGCGATCAACCGACGAGCACCCTGCCAGTCTCTGCAGAGCCTTTCGAAGTGCTGACAGGCAGCTCCTTTACATTGACGGCCAAGGAAACGACCTTGCAGCTCGACGAGAAGACGAAGAAAACCGTCTGGACTTACAATGGGACAGTCCCCGGACCACAGCTGCGGGTCAAGCAGGGAGAGACGGTGAGAGTCGTCCTGAAAAACGAATTGCCAGAGCCGGTCACTATCCATTGGCACGGCTTGCCTGTTCCGAACAACATGGACGGCATACCAGGGGTCACCCAAAACGCCGTCAGGCCGAATGAAAGCTTTACCTATGAGTTTGTGGCCAATACGGTCGGAACCTACTGGTATCACTCGCACCAAAAGAGCTCCGAACAAGTCGACAAGGGACTGTATGGCTCGATTGTCGTAGAGCCGAAAGAACCCCCTGCGAAACCCGCAGACCAAGACTTTACACTGGTGCTGGATGAATGGTTGGCGGACGACAGCATGGCCCAGATGCACGGCGGAACAGGGATGGATAGGAGCGGTATGAACCATGGAAACATGGGAAACATGAATCACGGCTCAGCGCCGTCGTCTGACCAAAACGCGCATTCAGGCATGAGCGGAATGGATGGACAAATGAGCGACGCTGAAATGATGCCGCTGATGTACACCATTTTCTCGGTCAATGGAAAGACGGGAGCGGCGATCCCTCCCCTTTCCGTCAAGGAAGGAGAACGGGTCAGAATCCGCCTCGTGAACGCAGGCTATCTGTCCCACAAGCTGAATCTGCAAGGCCACGAGTTCCAGATCGTAGCAACTGACGGACAGCCGATCAACAATCCGCCTCTCGTCAACGGACAGCTGCTCAACATCGCACCCGGTGAGCGGTACGATATCGAGTTCATCGCCAATCATCCCGGCAAATGGCTGCTCGAGGAGCAAGGCAAAAATCCGGGGGCCAAATCGCTAGCAGTCCCGATCGTCTACGAAGGCTACGCGGATAAAGCCGCAACGCCCGGCACGGAAGATCTGCCGACCGTGGATATCACCAAGTACGGTGAGGCGGCAAAAAGCAGGTTTACTTTGGAGCAGGCCTATGACATTACGTACCAGATGGATTTGAATACAGAGATGGCCAAAGGCAAGATGGCATTCACGATCAACGGCAAGACCTTTCCCGATGTCCCGCCTTTGAATGTCAAAAAAGGAGACCTGGTCAAGGTCACGATGGTCAACCGTTCTCCGAAGGACGTCCATCCGATGCACTTGCACGGCCACTTTTTCCAGGTGCTCAGCAAAAACGGACAGCCGGTATCCGGGTCTCCCCTCATCAAGGACACCCTGAACATCTTGCCCGGAGAGTCGTTCGTCGTCGCTTTTCAGGCAGACAATCCCGGCAATTGGATGTTTCACTGCCACGATCTCGGCCATGCGGCGCAAGGGATGGTTGCCGAGGTCAAATACGCAGGCTACCATCCGGATTTCACGCCGGATCCGACGGTAGGCAACATGCCGGAATGACGCTTCTCAAAAGGTAGAAAACAAGGGCAGGAACACGATGGTTCCGGCCCTTTTCCTGTTTTCCGATCGATGCGAGCTACCATGTCTCTTGCCATGCTACTCCCGTCGGGAATACATCGCGAACGTGTTTTCTCAGCTTTTCGTCACGGGACAGCTCTTCGCTGAACACTGCTACAATTCCGCGGTCCTCTCTCGAGCGGATCAACCTGCCGATGCCTTGACGCAGCCGCAAGAGCATGTAGGGGAGGTCGACCTCTTCGTACGGATCTGCTGCCCCTTTTCTCTTGGCTGCAAACACCGGGTCGTTCGGAGGAAACGGAAGCGACCAAATGATGACGTTGGACAGTGACGGTCCGGGTACATCGAGTCCTTCCCACAGCGTCACGGCGCACAGGCTGCTTTTTTCTTCCTCTTGGAAGCGCGCGATGAGATGGCTGATTTCCTGGTCCCCCTCGAAGTAGAACTGCTGCCCTGCGAGCGCGGGATCATCGGCTGCCGCCTTCTTGAATTGCGCCATCTCCTCCATGGAAGGAAACAGCAGCAACGCCCGTCCGTCTGTTCGCTTCAGCAGTTTCCCTGCCGCATCCAGCTTCTGGGCAAACACACTCGAAGCCGCCAGCCTCGGGACGATCGCCTCCATTTGCTCCGCGTACTCGTACGGGGAAGGGACGGAAAAGGACAAATACCCGCTGATTCCCAAGCTGTCCGCGATGTACTGGAACGAGCCGTCCACGGAGAGTGTCGCCGAGGAAAAGACGATCGGCATCCGTTCCGAGAATACCCGTTCATGCAGTACTTCTTGCACCAGCCTTGGCATGACGACCAGCGTCGTGCCAGCCGCCTCCTCCGTCACCCACGAGATGACGCGCTCCGGCTCCCGGAACAAGCGGAGAGCGAGCTGCATCATTTCCAAATGCTCCTCGACAATACGAAGCTGAAACTCGTCCAGCGTGTAAAGCCCGCTCTCCAGTGCCAACTCTTCCTCGATCCAGTCGATCAGGTCAGTGAACCGGGCAATCAGAGCAACCAATGACTCATCGAAGCGAACTTCTTTGCGGGTGGATCCGACTACAGTCAGACTCTGCTGCCGGAGACGAGCAAACAGCTCCTCGCTTTGCGTGATGGCGTCTTCGATTGCGACCGCCAGCGACTCGCGAATCTCGCCCTTCAAAAGGCGTGTGATGATTTCTTCAAAGACGCCATGGTTCAGCTTGTAGGTCAACGCTTTTTGAGCGGCGGTCTCCAGCAGATGACCCTCGTCGAAGATGACCGAGCTGTGGCTGGGCAAAAGCGGCAATTGGCCACCCCGTTTCCGGGATTCGTAGGTCCAGACATGCTCCATGTAAAAATCGTGCGAGCAAATAATCAGGTCGGCCGACTGCCGGTAGTGGTTTCGAGACAACGTCTGGCCGCAGCGGTGCTGCCGATCGCAGGAGAAGCAATCCTGAAACGAATCCCAGGCGACTTGTCCCCATTTTTCGTCGTCCAGCTCGGGATAGCCGCTGCGATCCCCGTACGGATGAAACGATTGCATCGCCTCATGGGAATGGACGAAGGAAGGCAGCTCCGTGTAAATGGTCTGAAACGCCTCCCCTTCCTCTGGATGAAACCTGGCCTCATCCAGCTTGCGCAAACACAAATATTGGTCCGGCGATTTGCTCAACCGCGCATCGATAGTGAAGCCGAGATGGCGGGCGAGCTTGGCGATGTCCCCCTGCGGCTTGACCAGCTGTTCGATCAAGGATTCGTTCGCACAGGCGATAATGGCTGGCTTCCTCATATAACGAGCGTAACAGACTGCGTAGAGCAAATAGGCCAACGTCTTGCCCGTACCTACCCCTGCTTCCGCAAAAATCGTCTGCTTTTCCGCGAATGCCCGCTCGAGCTGGAAAGCCATGTAGATCTGTTCATCACGGACTTCAAAGCCTGCTTCCGGCAATGTTTCGTAAAAAACGTCCGCCACCCAGTCGCTTACCTGCGAAAGGAAAGGCTCGGACGGGTCGTATGCAAAAGGATACCGTTCCACTTCTGTCGTGCCTCCACTTGTGAGAAATGCGTCGAGCTATTTCATGCCAAGATGTAATCATGACACGTCTTGACCGTAAATACAATACAGTTGGCACAAAAAGATCGGCACTCCCGCCATGACAGAAACGGCCTTTTGGTCGCCTACACCAGTGGAAAATGACAGGCGACCGCTCTCCCCTCGATCTGTTGGGTAGCTGGCTCCAGGTTCTTGCAAATGTCCTGCACATACGGACATCTCGTGTGGAAACGGCAGCCGGACGGCGGGTTCAACGGACTTGGGATGTCCCCCTCCAAGATCAGCTTTTCCTGATGGCGGGCATGCGGATTCGGGCTCGGTGCCGCCGCAATCAAGAACTTGGTGTATGGGTGGAAAGGCCGTTCATACACCTCATTCGTTGGTCCCAGCTCCATCATTTTCCCCAAATACATGACTCCGATCCGGTCAGAAAAATAACGGACGACGCTCAAATCGTGCGAGATGAACAAATAGGTCAGCCCGTTTTGCTCCTGAAGTCTTTGCAGCAAATTGATGATCTGCGATTGAATCGACACATCCAGAGCGGACACCGGCTCATCGCACACGATGAATTTCGGCTGCAAGGCCAATGCTCGGGCTATGCCAATCCGCTGCCTCTGCCCTCCGCTGAACATGTGCGGATACCTCGAACCGTACGCTCTCCTCAGCCCGACCTGCTCCATCAGCTCTGCGACGCGCTCATCACGCTCAGATCGCCCCATCGATTCATGAGTGATAATCGGCTCCGCGATGATGTCCGCTACCTTCATCCGCGGATTCAGCGACGCGAACGGATCCTGAAACACGATTTGCATCTGTTTTCGCAATGGCCTCATTTCCGCTTGAGACAAGGAGAAGATGTCCTGCCCCGCAAACATGGCAGTGCCCCCTGTTGCTTCCAGCAGGCGGATCAGCGTACGCCCCAATGTGCTCTTCCCACACCCCGATTCGCCGACAATCGCCAGTGTTTCCTGCTCGTACACATCGAAGCTGATATCATCCACCGCGTGTACGGCACCATCTCCCTTTCTGAAGAGTCCTCCGTCTATCGAAAAATACTTTTTCAGATGCTTGACTTGCATCAGTGCCTGCTGCATCCTTCCACCGCCTCCGCTACTGCATGTATTTGATACATCTCACCAGGTGTCCGTTGCCGAGGTCGACCAGCTCAGGCTCCTCCCGCCTGCATGCATCAACGGCGTATTCGCAGCGTGGATGGAAACGGCAACCGGTCGGGAGCTGAAGCATATTCGGCACCATTCCTTCAATGCTGTACAAGCCTTTTGCCTTATTTTGCTGCACGTCCTTCCGCGGAATTGACCTTAGCAGCCCTTCGGTATACGGGTGCTTGGGGTCGTCGAACAGCTCGTACACATCCGCTTGCTCCATGATTTTCCCCGCGTACATGACATAGACGTAATCGCACATTTCCGCCACGATTCCCAGGTTGTGCGTGATCATGATGATGGACGTGTCGATCTCGGCCTGCAGGTTTTTCATCAGTTTCAAGATTTGCGCTTCGATCGTCACATCGAGTGCAGTCGTTGGCTCATCGGCGATCAGCAGCTTGGATCTGCAGATGAGTGCCATGGCGATCATCACTCGCTGCCGCAAGCCACCCGACAATTGATGGGGGTAGACGCCGTACCTTTTCCGGGGCTCCGGTATGCCCACCATCCGGAACATCTCGATCACGGCTTCCTTCGCTTCCGCTTTGCTCATCGTTTCATGGTGCAACAGCAGCGCCTCGGCTACTTGTTTGCCGACAGGATAGACGGGATTGAGGGACGTCATCGGCTCCTGAAAGATCATGGAGATTTCATTACCGCGGATCGAGCGCATCTCTTTCTTGGAACGCCCCACCAGGTTCTTTCCGTCGAACCAAATCTCTCCACCCGCGATTTTTCCAGGGGAAGCCACCAGCTGCATGATCGACAAAGAAGTCATGCTTTTCCCGCAGCCTGACTCTCCGACGATTCCGACGATCTGCCCTTTTTTCACTTGGAGGCTGACATCGTCGACAGCTGGCACCACTCCTTTCTCGGTGTAAAAATACGTCTTTAAATGGTTGATTTTCAAAATGGTGTTGGCGTCGCTCATGCTCTCTCCCCCTATTGTTTCAAATATGGATCCAGTGCGTCGCGCAGACCGTCTCCCAGGAAATTGAACGCCAGGACGATGACGAGAATGGCGATCCCCGGAGCGATGGCGACCCAAGGGGCATTGAATAAAAATTCCTTTCCGTTCGACACCATAAGTCCCCAGCTCGATGCCGGTGGCTGCGCTCCTACCCCCAGGAAGCTGAGACTCGCTTCGGACAAAATGGATCCGGGGATTTCCAACGTGAAAAGCACGAGGAGCTGGGGGATGCAGTTGGGCAAAATGTGCCGGAGCATAATGAGGTATGGCTTCACTCCTACTGCCCGGGCGGCTTCAACGAACTCCTTGTTCTTGAGCGAAAGCGTCTGTGCCCGCACGACCCTGGCCGTGCTTGCCCACCCCACAATGCTGAGCGCGATAAAAATATTCAGGAGGCTCGCTCCGAGGGTGTACATGACCACCATCGCGAGCAGCAGGGACGGAAAAGAAAGGACCATATCGGAAATCGTCATAATGACAAAGTCGGTCCTCCGTCCGAAATAGCCGGCGACGATCCCCAGTACAATTCCGATGCCCATGGTAATCAAGCTGGGAACGATCCCGATCAAAAGCGAGATTTGCGAGCCATATAGGATCCTGGACAGCACATCCCTACCGAACATATCGGTGCCCAGCCAGTTTTCCATGCTCGGCTTCAGAAACTGGCGGTCGAGGTTTACTTCATACGGGTCGTGGGGAGAAATGAGCGGCGCCAGAAGCGCCATCAGGACGAACAGCAGGATGACGATGCCTCCTACGATTGCCATCCTGTCTTTTCTGAGCGACCGAAACACGTCTTGCCAAAAAGTCTCCTTGACCAGTTCGTCACTCGCTTCGATTTTTTCTTTCTTTAGCAGGAGATTTCTCGCCAGGTTCATCTTCCAGTCCTCCCTCAGTCATATTTGATCCGTGGATCGATCAGGGAATACATCACGTCTGCAACGAGGTTTCCCACGATGACCAAAACGGTCGTAAACATGACGGTTCCTTGGAGGAGCGGCATATCTCTGTTTTGGATAGCGTTCACGGCGAGCCTTCCGATACCCGGTATCCCGAAAACGCTCTCCGTGATCACAGCCCCTGACAGCAGACCGGCTACTTGCAGCGCCATGACCGTAACGACAGGGAGCATCGCGTTTTTCAAGGCATGTTGGACGATTACCTGGAGCTCGACATTGCCCTTTGCCCTCGCCGTCCGTATGTAGTCGTTGCGCATGACTTCCAGCAAGCTCGACCTCGTCAGCCGGGCGATGGTTCCTGCGGAGCTCCAGCCCAAAACGATGGCGGGCATGATCACGTATTCCGGTCCACTGAAACCGGATACCGGCAGGACCCCGAGCATCATGGCAAAAATATATTGGAAAAGAAGGCCTGCCCAAAAAACCGGTATGGATACGCCCAGCAGCGAGAAGCCCATGATGGAATTGTCGAGGAGGGAGCGCTTTTTGACTGCAGACAGGACTCCTGCCGGTATGCCGATGATCCACGATACCAACGCCCCGGAGACGGCTAGCAGCAATGTATTCGGGAAGGCATCCATCAACAACGTGGTCACCGAGCGGTTCAATTTGTACGAGATGCCGAAATCTCCATGCAGCGCATCCCAGATGAACCGAAAAAAGCGAAGGTAGGCCGGATCGTCGAGGTGCATTTGCGCCCGCACTCTTTCCACCACATCCGGACTGATGTGTTCTTTCATCATGAGTGCGATGGGATCACCGGGGATTACATTCAGCAGCAGAAACGTAATCAACGAGATCCCCAAAATGACGGGAACGGAGACAAGCAGTCGTTTGGCAATGTAATAACCCATCGGGTCCCTCCTTTTCGTAACGGGCCCTGATGGAAAAGTAACTACCGAATAGCAGTCGTTACTTTTCCGCCAGACCTTCGTCCTTTCCGTTCGCTATCCCAGAGCGTTAGTTCCCGTCTGCGATCTCGATATCGTAGTAGTTCATGGAGGTCCAGCCATTCCAGGACACGTGAAAATTTTTCACCCTCGGCTGCACGACGAAGAGGTGATTCAATGCGAACAGCGGAATCCAGGCCGCGTCTTCCTGTACGATCGTTTTTTCAAGCTCCTGGTACAGTTTGATCCGCTCGCCCTGGTCGACCATGGTTCGCGCCTTTTCCAGCTTGTCCTGCACATCCTTGTTCGTGTAATTGAAGGAGCGCACTTTCGCATTCTTCGCAGAGAAAAACGTGTAAAAGAAGTTGTCGGGATCATTGTAGTCCGCCGACCAGTTGTTGTGGGCAGAAGCGAGCTTCCCTTCTTTCCGGGTGGCAAAGTACGTGGACTCATCCATTTGGTTGATTTTAACCCGCACGCCAACTTTGCCGAGCATAGCTTGTACGGCTTCATTCATTTTCAGCGTGCTCGGGCTATCCGTCACCTGCGCGATCTCCATATCGAATCCGTTCGGGTAACCAGCCTCTGTAAGCAATGCCTTTGCTTTTTCGGGATTGTATTCGATTTGGGGAAGATCGGGATTGTACCCCAAAAGCCCTGGCGGCGAAATTCCGTTCACGAGCTTGCCTTCTCCGTAGTACAGCTTGTCCAGGAGCGTCTGCCGGTCAATGGCCATTTGCAGCGCTTTCCTCACCCGCACATCGCCGAGCGCTTCCATGTTTTCGTTAAAGGCGTAGTAATACACGCCGACGATCGGGCCGCTGACAATCTGGTTTTTCCATTTCTCGTTGTCACGGAACTGCGGGATCTGCGACGCTGAATCCTCGAGGTCCAAAACATCGATCTTGCCCGTTTCAAACAGCATCCGGTTCGTCTCGGCATCCGGCACGATCTTGAGCACGATCCCGTCGAACTTGGGCGCGCCCCGGAAGTAATCCGGATTGGCTTGCATGACGATGCTGTCGTTCAGCGACCAGGAGGTCAGTTTGAACGGACCGGTTCCGACCGTCTTTGCCGGATCGAGCCCGAACTGATCGCCCGCTTCTGTCGTCGCCTTTCGATTGTAGATCGAACCTGGCGGGGTAGCGAGGTTGGCGATGAATGGCGCGAATGCTTCCGATAGGGTGATTTGAAGCGTGTTGTCGTCCACCACCTTGATGCCGCTTACGGTGTCCGCCTTTCCTTCCATGCGTTCTTTTGCCCCTGCGATCATGTCGAGGAAGTCGGTATTCAGCGCTTTCGTTTTCGGATCCAGCATCCGGTCAAATGTAAACAGGACGTCGTCTGCCTTGAAGATCTCGCCGTTGTGGAATTTTACGTTTTTACGGAGATGAAAGGTGTACGTAAGACCATCCTCAGAGACTTCCCAGCTTTCCGCCAAGCCGGGAACCAGCTCCGATTTTCCGGGCGATACCGTTTTCGCTTCCACCAGACGATCGTAGATGTTCAGGGGGATCGTATAGGCTTCCGTCGTCAACTGTACGTCCGCTGTGCCGGGTTCACTTGTCTGGGAGATCGTCAGCATCCGACCAGATCCTGCCCCTTTTCCACACCCGGCCATCGCCGATGTAGACAGAATAATCAGAATAAAAACGAGAAAAAATACCGAACGAGAATAATTTTTCATGATAGGCTCCTCTCCAAAGATAGGATGTCGCTACGCTCCAAGCTGATTGATGGAACTTCGGCGTTGCGTGCACCTCCTGTCCAAATGAATAATTATCAAAATGGTACCCTTCTTGCTCACCAGACGTCATTTCACAATTTGTATAAAAATTCAATAAATTTAGACTATTGTTTTATTCAATCTGTCCAACACTCGTCTGCTTTGTCACAAAAGTGATTGCCGGGCAAGGAGCGGCGAATTCGTGGTAAGATAACAAGGTGACCAATGATTACCTGGGAGTGAAATAGAAATGGAAAAAGTCATGTTCATAGAAATCGGCATGGGGATCGACCTGCATGGGCAAAACGTCACAAAAGCGGCTGTCCGCGCTGTACAAAATGCCATTCACCACAACTCGATGCCGGGCCTTCGCATGGTTTTGCCAGGCAACGACATCCACAACATGAAGGTCCACGTCCGCCTGGCCGTACCTGCCGATCGGGACAAGCTCGACCTGGACACCGTACGGGCGGAATTGCCTTATGGAGAAGTCTCTTTCGAGGTGGTTGACGGCGGCATGCTCACCAGCAGCGGAGTCGTCCTCGCGGAAAAGGAAGATAAAAACGATCTCGCGTACGTCGTCATTGCTTCGGTTGAAGTGGGATATTAACGAAAAAAGGCTTGCTGCGGCAAGCCTTTTTTGCTAAATTTTGAGCTTCGGATCGGGACAGCCGTCACTCGCCATCTTGTGGATCGACAAATACGTGCTCCTCCAGCGTCCGCTCCACATTGTATTGATACACCGCCAGATCCACCTCTCCCGCTTCACTGACGGCCACGCCCTCCGCTTCCAGGAACATTTTTTGCACCGTAAACGACTCTTCCTCGGGCAAGGCAATCTTCCCCTTCCCGTTGATCACCCGATGCCACGGAAGCTTGTATTTTTTGCTCATCGAATGCAGGATGCGCACCACTTGTCTGGCCCCCCTCGGGCTACCGGCCAGCGCTGCGATTTGCCCGTAGGTCATGACCTGCCCCGGGGGGATCCCCGCAATGATGGCGACGACCCGTTGTGTAAATGGTTTCATCCTCTTCTCCTTTCCTACCCGAGAGCTCGGAAAAACAAGAGCTTGTGAGGCATCGCGCCGTCACAAGCTCTCTGGCCTTTACTGCTCGCTTGCGTCAAACAACTGCTCCAGCTCGGCCACCAGACTGCCGACATACGCCACAGCTTCCCGAATGGGCTGCGGATCAGCCATGTCGATGCCGGCCATCTTCATGAGCTCCAGCGGTTTTTTGGTTCCCCCCGCCTTCAAAACATCCAGCCAGCGGTCTACAGCCGGCTGTCCTTCTTCACGGATCTTCGCCGCCACGGCCGTCGAAGCGGTGAGCCCCGCCGCGTACGTGTACGGATACAGGCCCATGTAGTAATGCGGCTGGCGCATCCACGTCAGACTCGCGGCCTCATCCAGTTCGACGGCATCTCCCCAGAAGTCGGCGAGCACTTGCCCTTTCCACTCGGACAGTTTTTTCGCTGTGATCGGCACATCCGCCTGTGCGGCTTCGTATACGTTACGCTGCAGCTGCGCTTCGAGCTGATGGGTGACAAAGTTGTGATAATACGTGTTCAGAAGCTGGAGAATGACCCAGCGCTTGAGTCGCGGATCGTCTGATCGTTCCACGATGTGTTGGGCCAGAAGAAGCTCATTGAGCGTCGATGGCGCTTCGATGAAATACATCGACGGGCGGTAGTTGGCATACGCCTGGTTCTGCCCTGCCAGCATGAAATGCCCGGCATGCCCGAGCTCGTGCGCCAGCGTAAATGCACTTCTCATATTTCCCGACCACGTAATCAAGATATAGGAGTGATTGCTGTACGGAGTCGAGCAGAAAGCGCCGGTTGATTTTCCGACGTTGTCTACATAGTCGATCCAGCGGTTTTCCAGCGCCGTCTCCATGATTTGCGCGTACTCGCTGCCCATGACGGAAAGCGCCGATTTGATGGTCGCTCCCGCTTCCTCGATGGTGATGGGTGGGCTGAATTCAGGATCCAGCGGTGCTTTCAAATCGCAGAAACGCAGTTTTTCAAGGCCCAGCTCCTTTGCTTTCAGTCGGGCGTAACGCCGCATGTGAGGCGCGAGCTCGGTACCGATGATATCCAAGATGTTGTGGTACATGTCAAGCGTTACTTGCTGCGGTTGCAGCAGCATCTGTGTGACGGACTCATAGCCGCGCAGTCTGGACAGCACCGTCTGTTTTTTTACTTCCGTCGCGTACACCGCCGCAAAGGAGTTCTGGTATGACGCAAGCGTACGGGAAAAGGATTCGTAGGCGGCGCGGCGCAGCTGGGTATCGGCTGACATCTCGTAATCCGTCTCAAACAACGCGAACGATACCGGTAGCAATTCGCCCGCTCCATTCAAAACCGGTTCGAAGGACATGTCCGACAGCTTGCCGCGCTGATAAATGGTGTAAGGAGCGGAGAATACCTCTCCCAGCGAAGCGAGGGCGGATTCCGTTTCAGCGGTGAGTCGGTGCGGTTTCGTCTCCAGCAAATCCTCCAGATTCTTGCGGAACACCTCCAGGCCGTGCTCCTCCTGCAAGTAGCGCTCAATGGTCCCCTCTGGAAGAGCCAGTATTTCCGACGGGATAAAGGACAAGGCGGCGTTCAGAGCCGAGATGGCATCGCCGACTCGCGCAGAATTTGCCTGATTTTGCGGATTCGTCCCGTTTTCTGAGGTGCGCAGGCTGGCATAAGTCGCCACCAGCTGCGCCCGTACGACAAGTGCGTCCCTGGCCTCCAGGCACGCCAGCAAATTTTCGGCGCCGGTATGCAGGGTCCCTCGAAAAGCGGTGAGAAGCGGCAGCTGGTCCACCAATTCCCCCAGTTCGTTCTCCCAAGCTTCCTGGCTCGGAAATAAGTCATTCAGATTCCAGGTTTGTTCCGCCGCTACCTGATCGCGTGTCTGTCTCGCTTTCACCGCTGTCGCCTCCTCAATTTTCCATTCAAATGTTTTCTATTAAGTAAGATTGGATGATAAGAAGCATTTTTCCTCTTTGCTGAGAAAATAAAGCTGGTTTGGTGCGAATAACACGGGATCCTGTCTGTTTCTGCGCTTTCCTAGGAAATGGCTTGAGAAAATTTGTAGCAGAGTTCTTCGGTTGGGCAGATATAATAGAGGGAAGATATGACAAAAGGCCAGGAGGGAATTATGATGGATTTTGAGACCATGATCGATCGATATGCACAGCTTGCCGTAAAAGTAGGCGTCAATGTACAGCCTATGCAGACGCTGGTAGTGACTGCCCCGATTTCCGCAGCCGCTTTTGTACGGAAGGTAGCGAAAGTCGCCTATGAAGTCGGCGCCAAACACGTGCAGATCGAATGGACGGACGATGAATTGACGAGAATGAAATACGAATTGGCCCCGGATGAGGCGTTTCGCGAGTATCCGCTATGGAAAGCGAAGGGGATGGAAGAACTGGCTGAAAACGGAGCCGCCTTCCTCCAAATCAGCGCATCAAATCCGGATCTTTTGAAAGGAATCGACCCTGAGCGCATCGCCAATTTCAACCGAGCTGCCGGACAGGCCTTGAACAGGTACCGGAGCTACGCCATGGCCGACAAGATCAGTTGGAGCGTCATCGCCGTGCCTTCCCCGGAATGGGCGGCGGTCGTGTTCCCCGACTTGCCTGTGGACAAACGGGAGAGTGCATTGTGGGAGGCTATTTTCCGCGCGACCCGCGTCGATACAGCGGATCCTGTAAAGGCATGGCACGATCATCACGCAGCGCTCAACCAAAAAGTGGATGCACTCAACGCGAAGCAGTACCGCTTCCTGCATTATTCAGCACCGGGAACTGACCTCACCATCGAGCTTCCTCCTCGCCATGTATGGATCGGCGGAGGCAGCGTCAATCAAAAGGGCGTTTCTTTCATGGCGAACATGCCGACGGAAGAAGTATTTACGGCTCCGCTAAAAACCGGCGTGAATGGTACCGTACGCAGTACCAAGCCATTGAGCTATCAAGGCAACCTGATCGAAGGCTTTACTTTGACTTTCGAGCGCGGACGGATCGTCTCCGCACAGGCGGAAAAAGGGCAGTCCGCCCTGGAAAAGCTCATCGAAACGGACGAAGGATCCCATTACCTGGGAGAAGTGGCACTCGTTCCTCACTTCTCTCCCATCTCGCAATCGAACATCATCTTCTACAACACCCTGTTTGATGAGAATGCCTCCAACCACCTGGCGATCGGCAACCCTTACCCGGTCAATATCGAGAACGGGGCGGACATGAGCAAGGAAGAGCTCGAGGAGTACGGGCTCAACAGCAGCCTTACCCACGTCGATTTCATGATCGGTTCTGCCGAAATGGACATCGACGGGGAAACGGCTGACGGGAAACGGGAACCGATATTCCGCAGCGGGAATTGGGTTGACTAACAAATAGGCCCATGTTCTCAGATAAGATAACCACAATTCATGAAAATGGATTCACCCGCAGCTAGGTCTATCCGATCATTTCACTTTTCCCCCTCGATTCTCGGCATTTTCGGATGGAGCGTCTGTAAAGTTTTTCATCCCCCTTTCCGATAATCCAAAAAAAGAGAGCGGAAATGAGTGGATGATAATGGCATATGCGATCGGGACGGCCTTGTGGGCTTCCTCCCTGCTCGTTCTCTCGTTCGTGAAGGACATGCTGAAAACCGATTGGCTGGAAACCGGCGCCGCCTCTTCGAACGTCGCTTTGTCGGTCGTATTTACAGCCGTCTACCTGTTCTTCCTCTTTCTCGTTTGGTGGTTCCAGCGAAAAGTAAACTCATGAAAACGAGCAGAAAAAAAGGGCACTGTCAAAACGGTTGACGGTGCCCTTCTTCCTTTCCCAATGTTGTCGTATCAATGCGTGATGATCGGGTACAGGTGGCCGTGCAAAGCAAAGGAAGCCTTTCCCGTTTCCTCGGAGACGACGATCACCAAAGCGTCGGACTGCTCGCTAAGCCCCAAAGCAGCCCGGTGCCGCGTCCCCAGCTTTTGCTCCCCCACAGACACATGTGACAGCGGCAGCACATTTGCCGCAGAGATGATCTGGGATTCCCGGATCACGACCGCTCCGTCATGCAGCGGGCTGCCCGGAAAAAAGATCGATTCCAACAGGGAATGCGTCATCCATGCCCGTATCGGAATTCCAGCTTGCAGCAGACTGCTTACGGCATCCTCGCGTTCCACGACGATCAGGGCGCCTTGCCTCCGTGCGGCCAGATTTTGCACAGCCAAAGACAGGTCGGCGTATTTGTCCGTATACGGTCCCAAATAGCACTGCAAATAAAAGGAAGCGGCGATCGTCTCCAAATGACTGAATCGGGATCGGATCTTCTCGAACTCTCCGAGTAGACATCCGTTTTGGTTTTCCAGGACGAGCATGCTCTGTTCGATCGCGCTTGAGATGGCGGTCAATTGCTCCTTCATCTCCGCTTTCAACGGTGATACGTCGCAGTTCACTTGTTCCATGGCGACCCCTCGATTTTCATTTCTTCCTTGTATCGATGATTGTTCCCTTTCCCTTGAAAAAACATGCCTATTTGAGAATGAAACGAAGCCTGATGCAAGCATCGGGCTTCGGCAACGATAAATGCCTAGATAAATGACCGCGGCACGATCCCTGCTCCCTCAAACGCCGCATGAATGCTGCGGGCAAATTCAAGGGCATGAGCCCCATCGCCGTGGATGCAAACCGTGTCGGCCTGAATCGGCACGTCCACACCTTGGAGGGAGAGGACACGGCCTTCCGTCACCATCCGGATGACCTGAGCCAGCGACTGGGATTGTTCCGTAATCATCGCATCCGGCTGGCTGCGCGGGGTAAGCGTGCCATCCTCTTGATACGTTCGGTCAGCAAATACTTCGTGAGCGGTTCGGAGTCCGATCCGCGCTCCCGCTCTGGTCAGCTCGCTGCCGGCCAGGCCGTACAGGATGAGCGACGGGTTCACCTTGTAAATGGCTTCGGCGATGGCTTCTGCCAGCGCCGGGCGTGTCGCCGCCATGTTGTACAGCGCTCCATGGGGCTTCACATGCTGCATCGAGCCTCCCTCCGCCTTAACGAACGCCTGCAGGGCCCCGACTTGATAGACGACGATGTCATACGCTTCCTGCGGGTCAATGTCCATGTTTCTTCTGCCAAAACCGACGAGATCAGGCAGGCCGGGATGAGCGCCGATGGCTACTCCCTTTTCCAGCGCCATGCGCACGGTTTTTCTCATCGTAGCCGGATCTCCCGCGTGAAAGCCGCATGCGATATTCGCAGAGCTGATGTACGAGAGAATCTCTTCGTCATTTCCCAATCGGTAGGCGCCAAAGCTCTCTCCCATGTCGCAATTGATGTCTACGTGTTTCATCCGTTTACCTCCATCCTGTGGTGAGTTCCATCGCCACCTGCAGCTGTTTTAGCTCACGTTCTCTTGCATAGAGAGCGTGCTGCGCCTCCCCGACAGAAACCTCACGGAACCGTACCACGTCTCCTGGTTTCAGCTGGGCAAAAATCGGCAAATCTACCGTGGCTACATACCCGATTTTGGGATACCCGCCGATCGTCTGACGGTCTGCCAGCAGGACGATCGGTTGACCACTCGGCGGCACCTGGATTGTGCCTGCGGTCACCGCTTCGCTCGTCATCTCCAACGGCGAGGAGAGGGTCAGTGGGGGGCCGTCGAGACGATAACCCATGCGATCGGACTGGGGAGTGACGCGAAACGGCTCCTTCCAAAAGCGTTCCCGGCTCTCGGTCGAGAAGCCGCTGTACTGCTCCCCGCGAATGACCCGCACAACCGGTTCCGCTATGTACGGAAACAGCGATCTGGGAACATGCCAGTCTGCCTGGGAAAATGCGTTTTCGCCCGCCGCGTCTGCGTAATTGCAAGCAAGATGGCGGCTGTACTCCCCGGGCGGCCTCGTCGACAGCACATCCTTGGCTTGCAGCATTCTCCCCTCGAAGCCGCCAAATCCGCTTCGGAAATTCGTACTGCGGCTGTCCATGAGCATCGGTACATCGAAGCCGCCCGCGACCGCCAAGTAGGCTCGGCAGCCTTGTTTGGCGTGGGAAAATTGCAAGGTGCTGCCGCGTTTCACCCATACGGGGCGATTGGGTGCGATCCGCTTGCCGTCAACAGTGGGTGCGAAATCTCCCCCGCAAACTGCAAGGAGCAAATCCTTTTGTAAAAGCAGGCTCGGCCCTTTCAGCGTCAGCTCCAGCACCGCATCCCTTTGCCGGTTGCCCACCAGCATATTCGCCACGCGCATGGCCAGTGGATCCATTGCGCCCCCGACAATGACCCCGTGCTGTTGAAATCCGTATCTCCCCAGATCCTGGACGGTGGTGCAGACCCCTGGCTGAATCACTTCCATGCTCATGGAGCCATCTCCCTTCGTGCGTCATACTCTTCCGGCGATACAGGGAGAAAACGTACGAAATCTCCTGCACGCAGCAGACTCGGCGGCTGCTGCTCTGGGCGAAATAACGGCACGGCTGTTCGTCCGATGATATTCCAGCCGCCTGGGCTCACGATGGGATAGATCCCGGTTTGCGAGCCGCCGATTCCTACGCTTCCTTTGGGGATGGCCGTACGGGGAGCCGTTCGGCGCGGCGTCGCGATTCTTTCGTCCAGACCGCCCAAATAGGGAAACCCCGGCGCGAATCCGATCATGTACACCAAGTACTTTTGCTCCGAATGGATGCGGACGACCTCGTCAGGTGCGAGCCCATTGTGCCTGGCTACCTCTTCCAGATCCGGTCCGTATTCTCCACCGTAGCATACCGGTATTTCCACAAGTCTCGGCTCCCGCGCCTTCCCCTTTTGCGTGCGGGAGATGATTTCGCCCAGCAATCCGACGACCTTCTCATAAGGAGTCTGTTCGCTTTTCGGGTCGTATAGGGCAAGGGGATCGTAATAGATGGAGACGGTGGTAAAGCCCGGTACGATCTCGACCATTCCGGGAAAGGGCTCCTCCTGCAAGCAAACGGAGAGCTTTTTTACGGATTCGTGGGTATGCTGGTCGATGGTTGTACCCAGTTTGACGACCACACCCGAATCCCCCAAAGGAAAGAACTCATGGTATTGCAACTTCACCCCTCCTGTTCCGATTATCGGTACGATTGTTCCGAATTTTAGGTAAAGGAAAAGAGGAGCATTTCCTCCTCTTGATTAACTGATTTGTCCACCGACTGCCACGATATCATTCTCGTGGGAGAGAGCCGTTTCTATCGCAATCCGCAGACCCTTTTCAATCGTCTCTACCGCCATGCTCGGCTGGCCTGCCAACCTAGCTGCCTGCTGCGGCAGGTATGGGATGTGGATAAATCCGCCTCGGGTTTCGGGATACTTCAAAGCCAGCACATGCATCAAACCATAGAAAAGGTGGTTGCATACAAATGTTCCGGCTGTTTGCGAGACCGAAGCAGGTACCCCCTGATCGCGCAATTCCTTGACGATCGCTTTGATCGGCAGCGTCGACCAGTATGCGGTTGGCCCTCCCTCCACGATCGGAGTATCGATCGGCTGGTTTCCTTCGTTGTCGGGAATGCGGGCATCGTTCACGTTGATGGCCACGCGCTCTACGGTAATGTCCGGCCGGCCGCCCGCCTGTCCGACGCAAATCACGAGGTCTGGCCTCGTCTCGTCGATCGCCGCATACAGGCATTCCAGTGATTTGTCAAAGACGGTAGGCATTTGCCGTACTTCCACTTTATAGTTTTCGTATGATCCTTCCGAGAGACGCTTTACCGATTCCCAGGCGGGATTGATCGGCTCCCCGCCGAACGGGTCAAATCCGGTTACGAGTATCGTCTTCATGACACGTCTCCTTTCCAAAATAAATGAGGTCAGCGGTGTTTGTCCAGCTGCCGTGCGCCGCGCCAGCCGAGCTCCCGCGATATTTCCTCCGCCGCTTTCTGCAGCTCGAGGACCAGCGCGGGAATCCGGTCTTCGCCAAATCTCACCTGCGGGCCGGCGATGCTCAGACCGCCTGCCAATCGGGATGTATGGTCGAAAATGGGTGCTGCGATGGATACCGTATCATTTTCCAATTCGGAGTAGCTGATCGTATATCCTTTTTCGCGCGCCTTTTTGATTTCGCCGCAAAGCTGCTCCTTGTCCGTGATGGTGCCAAGGCCAATCGGGATCAGCTCGACCTCTTGCAAATAACGCTCGATCTCTTTTTCCTCCAAGAACGACAGGATAATCCTTGAGCAGGCTCCCGCGTACAGCGGAGACCTTCTCCCGATCTTCGTGTAGAGCCGCACTGGGTGGGGCGTATCGAGCTTTTCGACGTAGATGGCTTCCTTCCCATCCCGAACGGTAAGATTGACTGCCTCTTCCACTCGATCTCGCAAGGCCGTCATGGCAGGCAGCGCGATCTGGCGTATATCCAGCCGCTCCGAAACCAATTGGCCGAACTGCAGGAACAACAGTCCGAGGGAGTACTTTCCGTCCTCCCCTTTCTGCAGGAAATCCATGCCCTCCAGGGAGCCTACCATCCGATGGATCGACGTCTTCGGGATGCCTGTCAGCTCTACCATTTCATTGAGGCTGAGCCGGGAGTGCTCAATGAACAGATTGAGCAGCTCCATCGACTTCACCACGGTCTTGTTTTTGTTCTGAATCATGGACGTCCCCCGTGTTTGGTACGATTTGTCCATATTTTATCATTTGTTTCCGAATCGCGACATAGTTCCGCCGATCATACCGTCTAGAGCGAAATAAAATAAAGCAGCGCGATGTTGAAGCAAAGGAGAATCAGCGCAGTTGGGATCTGGACTCGAATGACGTGGTTCTTGTCTTTCAAGTCGAGCAGCGCCGCGGGAACGATATTGAAGTTCGCCGCCATCGGTGTCATCAGGGTGCCGCAATACCCCGCGAACATCCCGATGGCCGCCAAGTGGTTGGCATCTACGCCGAACTGGCCGATCAGCAGCGGCACGGCAATCCCCGCCGTCATGACCGGAAAAGCGGCGAAGGCATTGCCCATGATCATGGTGAACAGGGCCATCCCTACGCAATACGCGAAGACCACCCAGAACAGGGAATGCGTCGGAATGATGGTGCTCACCAGGTCCGAAACGACTTTCCCGACACCTGCGCTGGTAAAAATCGTACCGAGCGTTGCCAGCATCTGCGGCAGCACAGCTGCCCAGCCGATTGCCTCCAGCAGGCGCCGAGATTCTTTGACAGGCGTCATCGGATTGCTCTTGGTCATCATGATGCCCACGATGAGAGCAATAAGAGTAGCGATCGCCAGAGATACGAGCGTGATGTTCTTCTGATCCAGGATAAACATGTCCCCGATCTTCACATCTTTCAGTCCGGTCGTCCCGAGAATCGTGATGATCGGGATGAGCAGCGCAGGCAGCAGCAGCTTGTTGCCCAGGCGCTTGCGGTTTTGCTGGCGCTCCTCGCTGCTCGCCTCCCCGTAGCTGCCTACCTTGAGGCCGCCTGTCCCAACGATGATGACCATGACGATGACCAGAAGACCCATGACAAACGGTGGGATGATGCTGCCGAGCATCAAGGTGATTCCGTAAAGAAGATAGAACAATCCGGACGTGACGCGCCGCGGATTTTTTTGATCGCGGAAAGTGAACAAACTACCTAGTACGGTGAACAAACCGAGATAGACGTATACGGCCTCCATCGAGATGAACATGGAGCTATTCCCCCTTTCCTACGGCTTTCTTGTTGGATTGGCCCAGTCTGCGATCCAGCGATCGATCGAGCATATACAAGCGGATGCTGTGCACAATGAGCGCTGCGATCGCGGTCGGAATCGCCCACATGGCCATCTTGAGCGGATCGGACGGGATGTTGTTCTGATCGAAGAAGCCTTTCATCAGCAAGATGGCGCCAATGGCAATAAAGACATCTTCCCCGAAAAATACTCCGATGTTGTCGGCTGCTGCGGAGTGTGCGCGAATTTTTTGGCGAACGTCGTCCGGAATGTCTTTTCCGTACTTGGCTTCTGCCGCCCCTTCCGCCATCGGTGCTACCAACGGGCGGACCATCTGGGCATGTCCGCCGATGGACGTCAGTCCGAACACGGCTGCCACTTCCCGAATGAAAAAGTAGACATTGATGATGCGGCCCGCCGTCGCTGCCTTGATTTTGGAGACGATGGCTTCGGCCTGTTCGCGGAGGCCATATCGTTCCAACAGGCCGATGACGGGAAGCGTGGCGATAAAAATCGCCATGTAGCGGTTGGTCGTAAACGCCTTGCCGAATTGCTCGATGATATCGTATAAGGATTGCTGGGCGACAAGCCCCGTGACGAGACCTGCTACGGTTACGACCAACAGTGGATTTAACCGGACGATGAAACCGATGATAACAATCGCGACGCCAATCAGAACCATGATAAAACCCCCTTCAATCTGCGGTGTATATGGATAGGTGTTCGTGACCCTACAAGGGTCTGGAGCGCTCCAAGCCGATCCGGGTCGTCCCATTCGGCATGAGCTGCTTGATCTGGCGCAGCTGGATTGGCCTGTCCTTCATCCAGTCCGCGATCGCCTGATGCACGACATGGTGGGCGTGCCTGCATGCAGAAAGCTCTTTTCCATAGACGGTCTCGTCATTGACCTCCGTCATCAGATCCGCAGTCACCCATTCCGGGAAACGCTCGATAAGATCATGAGATGCGCGATTGATTGGACTATCGCGCGTATAAGCGATGCTGCCGTTTGACAGTTCGATCGGGAAGTGGACGGGATCGAAATCATTCCCCCACCGTTCGTACGTTCGGAGCCAGTCTTTGTTGTCGGCGGCAACAGCCTGATCCGCATCCAGCCTTTTCGTTAGGAAGGTACGGAGCGATTCGTAAGCTTCCTTTTGCCTAGGCGACGCTTCGGTGAGCTCCCGCCAGATGGTGTACATGCGCGCACTCGGGATCCAGTAGGAAACCGGGAATCTCGGAGGGCTATGGTACCCGCTAAACGGCTGGATCCATTCGTGGGACGGGATTCCGTGGTCGTCGAGAACAATATCCGGTGCCCAGCGCTCCCACACTTTGGGGTAGACCCGACTTTCTCCGAACGGAACATCGTCCTGGAACCGATACTTGGCGAATTCGAGGCCGCACGCATTGTAGCGGGCCGCATGCAGCTTCCAGCACGGATTTTCCTCCGCCATCCGGGCGTGCAAAGCAGCACCGTCCGCATTCTCCAGCGGGACGATTACCAGATTGACGGATTCGAGCAGCTGTGGTTCCCTATTGAGCTGATCGATGAACTGCAAAGCGGCGTTCGTGCTGGACACTTCGTTGGCGTGATGTCTGGCATTGATGAAAAAGGTCGGCTTGTACAATCCATGTTTTTCCGGGCGCGAAGACATCCCGGCGCCGATTTTTTGCCCAAACAGTTCGACCATCCAGAGCCAGCGGCCGTTCAGGGAGAAATCAATGGGGGTTACCTGGCCCAAAATGGCTTTCCTGTTGCTTTCCAGCCAATTGTGGACATCCTCGTTTACGAAAAGGTCTTCGCCAATCGATTTCTCTCCTCTATGTCCTGAACCCCTCTTGTCCATCGATGCCACGATCGCTTTTTGGGAGGAGGAAGCCAGCCAATCCGCACAGCTTTCCTGCAGCTGCCGCTCCGCCAATCCTTCGATGGAGAAAGACCGTTGCTTGTCCGCCCGAGACAAGGCTGTGATTCTCGCTCCCTCGAACAAGGCCGCAGGAATAGGTGTGAGTGTTTCTGTTTGCTGCTGACTGTCCGCGACTTGTATCCGGTGGTCGTTCGGAAAAGCGTACAGGGCGACGCTTGCCCAAGGCCTGCCGCCTTGCTCCACGTGCATGAAGGGCAAGATTCCTCCCGGCGCGTCCCATTCCGGGTCGCCTGCCTTTTTCCCGTGATCGTGCATGGCGTGCAAGGTGTAGAAGTAGATGTCTTCGTGCAAGGCTTCCATGACCGAGCTGTTCTCTTCCAGATGGGGCACCTTTTTCTCCACCGCATCCATCCCTACATGGCATTCCAGCCGTGAAAACTTGGGCACACCCTGATTCTTCCCGACTCGTTCCAATACCTCGGGCAGCACGACCTGCTGATACCATTTCCAGAACCGATACGGGTTGGTCGGGAAAGATTGGCTCGCGAGCTCGCGGCCCGTTGCCGCCTCATGCAGGCGGACACCTGCAAACGGCACCATCACATACCCCCGCTTCGACTGATCCGGCATGTACAGAAGGCTTTCCGCCCACCCTTCCCAGCTCCACACTTTCAGCTCGACGCCATCGTGGCCAAAGGCTGCTGCCGAGAACATCGGTGCCTCTGCGTCCTCATCCAGACGAAGGGCAATTTGTTCGATCGGCAGACCGAGCTCAGCCGACAGGATCGCGTCAAACGGATACAGCTCTTGCAAAAAGCGATGCACGAGGTCGAGATGCTTGTCGCTTGGCCGAAATGCCCGGGTCCGCAGTTCGACACGCTGTACGTCCGCCATTGTTTTGATCTGGGGCAAGACTTCCTGCATGGCCCAGTTCAAACCGGATTTGTTGGCGTCCCGGAATACCAGCCGCGCAGATACTCCCCATTTTTCGCGGATGTGCGATTGAACCCGCCCGGACCATTCCCGGAAGGTACGCTCGCTGGAGGTCGTCGTCACTTCAATATCCAGTTCCGTGCCCGGCAGGAGTGTTCCCAGGAGCGTACCGACCGCATCGCTCACATACTTCTCCATCTCCTCCAGTTCACCAGGATCGTCCCATTTCGCCGTGTATATTGGCTCAGCCGGCTCGGTCACGATGGAAACCGGATCATCTTCCCCATTTACGGCTACGTAGTTCTGCCACAGCTCCACCGGTTGGGCGAGATGCTCGGGAAGCTGCAGCTCGCGAAGCTGTCCCGAGCGGTTTCGAGTAAACGCTTGCATTCCGAGCTGCGCTCGAAGCGCAATGTCCATACAGCCGCTCTTCAGGGCAGCGAAGCGATGGCGCCACGTATCCCGCTCCCAGCCGTCCAGTGGTTCCAGTCCCTCTGCGATCAGCTCGCGGACAAAGGGCACCAGCCGAGATGAGTGACTGATCAGTCTGAGCGCATGCCGATCATCCAGCAAGGCGAGAGACAATTCCGATTCACTTTGCACAGCCGTGTCGATCTCGATGGCGAAACGATCCCGACGCCCCTCCTCGCCAGCCGTATGCGTCATGGGGAAGCAGACAGAGCCAGCCGCTTGCGCCATTCTCGCGGCAAGCTCGACCAAGGCGACTGTTTCCTCGTGCCGCGGCGTGCCTACCGCCAGGCTGACGTCCAGTGTGGATGGCAATTCTCCCTCTCGCTGTCGGAAAATTCCTTCCGTCGTAAACAAGTTGTGCAGGGAGAAAAGCTGCCTGTTTTCTGCTGGCTGTTCGGCAGATCCCGATGGATGGAAGGACACGACTGGCGGTATGAGAAGTGGAACCGCTGCTTCGAGAGCGTCGGCTCCCGTTCGCTCCGTCACAAGTGCGCGTGCAGCGTGCAGTGTCATTTGCGGCGATGTCCCCGTGACGACCAGTATCGTTCGTGATTCCTGCCGAACGAGCAGAAGGATGCCGCTCTCCTGCCGACCTTCCTGCCGACCTTCCTGCCGTACCGATTCCAACTCTCGGATGGGCTCCCCTATAACTTTCGCAAGCCAATCCCAGTTGTGCCCCATGACGAGGTGAAACTTTTCAGAGGACGACAGGAGCATATGCCCGTTCTTGTCGAGCTGGTCCGTCTGAAACATGTTTTCATAGACCGGCAGCGGCAAATCCGGCAGATGATACCCGATTCTTCCGGCAAATTCTACGACCGCCGCCGCTTCCCAGACCGTCATTTGCGACGGAATGGTCAAGCGAGTCCGAATGCCTTTTGGGGCCGTTTGGCCATTCAGGGAGAAAAAGAGGCCTTGATTGCTCCATAGGGTGCTTACGTGCATGGTCATCATCCTTTTCATCGGCCTTGTTCGTGTTCCGAATTTCGGAATGTTGATTTCATTTTTAATAGATTAATCATAAATTCGAAATGGTTAAAAATCAACAATCGATTTACAAGGTTCTGAAAAATAATGCTTTTCAAAGCTCCCATGCCTGCAGTCTGTGCTGCCTGCCGCAAAGGAGCTGCGTGAGGATGCTGTTCAATGGATCTTTTTCTTTTTGAAGCGGCCACCGGACACATCGTGGATATGGCCGATCGCCAGGAAGGCGGTAGGGTCGATTTCCTCTACGATGGACTTGAGCTTGGCTTCTTCCAGACGGGTAATGACACAAAAAATGACCTTCTTGTCCTCTCCGGAATATCCACCCTCGCCGCTCAAATACGTGATTCCCCGGCCGAGCCGAGCTGCCAGGGTATCGCCGATCATCTCCGGGTAGTCGCTGATGATGTAAACCGATCGGGATTGCTCGAGACCGACCATGGTCAGATCGATCATTTTGTAGGCGATGTAGTACGCGATCAGGGAGTACATGGCCCGGTCCCAGCCAAAAATGAAGCCCGCGCTGCCCAGGATGAAGATGTTGAAAAACATGACGACTTCGCCTACGGAAAACGGGCTTTTTTTCGTCAGGAGGATCGCGACGATTTCCGTACCGTCCAATGACCCGCCGGCCCGGATGACCAGGCCGACGCCGATTCCGACGATGATGCCGCCGAAAACTGCAGAAAGCAACAGATCGTGGGTCAAGCTGGGAACCGGGATGAGGAGCGATGTCCCGAGTGACATGACCGCTACGCCGAACAGGGTGGAGATAGCAAACGTCTTGCCGATCTGGTTGTAACCGATGATGAGGAAAGGAAGATTGAGGACAAACAAAAATACGCCAAGTCTGACGCCTGTCAGATGGGACAGCATGATGGACAAGCCCGTCACTCCGCCATCGATGATTTTGTTGGGGACAAGAAAGATTTCCAGACCGACGGAGACGAGCAAGGCTCCGATCAAAATGGTGAGCGCCCTCGTGACGATTCGCCGTTTTCTGGCCTTTTTGTGCACCGTTTTTGGCACCGTGCCTTCCATCTTTACCATCCTTCCCCTTTTTCTGATAGCTACATGATTCCCCGACGGCGGGAAAAAAATAGCAGGTGGATTTGATGAAAGGCCTCTTTCTCTCCCAGCTGTTGACTCGGGGACGGAAACGTGGAAAACGGTTGGCTAGTGAAAGCAAAAGGCCGGAACTCCTTATCCATTAAGGAATTCCGGCCTTTCTATCTTCAAAATATCGCGATCGACTTAGACTCCCCGCGATCTTGAAGGACGTTGCTTACGTACATTCGAGCATCAATTCTGTGAACGGTTCATAGAACCATCCTCCATTTAGAAATGTTGGATCCAGATATTGGGTTCCACATAACGTCCTTCATTCTTCTCAACGTCCACGGTAACAGGAACAAGGGCCCCTGGAACAATATATGTACCCGACTCAGGAAACTTCATATTTGTCCAGCTTTCCCACTCTGCTACCGTTCCTTTAATGATCATGGATTCCGGAGCATGCTTGATCATTTTCCCCCCTACTCGCAAATGAGTCCGGATCCAGGGATCAAATGGAACACCGTCATCCGTTTTCCAATGGACGTACTGGCTCATGGGAGTCAGCGGATACTTCGATTTAAAAGAAGGCCTTACAGGCGCAAACAGATGTTGGATGGAGTGGCTCTTAACCAAATCTTTCAGAGCCTTTACCATGATGCTGCTGATCCCCTTCCCACGGTAATCGGGATGGATCACGATAGCAAGAGCAGATACTGTGTTGGGCTTTCTTCCCTGTTGGTAATCTTCGATGCTTTTCAGAAATACATGATCCCATCCGGCTGGTAGTCCTTCCTCTGTTCCATCCCAATAAAAGGGCACAGAATTGCAGCAAGCCATTACGGTCCCACTTTCATCCGTAATACAAAACTGGAACTGCGGAAAGTATTCTACCACCTGGGCATAATATTGGATCGCCACTTCATCATATAACATGAACGTCGGCCAACCGACTTCATTCAAATCATCAAAACGGCTTGCCATTTCAGGATGCTTGTCCAATGTAAAAAGGTTGTATTTCATATCTTTGTCCTCCCCCATCGATCGATTGATTTTGTTCGGAAAGCTTTGGGGGTATCCCAATGAGATGACTCATAAACAGCCATATCCTTTCCTTTGGAAGTGAAAAACAATCCAAATATTTCAATTCACTTTAATTGTATCACAAAAAATCGATGATTAGTAACCTTTACCATTTTGCTAGATTTTCTCGATCAGCCCAAGCTAGGCCATTCTCACAACCCTCGTCCATATTGACGGGTAGCCTATTCGGAGAAATTCCATTTAAACATTTGTTTAATCCAATTTTCTTGTACTTATTCGCCTTGCATTTAGGACCGAAGTCCCTGAATGTCTCAGCGTGTATGAATGCCTTTCTTCCGGATTCTTTTTTGATAAACGATCGCTTCCTTCTATTCCGAAAGAAGGCCCTCCGCCTTTGCTTTTGCGATAAACTATACAACCATCGCGCGTTTTCATAAGGTTGAAATGTTCGTAATAACGCATGTACCTGCGCATAAAAAAGGACACCCAAACCAGACCGGCTTGGATGTCAATGAAACGTCGCTACATAAAAGAGGATGTTACCCCCAGCTTAACCGTGAACGTGGGTCAAGACTTTCCCCAGTTCTTCCAATGCTTCCTGTTCACGCTCGCCAGTGACCTCCAGCGTAATTTCATCGTTTTTGGCCGCTCCGAGCGCCATCAGACCCATGATGCTTTTTCCGTTGACTTTTTTGCTGCCTTTGATGACTTGAACGTCACACGGGAACGAAGCTGCCTTCTGTACGAACAAAGAGGCTGGACGTGCATGGAGTCCCGTCGGATTTTGAATGACAAAAGTTTTTGCTACCATTTGGCTCACTCCTGTTGGTTGGATTTATTCGGAAACGTCTTTCTTCAACATGCGAAGCATCAAAGCGGTGACGACCGTGCCGACGAGGATGGACACCACGTACAATCCTGCATGGCCGACTACCGGGAGGACGAACAATCCTCCGTGCGGCGCAGGCAAGGTGCATCCAAAGAACATGGACAGTCCGCCCGCTACCGCCGAGCCTACCATGATGGATGGAATGACGCGGGTCGGGTCAGCTGCCGCGAAGGGAATAGCCCCTTCCGTAATGAATGTCGCTCCCAAGACGTAGGCGGTTTTCCCTGCCTGTCGCTCTTCCGCCGTAAACTTTTTCTTGAACAATGTGGTAGCCAGCGCGATGCCGAGCGGCGGGGTCATGCCCGCAGCCATGATCGCTGCGTGGGGCGTGTAGGTGCCTTCGGCGATCATCGCGATACCAAAAGTAAACGCCGCTTTGTTCAACGGGCCGCCCATGTCAAAGGACATCATGGCTCCCAGAACCAGTCCGAGCAAGATGGCATTGCCCGAATTCATGTTTTTCAGCCATTCACCCAAAGCCGCATTGATCGCCGCCACTGGCCCTGATACGACGTAGATCATGACGACCCCGGTAATCAGGATGCCCAGGAGCGGATACAGCAGCATAGGCTTGATGCCTTCCAGCGAAGCCGGCAACCACGCCAGCGCTTTGCGCAGCAGCACAACAACGTAGCCGGCCAGAAAACCGGCGATCAGACCGCCGAGGAAACCGGCACCAGCGGAGGTCGCTAGCATCCCCCCGACCATCCCTGGAGCGAAACCGGGACGATCCGCGATGCTCATCGCGATAAAGCCGGCCAACACCGGAATCATCAGAGCGAAGGCGCTGCCTCCGCCGATGTCCATCAACATCTTTGCCAGCGGGTTGAATGACGGATCGTTCGGATCGGATGCTTTGATGCCAAACATGAAGCTCAAGGCGATGATAATCCCGCCGCCCACGACGAACGGGAGCATGTTTGATACCCCGTTCATGAGATGCTTGTAGAAATAAGACTCGCGTTTTTGTTTGGGTGCGCTTTCATTCGCGGACGATTGCTGACGCGTTCCGGCTTTCGCCTGATAGACAGGTCCGTCTTGCTTGACGGCGCGCTCGAGAAGGCCTTCCGGATTGCGGATCCCTTCGGCTACACGCACTTCGATGACGTTCTTTCCAGCGAACCGCTCCATCTCGACCTGTTTGTCCGCAGCAACGATGACGGCTGTCGCTTCGGCAATATCCTGCTCGGTCAGCCGGTTTTTCACGCCGCCTGAGCCATTGGTTTCCACTTTCAACGCAATGCCCAGCTCGGCTGCTTTTTTTGCCAGCGAATCTGCTGCCATGTACGTATGGGCGATACCGGTCGGACACGCCGTCACCGCCACGACTTTCACCGCGGACCGGGAGTCAGCCGAATCTTGGGCAGAGGCATTGCCTGCCGGTTCTTCCACAGCCTCTTCCCCGTTCATTTCCCGCTCCTTGTGGGAGAGGAGCGCCAATACTTCTTCCCCCGTCTGCGCTTGCAGCAGCTTTGCACGCACGTCGTCATCCATCAGCATTTGGGAGAGGAGCGCCAATGTTTCCAGGTGGGCCTGGTTGGCATCGGCAGTCGCCGCAATCATGAAAAAGAGATGGGCTTTCTGTCCGTCAAGCGAATCGAAATCGACCCCTTCCCGCGAAAGGCCGAAGCAAATGCTTGGCTGTTTCACGGCGGCCGTCTTTGCGTGCGGAATAGCGATGCCTTCCCCGATTCCCGTCGAGCCTTGTGCTTCCCGCGCGAGAATAGCCGCTTTCATTTCTTCCTTGCTGGTCAGCCTGCCCGCCTGATCCAGGCGGTCGATCAACTCATCCAGAGCCGCATCTTTGGTCGTCGACTCCATCGGAATGACGATCGTGTCTGCTCGCAGCAAGTCTGCGATACGAATTTGACTTTGCATAGGAAATGCCCCCTCTCATCTCTCTGTAATGGTAATCTGCGGTAAAAACGCTTCGATTTTTTCCAACGTGCAAAAACCTTCCGAGATGGCAGTCGTGCTGCCAGCCGCAACCGCAAATCGAAACGCCTCTTTCTCGTCCATCCCGCGCGAATGCGCATACAAAAAGCCAGCAACAACCGAATCTCCCGCACCGATTGAATTGACTGCCTGCTGTTTGGGGAAATGGGCCGAGAATGCCCGGCTGCGATTGACAAAAACAGCGCCGTCCCCCGCCATGGAAACGATCACGTTGGCAGCGCCTCGCTCCAGAGCCATCCTGCCAAAGTGTACAGCCTCTTCAACCGTCTCGACTTGGGTGTTGAAAAGCTCGCCCAGCTCATGATGATTCGGCTTGATCAAGAACGGCTTTTCATCGATCGCATTTCCGAGCGCCTGGCCTTTCGCGTCCACGATGACTCGGACCCCGCGCTGATTCATCCGCCCCATGATGTGCTGATAAATATCGGAAGGGATGCTTGCCGGGACGCTTCCCGCGAGCACGAGAAAATCTCCTGCATTCAGCCTGTCCAGTTGATCCAGCAGTTGCTGCAGCGCTTCCTCAGGAATATCGGGAGAAACTCCGCTCATGTCCGTTTCCTGATCAGCCTTGATCTTGATGTTGATCCGCGAATCACCTGAGATGGGGATGAAGCGGTGTTCGACCCCATCCTGTTCGAGCTGCTGCTTTATAAAGGCGCCCGTGAATCCGCCGACAAATCCCAGAGCGACACTCGGACAGCCGAGCCGCTGCAACACCTTGGATACATTGATTCCTTTTCCTCCGGCGACCTTCCACTCTTTTTGCACTTGATGGATCGTGCCCGCTGTCATGGCCTCGACCCATACGTGATAGTCGATCGAAGGATTCAGGGTAACTGTGTAAATCATGCTTTCACCACTTTTAAATGGGTCCACTTGCCGTAGATGCTTTGCTCTTCTTCACCCAATCGCTCATCTGTAACAATCGTCACATCGGAGAGATCGCCGAATTTGGCAAAGGTGACCCTGTTGAATTTGTGAGAATCTGCCAAAACGAAGCGCCGGTCGGAAAACTGCAAAGCCAGCTGTTTTACATAAGCCTCGTCCGGATCGGGTGTCGTCAGTCCATTGGTGATATCGATCCCGTTCGTCCCGATAAAGCATTTGTCAAATCGGTACTGGGAAATGGAGCGGACCGCTTCCCGCCCGACCAGCGACCATGTTGCCGCTTTCAATTCTCCGCCGATCAGAAACGTTCGAATGCTACGCCTGATCAATTGGATCGCAATATCCGGGCTGTTCGTCACCACGACGATATTGTCGTGAAGAAGGAATGGTACCATGCGTGACGTAGTCGAACCAGCGTCGATGAAGATGGAGTCCCGCTCGTTGACCAGGCTCGCCGCAAACCGGGCGATTGCCGTCTTCTCCTGCTCGTATTTGACCGATTTTTCCTGCATGGTCGCCTCTTCGATCTTGTTTTGCAGCGATGACGCCCCACCGTGCACGCGTTTGAGCAGCGACTGTTCTTCCAGCTCGCTCAAATCACGGCGAATCGTGGACTCAGAGGCACCTGTCATTTCGACCAATTCCGTGATGCGAACCGTATCTTTTTCTTTCAGCATGGATAATATAAGCTGATGACGCTCAGGAGTAAGCATGATTGCCTCCTTGATTGAAAAATCCAGCTTGTCGTAACCGATTATAACGCAGAAACCTTTCACGAACAATCATTTTCTGTCAAATTCATTCATAATACGCCAAATCAATTCAAAACCTTCCACGAATAACCTTTATCTGATTCCTTTCTAAGCGAAGTCCCCCCCCACTCCACATTCGCCGCCAAGCTCTCTATTCAGGTTTCCCCGATCATGCCGAATCCGGATCTTATTTTTCCAACTTGACTGCATCGCTCCCCCTTCCTTCCGTAGGAAAAGAAATGATCTCAGGATGACCGCCGTTTGTCGAACAGCTTGCTGAGCTTGCTTGCTTGGTTTTTCAAGAGCGGTCGATCCATAGAAGCGGTCTTCGTGATTTTGTTCGCACGGGATAGCCCAAGCTGTTTCTTCATATACATACAAGATCTTGGGCGATACAGACACAGACTTCTGGGAAAGCGGTGGTGCAACTTGTCTTCTTATCCCGCTTTGGAAAAAGGACAGGTAGATCAGCTGTTTCTCGCGTATGCCGGCTACAGCATCGGATCGGATGGCACGCCACACTATCAATTTTGGGAGCCTGCGGATTTTGCCCCGCTTTTGACACATACGAATCCATCCACGGGCTTCATCGACGGTGCCATGTTCAGCGACTTCCTTTTCCTCGCTCTCGGCATTCTCACGGTAACCGGCGAAGGACGGTACCTGACCCGCAATGAAAAAGCACCGGCCACTTGGAACGAATGGGTCAGGTATCTCGATGAGCTGTTTTTGCGCGAGCGAAACCTGGATGCTCTTTGCCAGGCAGTCCAGCGTTCCCCACTCCCCCATGCAAATGTATGGATCGCTCTCCCCTACCCCAACCCTGCCGTCTTTCCGGATGACCTGCTTCGGATACAAGCTGTCGTCGATTGGATCTGCCTGTTCCTGAAAAGATGGTCGACCAGCCCTCTGCGCTGCTGTCTTCGCTTGCAAGGTTTTTACTGGCTCCAGGAGAGCCTGTACGATTACGGCGGTGCATTTGACGATCGCTTTGTCATCAGGGACGTAAACATGCAAATCCACGCGTGCCATACAGATGGACGCCGTCTGCAATCGATATGGATCCCGTATCAGGGAGCCCGTGGATGGGATGAATGGCAAACGCTCGGCTTTGATCTGGCGTTTTTGCAGCCGAATACGTATTTCAACCCTTCTAGGAGCCTCACCGAAGCGGCAGCCTCCGCCGCCCACAGCGGTATGGGACTGGAAATCGAGTTCGATTTGGGCGTCACCTACGATCAGGAAAAGCGCGAGAGGCTGCTCGCTTATTTGCACACAGGCTCCACGGGTGGCACAGACGACAAAGGCAGAGTGTTTCCCCCTTATCAGTTCGAGTCCCCGCTTGCCTGGTACACCGGCGGCTGGTTTTTTGGAAAAAACGGCAGAAAGCAGGCGCTGCTAAGCCTGTACCAGTCTAACGACCCTCTCTACGACCAGATTTTCCGCTTTTTGAACGGAATCCCTGAATGATAGGCGCGCTTCTTTTTCCATTCCCCATTCTTTGCGTTATAATGGAGGGATGACACTTCGTGCGGAGGATCTGACCAGATGTTGCAAAGAGAGCTGACACGACAGCAAGCCATCCAAGCGGGAGAACAGCTTCTCGCGTTTGCCGAGGGACCGATCATCGAACGGGGATACACCTATTTTTCGGATGGCCTTGTCTTCAACACCCGCGTAGAGAAACAAAGGCTGCTTACCTGTGACGTACAGGGATCGCAGGTGTACCAAGTCGTTTTGGACCTGGAAGACGTCCAAAGCAGCACATGCACCTGTCCGTACACCCGCCTGTGCAAGCACATAGCCGCGGCCTTCTTTCAAATGTACAGCGTGTTTGAGAATCCGCGCACGTATCTCACCCGCACCAAGCAGCCGCGTCGGGCGAGGTTTTCTTACGCCATGCTCGTACCGGCGTACAAACCCGGATTGCCGCTCTCTTCTTCGGAAGCCGCATCCGTCGAATCTCCACTAAAACCAACCAGCTCCGTCAGCGATTGGTGGACCTTTCTGGAAAGCTGGACGCGGAATCTTTCCTCTGCAATGGAATCGTACCGCGCTTCGACCGAGCTGATGTCCAGCTACCAAAATGTGCTGGGGGTCGCTTCTGCCTGGCCGCCGGCTCAAGCGCTGCTTTTTTCCGCACACGCCAACCTGTTTCACTTGCGAAAGCTGCAACAGTTCGTCCGGGACCATCGGCAGTCTTACTGGTTCCAGGATTTGTCGCAGACGGCGGAACGGCTGCTTGAACAACTGGAAGGGATCCTGTACTACTCGAATGCAGACCAACTCCGGGAGCATCATCCACACCTGCTCAAGCAGACGATGCTGGTGGCCCGAAACATGAAGCATAGTCCATTCACCGATCTTTATTGGACGTTCGCCTACCAGACTCTTTGGTGGAATCTCCTGCAGGAGCCCGACTGGATCCACAGCGAGGTCGAGGAGCTGGACCGTCTGATTCGGGACAGACAGGCCGCTGACGCTGCAAAAGATACGTACAGGCTGCTTCGCGCCCACTTCTTTGTCATGGAAGGGAATGACGAGGCCGCGATGGAAATATGGCGGCCCAATCCCCGTTTGACCCTCGCTTTTTATTTGCCTTATCTCAAGATGTTCGCGCGAAACGAAGAGTGGACACGCTTTCTTACATGGGCAGAGCGACTGCAATCGCTGATCGGGAGCGCAGACCCCCAACCGTATCAGCTGGTCGTCGCCATTTGGCAGGAAGCGATGGAAAGAGTCGGCAGAGGTGGCGAATGCGGGGCCATGCTGAAACAATTTTTGCCCAGCAGCTTTCACGAATACGCTGGCTATTTGTACGAACAAAAACAGTATCGGCAATGGATCGACCTGCAGATGGCCTATCAGGTGTCTCTGTCGGAAATTCACGGGGTCGCGTTCAAGGAAATCGAGGACAGCACCCCCAGTCTTCTCTTTCCGCTTTACGTACGCGAGGTGAACCGCCTGATTGGAGAACGCAACCGCCCTGCGTACAAAGAGGCGATCAAGCTGCTGAAAAAAGTCCGGACGCTGTATAGCAAGGCCAACCAAGACGCTCATTGGGAACGTTACGTAGATCAATTGGCTGCGAAGTACAACCGATTGCGCGCTTTCCAGGAGGAGCTAAGGAGAGGAAATCTGAATCGATGAGCACAGTCACTACGCTAAGTCTCGCAGCAAAACTTCTGGCAGACGGGCGTTTTTTGATCACCGGAGCCGGTCCCCACGAGGAAGCCATCGATCCCGAGCGGCTGGCGTCCATCCTATTCGCTTGGGACGAACGAACGTTTTACGGTACATTTCTCGAGAAGACCGAAACCGGTTTGCTCCTGAGTCCGTCCGAAGCCCTCTCCCTATTTGCCGCTCCCCTCTGGCTGGAGCATGTGACTTATCAGCCGGATTCCGTTTTTTCCGGCTACCGGGATACTGCGTTGGCGATCCGGGAAGCTCTCGCGTCAGGCAAAATCGCTCCCGACTTTTCCCAGTGGAAGGAAGGCCGCTACGGCTGGAAGCTGGCGCAATCGCCCGATGGTTTTCCGCCGTATGGCAATCGCTGGCTGTCGCTCGTGCTGGAAGAAGCGCTCTCATCCAAAGACGAGCTCGGGATGGCCTGGGACCAGCTCTTGACGCAGTACCCCGCGCTGCTGGTCACCGGCAGCGACCTGTCCCCGCATTTGGAGGAACGAGAATGGCTGCAAACGATCGGCTGGCTCCCGGACCTCACTCCGTTCCGGACATGCCTGCGGCTTGTCGAAGCCGAGGACAGCTTCGGGGATTGGCTTTTGACCGTCTATCTGCAAGACCGGGATGTGCCCGATCGCCTGTTTCTGCTGGAGCCGGATGCCTCCTCGCCACATGGTTTTTCCCCCGTCGGCCTGCCGGCAGATTGGCTGGAGCACGGGGAACGACTCGCGCACGACATCCGCAAATGCCGAGAGATTTTGCCGTGGGAAACACCGGAATCAACCGGGCCCGGACTCGTATCGCGCCTTTCCAATGAACAGGCCTGGACTTTTTTGACCACGAGCAGCCTGCTGCTTGTGCAAGCTGGCATCCACGTCTTTTTGCCTGCGTGGTGGGAACAGGTCAGGCGTGTCCGCCCGAAACTGAAAGCCAAGGTCACCTCTTCGGTCGGATACGGCCGCCACTCGTATTTAGGTCTTTCGCAAGTGATGGATTTCGAGTGGAAGCTCGCCCTGGGGCCCGTGGAACTGAGCGAGGAAGAGTTTGAACAGCTGATTCGGCAAAAGCAGCGGCTGCTGAAAATACGGGGGCATTGGGTTCAGTTGACACCTGATTTGTTTCAGCAGCTGCAGGAGACGCTGAAAAAATCGAAAGGTAAAAGCGCCCTGACATTCCGCGATGTCATGAAGATGCACCTGACAGCGCCTGCTGTGGCGGAAGAAGCGATCGAGGAAGAAGATGAGCGGGAATCGTACCCGTTGTCCTTGGAAGTGGAGCTGAACCAGCACCTGCTGCAATTGCTGCATCAGCTGCAGGAGACGAAGCACATTCCCATCCTGGATCAGCCTGCCTCCTTTTGCGGAACCCTGCGCAAGTACCAGCTCGAAGGCAGCTCATGGCTGCTGTTCTTGCGACGTTTTGGACTTGGTGCCTGTCTCGCGGATGACATGGGACTGGGCAAGACCGTACAGTTCATCACCTATTTGCTGTACCTGCGCGAATATGGCCAGGCGGATATCCCGTCCCTGCTGATCTGCCCCACCTCCGTCATCGGGAACTGGCAAAAAGAGCTCGAACGGTTTGCTCCCTCGCTCAAGGTCTTTATCCATTACGGGAACCATCGCCCCAAAAAAGATGCCTTTTTGGCCGCGATCGAAGGAGCCGATCTGGTCATCACTTCCTATGCCTTGTCGCATCTGGATGAGAGCGAGCTTTCTTCGCTCACCTGGAATGCGATCTGTCTCGACGAGGCCCAGAATATCAAGAACGCGTATACCAAGCAGGCGTCGGCCGTACGGGACCTTCAGGCACGGCACCGCATCGCCCTGACAGGCACGCCGATCGAGAACCGGCTGAGCGAGCTCTGGTCGATATTCGACTTCCTGAACCCTGGCTATTTGGGCAGTCTCGGCGATTTCGCCAGACGGTACGTCCAGCCGATTGAGCGCGACCAGGATCCGGTCCTGATCGGGCAGGTTCAGCGCTTGATCCAGCCATTCTTGCTCCGCCGCGTGAAGACCGACCCTCACATCCAGCTCGATCTGCCCGAGAAAAACGAAGGCAAGGAATACGTTCCCTTGACGGCCGAGCAAGGCGCTCTGTATGAAACAGCGATCCAGGACATGTTTGCCCGCATGGAGAATACGAGTCCGATGGAGCGCCGAGGACTTATCCTCACGACATTGTCACGGCTCAAGCAGCTCTGCGATCATCCGGCCTTGTTTCTGGGTGAGCCTGCAGGAAGGGATGAACCCAGCCGTTCGCACAAGCTTGAGCGCCTGCTGGAGTTGGTGGAAGATATACGCCAAAAAGGGGAACGCTGCCTGATCTTTACCCAGTACATCGAAATGGGCAACATGCTGCAGCGCATACTCAACCGGGAAGGATTCGGTCCCGTGTTCTTTTTGAACGGCTCCACGAAGAAGGAGGCGCGGGACGAAATGATCGCGCGTTTCCAAGACGAGAGCCTGCCGGATTCACAGCGTGGCACGATCTTCATCCTTTCCCTGCGTGCCGGAGGGACCGGCCTGAATCTGACACAAGCCAACCACGTGATTCATTTTGACCGTTGGTGGAATCCTGCCGTGGAAAATCAGGCGACTGACCGCGCCCATCGCATCGGACAGCAGCGAAATGTGCAGGTGTACAAATTTATTTCGCTCGGAACCATCGAGGAGCGGATAGACGAAATGATGGAAAGAAAACAGACCCTGAGCCAACAGATCGTAGGGAGTGGGGAGAGCTGGATCACCGAGCTGTCCACCTCGGAGCTGCGGGAGCTGTTTGCGCTGCGGCACGATTGGCTCGATACAGGAGCCGGATGATGAAAGGACCGATGAACCGATATGGATGGGAATCACGATAAACACGAGAGTGCCTCTCCCGTTCCCGAGGCATCGCAAAAGCTCCCGGAAGCGTGGCAGCGATTTTTGGATGCTGTCCGGCGACACTATGGGAATCAATCGGGCGGCCAGACCGACGAAAGGAAACAAGGTCCGATCACGTAGAGGATCGGACCTTGTTGTTTATGGGAAAAACGACTTCGACCGTCGTTCCTTTATGCGGCTCGCTGGAAAAGTGAACATACCCGTGGTGGTACTGAATGATTTTATAACTGATCATCAGTCCGAGCCCCGTCCCTTTTTCCTTGGTGCTGTAAAAAGGTTCGCCCAGACGTTTCAACCGCTGCTCACTCATGCCGCACCCTTCGTCCACGATACGGATCTTGACCTCATCCTCCCCCTCTTGAAGTACTTCGATCCACACCGTGCCCCCGTCAGGCATCGCTTCGACCGCATTGGAGAGCAGATGGATGAAAAGCTGTCGGATCTGGCCGGGATCGCACCACAATTTCAGCTCGCTGGATGCGGCGACGTTCAGCCTCAGAATGTGGCGGACGACTTTTTCCTGCATGCTATCGAGAACTTCATGGATAATGGACCGAATATCCACAAACTCGAAGTAGCCTGGCCGCTGCTGCGTGAGCGACACGAATTCGCGCAAAATGTTTTCCAGCTGCTTGAACTCAGCCAGCATGATGTCGAAGTATTCCTGTTTGCCCTGGTCTTGCTTCAACAGCTGGACGAATCCTTTGATCGATGTGACCGGATTGCGAATCTCATGGGCTACGCCCGCAGCGAGATGGCCGATGGCCGCTAGCTTGTCCATCTTGCGCAAGAACTCTTCCGCCTGGACCTGTGCTGTAATATTCCGAAGAATAAAGATCACCTGCTCGACCTCCCCCTGACTGTCGAGGACAGGCGTCCCCTTCGCCTCCAGAATGACCTTGGTGCCGTTCCGCAGCACATCGGTAAACGAGACTTGCTGAGGCCGCTTTGTTTCCATCAACTCACGGAGTGCCTGCTCCACTTTCTCTTTCTCCTGAGAATCGATGAAACTCATCAAGGGCTGATCCTGCAATTCCTCGGGTTTGACACCCAAGACGGGGAAAATGGCAGGCGAGGTGTACGTAATGATGCCTTTGTGGTTCACCACGACAATGATGTCCGACATGTTTTCCGTGATCAAGCGGTATTTGGCCTCGCTGTTGCGCAGGGCTTCCTCCGTTTTTTTCAGCTCGGTGATGTCCACACAGGAGGCGATTACCTCTTTCACCTTGCCTGCTTGATAAATGGGTCGCAGCGCCGCGAGATAATGGATGCCGTTCACAAAGCCTTCGTAGCAGACGTTTTCCTCCCCATCCCACGCCCGCTCATAATACGTCGTCTTGATTTTGGCGGCCTCTTCCGGCATAAACTGCGACAATTCACTGCCGATGACCTGATCAGGCGTAAGGCCCATACGATAGAGGAGCTCTCCGTCACACAGGGTATGAACATACCGTTCCTCTTGCTTTGCGAACTTGAACGTCATTCCTTGCTGGTTTCGGATCGCTTCGCCAAGCTCGACGCGAGCTTCGAAAAGCCCTTCTTGTTTCCACAGCTGTTCGATCTGCTCCTTGGGCAAGCCGAGCTGGGGCACAACTCGCTGAACCGATGCAAACTGCTGCGTCAATACGTCCGGATCCAGCGGGATGCTGATCAGATGGCCTTGAGCCGCATCACACAGGTTTTGCTGGAGAAAGACGAGCTGTTCGGGTGCCTCGACGCCCTCCGCCACAACCGCCAGGCGCAAATTTTTCGCCATCCCGATAATGGTCTGGACCACCGATTTTTCAGTCGCGTCCTCCATGCAATGTTTGATGAACGTGTGGTCGATTTTCAGCTTGTCGATCGGAAACCGCTTGAGGGAGTTAAGCGAGCTGTATCCTCGACCAAAGTCGTCGATACTGATCCCTACACCGATTCTTTTCAGCTGAAACAACATCTCGATGGTCCGCTCCGCATCCATCGCCAGCTCTTCCGTAATTTCCAGCTCGAGATACCTCGGATCAAGTCCGCTTTCCTGCAACGCGCTCTCCACCGAACGAAGCAAATCTTCCTGGATGACGGGAAACGACGAGAGATTCACGGATACCACGAACGGCGGAACACCCGCTTTCTGCCACTGCTTGTTTTGTTTGCAGACGGCATGCAGGATCCACTCTTCGATGGCGAAGATAGCCCCCTCTTTTTCGGCGATGGCGAGAAACTCCTTCGGCCGCAGCAAGCCTCTCGTTGGATGATTCCACCGCAGAAGCGCCTCCGCTCCGACCATTTTTCCAGATTTCAGATCGACTACTGGCTGGTAATGGAGCACGAGCTCTTCGCGGACAAGCGCACGGAGGAGATCGCTATCGCCCTCCTCCGAATCTCCGGCTTCCTCTCTTTGGTAGCAAATTGGCAATGGACACCACTTCCCTCCTTTTGATTTTAAAAAAGTCCAGGCATGGAGAATTATCGTCAATTAAAAATTCGTAATTTTTTTAAATCACATTCTTCTTTTACTTTAAAGGATATATACGCACTGTGTCCAGTTTTCCAATGATGGCGCGGACCTGGGACTCGTCCACACAAAAACGGCTCGATCGAAATCGAGCCGCCGCCATTCTCTGCCGGAGTCTAACTGGAAAAGGCCGTATGCCTCTCCCCATAGGATCCAAACTGCGCCTGGTACAGTCTGCTGTATATGCCTTTTCTTGCGAGCAGCTGATCATGGCTGCCCTCTTCGGTAATGCCGTTTTCGGTCACGACCACGATGCGGTCCGCATTTTTGATGGTTGCCAATCGATGGGCGATCACCAGGGTCGTGCGGCCTTTGGACAATTCCGTCAGCGACTGCTGGATGGCTGCCTCCGTCTCCGTATCCAGCGCGGACGTTGCTTCGTCGAGGATGAGGATCGGAGGGTTCTTTAGGAACATGCGAGCAATCGCCAGCCGCTGCTTCTGACCCCCGGACAGCTTGACCCCGCGTTCGCCGATGATGGTCTCCAGCCCATCCGGCTGAGCCATAATGAATTCTTCCAGTCGAGCCCGACGCGCTGCTTCCCAAATTTGCTCTTCCGTGGCTGTCCGGTTTCCGTACGAGATATTTTCCCGGATCGTGCCGGAGAACAGAAAAACATCCTGCTGGACAATCCCGATTTGACTGCGCAGCGACTTCAATTGGATCTGGCGGATATCGTAGCCATCGATTGTAATGCTTCCGCCGTCGATTTCGTAAAACCGCGGCAAAAGGCTGCACAGGGTCGTTTTTCCCGCCCCGGAAGGACCGACGAAAGCAACCGTCTCACCGGCACGAATATCCAAATCGATGTTCTTCAGGAGATTCGCTTCCCGGTCGTAGCTAAACGTAACTCCCTGGTATCGTATGTCTCCTCTGAGTTCCTTTACCTCGATCGCATCGGGGGCATCCGCAATATCCGGCTGGGTATCCATGATTTCGATGTACCGTCGAAAGCCTGCGATTCCTTTCGGATAGCTTTCAATGATCGCGTTGATTTTTTCCATCGGACGGAAAAACACGTTGGTCAAGAGCAGAAAGGCCACGAATTCGCCGTAGGTCAACTGGTTCCGCAGGACAAACCAGCTCCCGCAGATCAAGACAAACAGGTTGACGAGGCGCATCATTATATAGCTGACCGACGCGTTTTGCGCCATGATCTTGTAGGACAAAAGCTTGGTCAAGCGAAAGCGCAGGTTGTTCTCGGCAAAGCGGCTGTTCTCAAATTCCTCGTTGGCGAAAGCCTGTACGACGCGCATTCCGCCGACGTTGTCCTCGACGCGCGCGTTAAAATCAGCCATATCGCCATACAGCCGATGGAAGGCTGCCGTCATCTTTCGATTGAAGTGAATGACGAGCCAGATCATGACGGGAATGACCAAAAACGTCAGGATCGCCATCTCTACATTAATGGTAAACATCAGGACAAAAGCGCCCACCAGTGTCATGACGGCAATGAACAAGTCCTCCGGGCCGTGGTGTGCGACTTCCCCGATTTCCATCAGGTCATTGGTCAGCCTGGACAGGAGATGTCCCGTCTTTGTATTGTCAAAGAAGCGAAAGGAGAGCTTTTGGATGTGGTCGTACAGCTTTTTGCGCATGTCGGTCTCGATGTTGATCCCGAGCATGTGGCCCCAGTAGGTGACGACGTAGTTCATCCCTGCGTTCAATGTGTACATCACGAGCAGTCCCAGGCACGCCCACAGGATGAGCGGCCAATCCTTGCTTGGCAGCAGTTTGTCCACGACCTGGTTGACGGCGAGCGGAAACCCCAATTCAAGCAGGGCTGCCAGAATGGCGCATGAGAAGTCCAGAAAAAACAGTCCCATATAAGGGCGATAATAGGAAAAAAACCGGCGAAGCATGCGGGCAACTCCCCTCTTTCCGGCAATCATCTGCCTCCTTGATAACCATTTTCATTATATAAGCAAGCGTTCGAGATTTCGATGATTTTATGGAATTTTTTTGCATCGTAATCAATCTGGGCATTCGATGCAGCCGTAGTGTTCGATGGTTCGAAGAGATGGACCGAGCAATGATCTGGGTCGTCCTGAACCAGGCTGGCCGTTTTGGACACCGTTTTCCACGAGAAAAAGGCCGAAACCGTCCGGCCTTTTCTTTCAGCGAGGAATAGCGTTGCAAATGTACGGCGTCGGTTTTCCCCTCTCCTTGCGACAGGATTTGTCAAGAGATGCTAACATGGCGACAGGCGGATGAAAGAAAAGGAAAAAAACGAAGGATATCGAATGCTTAATCATGCGTTTTCCGGGGTTTGTCGGCGGTACCTCAATTATGAAAGAAGTGATCTTCGGTGGTCTCAAGGAGGAATACATGAATGATATATGTTGTTAGACATAGACAAACAGAAAGAAATAGTGAAAGGAGATTAGTCCATGTCGAATGAGAACACAGTACACCCCGTCGCCTGGCCACCTGCCCCGATCATGACCGAGCGGCTCGTACTCCGCCAGTCCGAGGCCCGGGACCGTGCGGCGCTGATCGACCTGTTCGCCTCACCAGAGGTGGGCACCTACATCGGCGGGTCCCGACCGCGTGACGAGCTCGAACGCGCGTTGCCCGAGGTGCCCGGGCAGCGCTTCGGCTTCTTCGTGGTCGAGCTCAACGGAACAGCGATCGGCATGATTACGCTCGATCGGCGCGACCCGGAGCGTAAGGGTCACATCCGTCCAGAGGGCGGTGAGCACGAGCTCGGCTACATGTTCCTGCCGCAGGCGTGGGGACGCGGATACGCCACCGAGGCGTGCGCAGCGGCCCTCGACTGGTTCGCCGACGTGCATCCTGGCGTGCCGGTGGTGCTCTCCACCCAGACCGCCAACGAGGCCTCGATGCGCGTCGCGGCGAAGCTGGGATTCACCGAGGTGGAGCGGTTCGAGGACTACGGTGCCGAACAGTGGCTTGGCGTATGGTATCCGGGAACACCATCCGAATGAGCTCATACGCGACATCGCGACCCGAGCCCCCAGGGGATTTGCCGCATCACTTGGCTTTGACCCAATCCCGGTATGCAGGCAGATCTCCTGGCGCTTATTCATTTACAGAAATCCTCCTTTATTCTGAATGTACTGTACATGAAATCGCTGATCGATTTTTGTTATTTCTGCGGTTGCCTACCTCTTCCATGCTAGTTCAAAGACTTGTGCCGTGGGATCCGATTCAAATTTGCGCGTATTCCATTCCTTCGAGCTCTTCTCCGAAATCACATTATGTCTCTCAACGCAAGTTAAGGGCACAAGAATTACTTTGATCGCGTCGTTTTGGTCCATAACGAATACGAAATGCTCCTCGCAACCAAAATGGTGGCATGACGGTGTAATGAGATCATTAGCTTCTACTGGGCAGCCAGCTGATTCGTTCTTATGCTTTTCAAATATCGTTTTGTAATGCGTATTCCTAGTCTTGCTTGGGATAATGTACTCATCAGCTGTGTCGTATGCGAACGTCTACTCTACGTACCTGCTGAGCCTTGCAGCTCACAAGGGCAGCTATCCTTTGCCAAACTTCTTCGAATGCATTCATCCTCTTATCTTAAACAATAGTTGCGCGGTATCCCGTTTTTTTACCTTTTTCAACTGCCTCGATATATCCTTTCATGTAAAACAGTATCTCATCTTCTTTTCCATTTTGGATTCTGTCTCTAACCTTATCGAATGCTAAAATTGAAACCGAAAATTCTGGCTCGCCAGTAACTAAAATTGGTTGTGCTCTATCTTGTACCCAAAAGTACTCTCCGCCATAATTTCTTCTTGCTACTTCGAAAACATAGCATCCAACCATAGATGCGACAGAATCCAATTTTTCTTGATCATCAAATACAAAATCACCCATCTCTTCAAGAATATCGTCTACTTTACGTAAACTTTCCACTGTAAAATCAAAATTCCCTTTATCAGAAAAGTTTATTGCGAAACTTTCTGCTGTTGATATAATGTCTTGTTCTAATCTGCTTTGCATAAACGGAACCCCCCCATTTTGAAATCCATACAAAATAACTTCTTTACGGGCATTATACCATCTCTTTCCATTAACAGCCCGATAGCTTAACGCTGCTGCCGGTATACAACTGAATTGTTTGTTGGATTACAATAAAGTTGTTTAATTTTTGGATGAATTATCGAATAACTCTTCAAATAAACAACAATAACGTCGTTTAAAACTGAGAGTTTTATTCAACAATTGTGTCCAATCATGGAATTTGAAAGATAATGGGGGAATCGTAAGAAAAAGCCGCACAAAGGCGACTTTTACTTATTCATTACACTGTTCGTATTAAATACGTTCGGAAATCCGTGGGAAGACGGACGCTTATATTTCTACACATAATGTTTTCTTATAATCAGTTGAGCTGCTTCAAATAGTTCTTCACGATTCCCTGACAGGGGTGGATAAATAACTGATTGGTTAATGTTCATTTTTATTTTTTTTGCTTCTTCGCCTCGATACTGCGGAATGCGATCCCAACCACTAGTTACCAAAGCTCCCCAAGGGCCTAAATCAAGACAGGTAACATAACGTTCTTGTTTGTATGGAATTCCAGCCAAATCAAGTAAATCACAAACAACGTTATGTCCAGCAAATTTCCCTTGAGGCATAGCATGCTGACAAGACATCAACGATATATGATTATCATCAGTATATGCTCGGGCGGTATCTCCAGCAGCAAATACCGAACGCACACCCTTTACTCGCAAATATGAATCTACTGGTAAACGTCCCCATTGATCCTTCTCCACTGGGAAATTTTCCACTAAAGGACTAGCCTTTACTCCTGCTGACCAAATGGTTGTCAAAGTAGGGATCCGTTTCCCGGATCTTAAAGTTACTTCATTTGAATCAATGGATGTAACTGTTTCGTTTGTATGAATCTCTACATGCATTTCACCCAAAGCTTGTTCTATAATTGGTCGTGCATTCGGCCCTAAGTCAGGACCTACGATAGATTCTCTTTCAATTATGATTACCCTTACTTCAGATTCTTTATTTTCCTTCTTAGCAACCTCCTGTAAACGGGAAGTCATTTCGGCGGCTGTTTCAATCCCGGTAAAGCCACCACCAACAACTACCGAAGTATACTTACCATCTATATAAGGTAAATCGGATAATCGGTTGATATGCTGATCGAGATCTAGCGCATCCTGATAGGTATCCGTAGAAAAGGCGTGTTCATGTAATCCAGTAATTTTAGGGCGAACCAATCGGCTGCCTGCAGCTAAGACTAATCGATCATAGGCTAAATCAATCTGCTTATCTTTTTGTTGGACAATCACTTTTTGTAAATGAGTGTCTATTTGTCTTACTTCTCCTTCGATAAAGCGAACTCCAATCGGATCCAAAACTTGACTGAGAGGGACCCTAAAATTCTTTGGATCTTTTTCATAAAAACGTGGACGCAAGCCTAAATATGAATCTCGGTTAATTAAAATAGCTTCAACTTCATTTTCTTTGATTTGCAATTCGTGTAGCTGTCGTGCTGCACCCACTGCACTCCAAATACCAGCAAAACCACCACCAACAATAATAATCCGTTTCACTTGAATTCCTCCCTTGTGTTTTAAATGTATATATTACAGATATTCATTATCTGTAATTTAATCGAAAAAAATATGATTATCTACGTGCTAAAGCCTCTCTAAACCATTGAATCCCCTCTGAATGCCTTTCCTTCAATTTGGATTTTAAGGTTTCATTTAACCATGCGATTGTTTTGTCCTTAAGATGCTCTCTCATTTTTTCTTCCGCTTCTAACATTACCGTGTTGATGGTACAAGGAGCACACCTTATAGAATCAGGCATTTGTTTACCCTCAAGGAGGATACAATTTTGTCTTACTTCTGTACATTGAAACAATGGTTTTGCTCCTTCAATCGCTGCTATTACTTCCCAAAAATTAATCTCGCCCGGATGTTTCGCTAATACATATCCACCTTTAACTCCAGGCATGGAACGTACAATCCCATTCTTCTTTAATTTAGTAAAAATCTTCGATAAATACGTTTCAGAAACTCCTTGAAAGGCAGCTAGTTCTTTTATTCCGATCGTTGTACCGGATGGAAGATCAACAAAATAAACTAGGCAATGAAGAGCATATTCTACTCCTATACTGAATTGCAAAAAGAAAACCCTCCTAATACAGATAATATGTATCTACATTGTATTTTATTGATTATTGTGATTACTGTCAAGAACTTGATAATCGAGAATATTCCAATCGATAACGTGTGTTTTTTTAAACAACTTTATTTGTTCAGAGATAATAAAGCTTTAGACCGGAACCCCTTATGGCACAAGGAGTACCGGTCTACTTAGTCACCAGGTATTTAAAACTAGTTCTAGACTATACGTCAGAATGAAGCTATCCGGGTCCGTCAAGATTTTTGTGTAAACTCAATCAACCGATATTTGAAAAGGTTTCATCCCCCTTCTTCACGGGCGCCATGGGATCATGCTCTCCGCTCCATTTCCTACATGCAAGATCCATCATTGACGATATTGGTTCCACCCATTCGGCATTCGAGTATTGGCGACCGGTCCATGCGTCAAATTGATCCGAACGTGGGATTTTTTACCTATCACTCCTGTTCCCCTACATAAAAGACGATTTTCCCGATATTTTGGTTTGCCTCCATCCGTTCATGGGCCTCGCGGATATTCTCCAAGGGATACGCCTTGTCCACGATGGGTCGAATCTCACCTGCAGCGAACAGCGGCAGAATGCGGGCCGCCAGCTCTTGACTAAGCGCCGCCTTGTACTCGTCGCTGCGGGGTGTCAAAAGGGTGCCTGTGACCTGCAGCCTTTTCGCCATCAAATCGAACAAGTCGACACCCGCGATCTCGCTGCCACCGAGTATACCTATCAAGACCAGACGACCATCGACACATGCGCTTTGGATGTTCTGCTTCCAGTAGGACGCCCCGATAAAATCAAGGATCAGATTGACTCCCCTGCCATCTGTGATTCGAGCTACCTCTTCTTCAAAGGGCGCCTTTTTGTAGTTGATGCCGTGATCCGCCCCCAATTCCTTGCAAAAGGCCAGCTTCTCTTCCGATCCCGCCGTCACGATCACGGTCGCCTTGCTTACTCGTTTGGCTAGCTGGATCGCGGCTGTGCCCACTCCGCTCGCCCCCGCATGGATCAGGACGGACTCCCCCTCCTGCAGTCTGCCAATCCAGTACAGCGTCTGGTAAGCGGTGAGGAATACTTCCGGGATCGCGGCTGCCTCGACGAAGCCGAGGTTGTCCGGAATCCGCATCGCTCGGTTGGCAGGGATGACGGCATATTCCGCGTACCCGCCCGTCACCAAGCCCATGACACGGTCCCCTGCTTGCCAGCCGGTGACACCCGGCCCCACGGAATCTACAAATCCCGCCATCTCCACGCCAAGTCGGGACGTCGCTTTTTTATAAGCCACTGCACCCTTCCGCGCCAAAATGTCGGTACGGTTGATCGCGCCCGCCTTCACCCGTACCAGCAGCTCGCCCTCACTCGGAGTAGGAACGGGAATGTCTGCGAGCTGCAGTACCTCAGGACCTCCCGGCTGTTCCACAACGATTGCTTTCATCAACGATCCCTCCTGTTTGGTCTTTCTTGCTTCTTCTCTTGTCCATATTCGTACCAGTTTCCTGTACCAAATTCCGCCGCCAAGGATGAAAAGAGTCTCTGCGCTTTAGAATACCCTGGAAGAGCCTAGAATGAAACATTCAGGCACGCTTGCAACTCCTCTCTCGCACAAGATTGCCATCCATTCGCAGTCACAGCAGCCATTTGCTTATTTCACTTTGGCATAAGAATGATCGCATTTCTTTATTGGTCAGGGGGAAAATGCAGTGCTAGAATAATCAATGCGAGTATCCTGCTTTTTCACTGCAAAGGTTGTGACAGAAAGATGGATTTTTCATGGAAGCGAAACCTGTTTGTACTGTGGGTTGGCGTTTTGTTTTGCAGCACAGCCTATTCGATCTCGATACCGTTCTTGCCCATCTTCCTTCACACTTCACTCGGCGTCAATGATCATCTGGAAGCTTGGTCCGGTATTTCTTTCGGCATTACTTTTCTGGCCAGCGCATTGATTTCTCCGTATTGGGGGTCGCTGGCAGACAAATACGGCCGAAAACCGATGCTGATCCGCTCTGGTTTCAGTCTGTCTGTGCTGTACCTCGTCACGTATTTCATCAACGACCCGTATCTGTTTCTCGTCTTGCGTGTATTCCAAGGTCTCCTGGCAGGCTTCGTGCCCGCCTCGATCGCACTGGTCGCCACGAATACACCTGAAAAACATGTTGGATACGCACTGGGCGTCATGTCGACAGCCGGTGCAACTGGAGGCATTATCGGTCCCCTCGTTGGCGGTGTCGTCAGCCATATGTGGGGAAACAGGGAAGCCTTTTTATTTTCCGGAGCGGTCGTGCTGGTAGCTGCTCTCATCGCCACCTTCTGGGTCAGAGAGACAAACATGAACCGTTCCGGCAATCGTTCCAATGTTCGTGAAGATTTACGGGCGGCTATCGCGAACAAGTCGCTTATGTCCGTCCTGGGCCTCAGCCTGATCGTGACCCTCTCCGTCATGCTGCTGGAACCGCTGCTCACCGTCTACGTGCTGCAGCTGGGCGCCTCCCAAAAGGACGCCTCGCTCAGTGCCGGCATCATTTTCGCCGCAGTCGGGATTGCGACAGTCCTCGCCGCTCCCCGTTGGGGCAAACTCGGAACAAAGGCAGGGTACTCCAAAATTTTGTTCATCGGCCTCATGGGTGGAGCGATTGGAAACCTGCTGCAATTTTTCTTCACGAACCTGTATGGCTTCGGTATCCTGCGGTTCGTCTACGGTCTGTTTTTCGCAGCGGTCTACCCATCGATCAACGCGATGATCGTCAAAGTCACCGAACCGGAGTTCCGCGGCAGGGCGTTCAGCCTCAACCAGTCGTCCACGCAGATTGCGACCATGCTGGGCCCTGTCATCGGGGGCGTCTTGGGTGGACTCATCCCCATCCGCATCGTCTTTATCATCAACGGGCTCGCTCTCTTGGCTACTGCGCTCCTCATTCGTGTAAAGAATCCGGATGGAGCCGTACAAGCAGCGAAGCAAAATACCTCTCAGGCTAAGCTTGTCACGAAGTCAAACGGCTGACGAAACAAACGGTTTGGTACCTATTCTCCATGGAGAACAGGTACCGTTTTTTCTTGCAATCGGAAAATCAGGTATGAAATGCAGTCAAATTCCTCCCGGGGATCTTTACACCCATGCAGCAAAAGAATACGATAGATTTACTATGAAAAAGTAACAGAAAGTTCAACCAAACAGGAAGACTGGGCTAACTGAACAGACGAGTGAAAACGAAAACGACATGTGATGGGGAGGCAAATCGTAATGAGGATCGATGCGAAAGAGTTTGTTCTTCGTCGTCAAAAAATCGCGGAAAACATGCCGGATCACAGCGCGCTTGTGCTTTTTTCAGGAGTTGCCAAGACACGCAGCCATGACGATTCCTATCCGTTTACACCGAACCGCAACTTCTATTATCTAACCGGCATTGCCCGACGCAACCTCATTCTCATGATCACGAAACGCGCTGGCATTGTGACCGAAACGCTGTTTCTTCAGCGCCCGAATGAACTGGAAGCGAGATGGACAGGAGCCGTCTTATCTGACCAAGAGGCGAAGGTGCAGTCTGGAGTCGAACAGTTCGAATATCTCGATGAGTGGCCTCAGTCATTTGGAACCTTTATCAGGCGCTGCGAAGGCAAGGGCTCGCTCTATCTTGACTTGTATCGCTACCAATGGAGCGATGAACTGACCCCTGCAGAGACTTTTGCCGAAGTCGCGCAGAAAAAATACCGGACCCTGCCGATTCACGATGCGAGCCCATGGCTGAAAGAACTGCGAATGGTGAAGAGTCCGGCGGAGATCGAGGAAATCAGACGTGCGATTGCGATCACGGATGAAGCAATCCGCCGCATGTGGTCGCATGCACGACCTGGGATCATGGAATATGAGCTGGAGGCGCATTATGATTTCACGTTGAAGTCGAATGGCGTTCGCGAACTGCCTTATTCACCCATTATTGCGAGCGGAATCAATGCCACAATCTTGCACTATGAAGCGAATAATCAGCGCGCGGAAGATGGCGACTTGGTCCTCCTCGACCTCGGTGCAGCTTCCAACTACTATGCAGCTGATATTTCGCGAACGTTCCCCGTGAATGGTCGCTTTACAGAACGTCAGAAAGAAATCTATCAACTCGTGCTTGAAGCACAAATCAAGACCATCGAAGCAGTCAAGCCTGGTGTCACGCTTCAACAACTAAATGATGTCACGAAACAAGTCTTTACAGACGGCCTGCTGCGTCTCGGACTGATTCAGGAAAGCAGTGAGCTGTCCAAATACTACTTTCATCCCGTATCCCATCACCTCGGACTGGATACGCACGATATCTCGGATTCCAGTGCTGCCTTGCAGCCCGGTATGGTGATTACGATAGAACCCGGTCTGTACATAGAGGAAGAAGCGATCGGTATTCGCATTGAAGATGATGTGTTGGTAACGGAAAACGGGTACGAAGTTCTTTCTTCCCAGATCCCCAAGCAAGTGGATGAAATTGAAGACTGGATGAGCCGATAGGCATGGTTTGGCTCGCCGCATCCTTTGCGAGCCTTCTTCTCCCAATCCAAGACATAAGCTCCGCCATTTTCTGCTCGTCGTCTTGGGCAGGATGGTGGTCGGCTTCGTTCGAACATCCCCCTCCTGTTTCATCAAATTTGCGCAGCAGCTCGACCCTCCCCTAATGGCATCGCTTCGCTACGGATTTTTTCCATAGAAAAACAGCAGACAAGACCATCGCAAGTCTTGTCTGCTGCGCACTGCCGTCGTCATTTTTAGTAAACGGTTTTCCATTCCCCGATGTTGCTCGGATCGAACTTGAACGGATCGCCCAGCATGATTTGGGTGCCGTCCCCGTCCTGGATGATCTCTTTCTCGCCCAGACGGCCCGCGCTGAATTTCTCTCCCGCTTTCCCGGTGATCGTTCCTTTTACGAGAGCGTCTGCGGCATAGCCGGACAAGTAGCCGACGTCGACCGGATTCCACAGGTACATCCACGGGCACACGCCGCTTTCGATGTACTCCGCCATCTCGCTAGGCAGACCCAGACCTGTCAACGCCACTTTTCCTTTCAGGCCTTTATCCGTCAGCACCTTGCCTGCAGCTGCAATCCCCACAGTCGTCGGTGCAATGATCCCCTTCAAATCCGGATACGATTTCAAGAGCGCTTCAGTCTCGGACACGCTCTTGTCGCGAAGGTCATCCCCATAGGCCACTTTTACCAGCTTGATGTCCTTATATTTCGGATCCTCCAGCTCTTTTTTCATCCATTCGATCCACGTATTTTGGTTGGTTGCTTGCGAAGTGGCGCTCAGTACAGCGATCTCACCCTTGCCGCCAATCATTTCGCTGACCGCCTGGATCTGTACGCGACCGATGCGTTCCGGGTCCGCCTGGTTGACGTGGACCATCCGGCTTTGCGCATTGACGGCCGAGTCCAAAGAAAGCACCTTGATGCCCGCATCCATCGCTTTCTTCAGAGCTGGCTGCAGCGCATCCGGATCATTGCCCACAATTGCGATCGCATCCACTTTTTGCGAGATGAGCTCCTCGATCATCTGGATTTGCGCTTCTGCCGTAGGCTGGTCGGGAGCTTTCAAGATCGCCTCTCCGCCAAGCTCCTCAATGGCGGTCTTGAATCCTTCCATCTGTTTCTCCCCGTACGGGTTTCCTGTGTTTTTAAAAATGATGGCAAACCGCTTTTTCCCTCCGGTATCACCGCCAGCATTGCCAGCCGGCTTCGGTGGTTGCGTGCTGCAACCGACCAGCAAGGTGCCTACGAGCAGCAGTGACAGACACGACGCGAAAAATTTCTTCATTTTGTGCTCCTCCCCTTATCTCGCTTTTATGTATACTAAACAGTCTCGAGGACTGCCGAGTATCGGATCTTGCATGCAGCTGTGAGAGCCGGAAAGTAAGCGCTCTCATATCCATACAGCAGCATTTTTGATTTCGTCCGCTGTCGTGCCCGCACGTTTTGTTTCTTATGGGAAGGATGTCCTCGTCGGATGAGCTGGCGGTGATTTACGACACTCCTGATAAGGATGGCTCGGACTAACCATAAAGGAATTCAAACTTTGTTTTGTTTTTGTTTTTATTTTATTATTTATGTTATCACAGAATTCACTCGTTGACTATTTCTGATTTTCTTTTCGCACACAAAAAATGCGAATGTTGCGGAAAAGAATAGAAAAACAAGGTGTACCTGAACCGTACACCTTTTGCTTCTGTTCTATGGGGCAATCGTCACGACGACACCTTTTTCCTCCAGCTGCCGCATCTGAACAGCCTCAATCTCGCTATCGGTAATGATTTCGTCCATCTGCCCGAGCTGAGCGAAATACGTAAAGGCCTGCACGCCAAACTTGCTGGTATCCGCGAGCAGATAGACTTTGTCGGAAATCCCGATCATCTTTTTCTTGACCAGCGCTTGCATCTCATTGGACTCGCTGATGCCGCGCTCCAGGTGAATGCCTTTACAGGAGAGAAACACTTTGTCGACGTGATACTGGTCCAGCGACCTTTCCGCGCTAGGTCCCAAAAACGAAAGGGAACGCGGTGCAAGCTTGCCGCCGGTCGAAATGACCTCGACTTTTTCCTTGTTGCTCAGCTCCATCGCCACCTTGATGGAATTGGTCAGCACGGTCAGGGGAAGATCCGGAATGATCGATGCCATGTACCATGCCGTCGTGCTCGCATCCAGAATAATGCGGTCGTTTGGCTCAATATAGGAAACCGCCTTTCTCGCGATGCGCTTCTTCTCCTCCATTTGGGTGATTTCCCGTTCGATGTACGGAATCTCCGGCTGATGATCCGCGATGCTGACCGCTCCGCCATGGCTGCGAAGCAAGCGTCCCGCCTCTTCCAGCCGGTCCAGATCGCGCCGGATGGTTTCCTCCGTCACCTGGCAAATTTCGCTGAGCTCCGATACACGGATACTGCCTCTATCGTTGACCAGACGTACAATCTTTTCATGTCTTTCCGCTACAAGCATGGTCATCCTCTTTCCCTTGTATAATGATCGCAGACATTTCGTGAACTACCGCGAGTGTTTGTATAGTTTTGATTATAACAGTTTTCCGCAAGTACGCAGAATTATTTTTTGTTTTTGTTTGTTTTATGGGGGAACCATTGATTGCCGAATCGTGTTTCCCACGAGAGAACGCCCCTTTTCAAACAGCGGGAACACCAGATCAGAAGGAAACAGTTACGTGCAACCGAATAAGTAAGTTCATGGTTTCATCCTTTTTTGACGCTAAAAAAACTGCGAAGGCGAGGCAAACATGAAAAAGTTTCGGGGCAAGAAGCGTTATTTCAAAAACATCAGGAGTTTTGCAGATCACTTTCAGCTGAATGTCCAAGAAGACGCCTGGTACGACTTCTGGCATAAGCATCTGGATATTTGGGCTTTAGGGAACCACAGCCCAAAAATACGGAGAGAGCACTTCCGGGCACATCTCCGCCTTTATCACAACGTGTTGGATTCGCTGAGACATTATCCGAAGCCTTATCAAACGTGGATTTGCTTGTGCGAAGAAGATACAGGCCAGGACGCGGTGTACGTGCATACCCCAAATCCGAATGCCACCAGATTTCCATTGCCTTTCGATTTTGTCCAATGGGGATGCAGTCTTCCTCCTCTGCTTCGGGACCTGATTGACACGGACAATTACCGGGCAGGATTTTATGATTCTGAGTCAGGACGGATCTATTACGTCCAAGCGAAGCATGTGGACGTTCCCGTAACCGGCCAAACACAAGAAAACCGCCCTGAATAAGGAGCGGTTTTCTTTGGTCGAGCTCGGTTCACAATGTCACTTGAGCGAGTCCCATGAGCTCGGCTACTTTCTGGAAGAGCTTCGCCTGATGCCCGATGGCCATGGCGCAGTGGTGCGTTGGCGCTTCGTGGAACCATTGCTCCATGTACTCGTCCGGGTGCCGCCTGAATTTGACCGGCGTCTGGGTATTTCCGATTTTCATGATAGTACCGTTCGTCGATTCTCCCTCGCTGATGATCAGTTTCAATCGGCCCTCGCCCGTCTGGGTGACGTTTAGCGTCGTGACCGGACCCGTTTTTACTTTCGCCTCCACAGATACACCGGTACCCTGTTTGCCGTGGTAGAGCCCCATGCCACGCAGGACGGGTTTTCCTTCCGAAATGGCGATATGAAACGGCCCGTCGTGTCCGAGCAGGATCGTTTCGTCTTCGTAATCGACCACGACGATCTCCGAAAAGCTCCCTCCTGTCCCCAATATGTCGCAGATTTTCATGGCGACCGCCGTCTTGAGATCCCCCTCGCCAGCGCAAGGTATCCCGCGGGCCGTCAGCAGCGAGTGGCCCACGATGAATCCGCTTTGCAGCTTTTCGTATGTACTTCCCGGCGCTCCGTGGTAATAATAGGTCAACGCATCCAGGTCGTATTCCCTCACCAGGCGTTCCTGTGCCGCTGCGACCCGGCAGGACCACTCCATCTGTTCATCGGTCGGGCGCCGGGCGATCGGATCGGCTGGCACGTCTTCGCTGATCGTGAACATCTCCTGCACTTCCGCAAGCTTTGCCTTCACCTCGCTGTCGGTCACTTCCCGCAACAGGCGGTCCAGATCGCACATTTCCAGAATCTCTACATGAAGCCCCGTCTGCGCCTGGATCATGGTAAAGTCGCTGTACATGTCGAGCATCCCGCTGTACGTGTTCCCGAGAAAGCCGAAGCGGCTATGTCGCAAGGTACGGGGGACAGAGGCAGCCCGGATCCACTCCTGGATGGCCGCCCATGACCGCTTGGCGGCAGGATGGTCGTGGGTCTTTTCATCGGCAAGCGAAATGGCTGGCGTGTAATCCAGACCCAGCAGCCCATTGACGACGCGAAACGCTATGCCTGCCCGGGCAAATGCGTTGGAGATTTCCGGCACGGGACACGCTCCGCAGTGCGCCAGCCATTCGCCTGTCGTCGTCTCTGCGTAGTTCATCCTTGCAGTAGGCTGCACATTCAGAACCACGACCGGCGCCTTGCAAATTTGATGGACGGGCAAAACGGCCGAGCTCGTGCTGTACGTCCCGGAGTGGCAAAAGATCAGATCGACGTTTCTCTCCTGAAACCATTCGCCCGCTTTTCTCCCCTCCCCCTCTGAATCCACCAATCCGTAATCATGAATCTCACCGAATTCGGACATTTTGCTTTTCAAAAAACGACCGTATTCCAAAAGCCTTTCCCGCAGCCCGGGAAACTGCTGCCAATAGGCGGCAAGGCCGATCGTATAAAGGCCGATCCTCGCTTTTTTTACCGGCTTGATAGGTTGCTGCATGTTCATTTTGTATCCCCCCATCGTATAACATACAAGCTTTATGCAGTCATTGTATTCGCTTACAATGGTAGATACATCCAAGCATGTTGTTCATTTATCACAGAATCTTGCTCAAAGGTGGGAGATCATGGGAAACTACGTGGAAAAGGCCGCACATGACTGGACAGACGATTCTGTCCGGATCATCGCGACCCCGAGCTGGACGGCCAAATCGACCTATTACTACGTTCAGGAAATCGGGCATTTTCGCACGCGGCCCGGGTATTTCACCGAACGGCAGCACTTGCATTCGTTTCTCATCGTCTTTACGCTCTCGGGAAAAGGCTACCTGCGCTATCGAGACCGCGCATACGAGCTTCGTCCGGGCCAACTGTTCTTCATCGATTGCCAAGAATACCAGCACTACACAACCGATAAGCGCGAGCTGTGGGAAATGGTGTGGGTGCATTTCCACGGAAGCGGCAGCCGCGGCTACTACGAACAGTTCGCTCGAAGCGGCACGCCCGTCCTCACGTTGGACGAGGGAAGCCCCATTCCCGGAATCATCCGCCAGCTTCTGGAGATCAATCGCCGCAAAGACGTTCGCACGGAGCCGCTTTCCTCGAAATATCTCGTGGATTTGCTGACCGAGCTGCTCATGGCGACTCATCCGCCGGAGAATGCGGGGGCCTTTTTACCCGCCCATATCCAGCAGATCATGGGGGACCTGGACCGCCGGTTTCGGGAAAAAATCTCCCTGGACCAACTCGCTTCCCAGCACTCCATCAGCAAGTACCACCTGCTTCGCGAAATGAAAAAGTACACGGGCTACACGCCAAACGAGTACGTCATTTTGCAGCGGATTACGTACGCCAAAGAGCTGCTCATGTACTCGGACATGACGATCGCCGCCATCGCAGCCCAGACGGGAATGGACAATGTGAGCCACTTCATCAACCTGTTCAAGCAGCGAGTGGAAATGACCCCGCTTGCATTTCGAAAAAAGTGGCGACGGCTCCCTTAGGCACGGTCAGGCGGTTCGGCCGCGGGAAAGGTGATGGTGACGGTTGTCCCTCTCCCCACTTCACTTTCCAGTGTGATCTCACCCTCATGCGCTTCCACGATTCCTTTCGCGATGGTGAGTCCAAGGCCTGTCCCGCCCTTTTCCCGGGTTCGTGCCCGGTCTCCACGGTAAAAGCGCTCAAAGACGAACGGAAGGTCTTCTCCCGGGATTCCTGCGCCATTATCCGCGATTTGCAGGGCTGCCGTCTTTCCCGCCCGCCAAACCTTGACGATGACCCGCCCTCCCTCATCCGTATGCTTGCAGGCGTTGTGCAGCAGATTGGTCATCACCTGGGCCAGCCTTTGTCGATCTCCCGACACCCATACGTCAGCCCCGAGCTGCGGATCCACCTGGATGCCAGTGCGGGAAAAGGCTGCACTCATCCCCTCGATCACTTCCCCGGCGAGCCGGCTGAGATGTACCTGCGAGCGGTTCATTGGCAGGGCTCCTGCCTCCACCTGAATCACTTGATCCAAATCTTGTACCAGCGTGCTCAAACGAAGCACTTCGCGGCGTGTAGACTCCAAATGCTCGGGGCTCGCCGCCCATACCCCGTCGATCATCGCCTCTACTTGAGCCAGCAGCGTATTCAGCGGCGTGCGCAGCTCGTGAGCGATGTCGGAGGTCAGACGTTTGCGCAGTTCTTCCTGGCATCTGAGGCTGTGGACAAGGTTGTTGAACGTGTCAACCAGTGAAGAAATTTCGTCCCGTCCCACAGGAAGCTCCACCTGGACATCGAGCCGTCCTTTTGCCACTTTTTCGGCGGCAGCGCTGATCTGTACGATCGGCCGCACCAACGTCCTCGCCAAAAAAACGCTGATGACGACTACCAGCAGCATCAGGGCAAACATGGTCCACTGCATCGCGGTCGTATGTGCCAGCTGGAAATGAGCTTCCATGGATTGGTACTGGCTGCGGTCATGATGCGCAACTGCCAGATAGCCGATGCTCGTTCCTTCCCGAGACAGGGGTATTTCGTCGACCGTGCTGCTTTCACTCGCCCCAGCTCCCCATGCGCGAATCAGTTCGTGCCGGTTATCGTACAGGGCTACCTGCAACCCCAGTACGGACGAGACCGCCTCCAATTTTTGCAGGGCCTGCTCGTCCCAACCGTCCCGCTCTCCGTACGTTCGAATCGCCAGCTGTGACAGCTCCTGGTTGTGCTGACCGCGGACCTCCTCCTGGTACATGCCAAAATGATAGTCCATCTCCGAAATGGAAAGCACGGTCGAGAGCAGAACCGCCATGCCACCGACCGCCATCAACACCAATGCGAGCTTCATCCATATTTTCTTCATGATGCGTCAGCCCAGCTCCGGACTTTCCAATCGATAGCCGAACCCGTACACGGTCTTGATGTACACCGGGTGCTTGGGGTCATCCTCGATTTTTTGGCGCAAATTTTTTACATGGGTATCGATCGTCCTGTCGTACCCGTCGAAGTCGTATCCGAGCACTTCGGTCACCAGCTCTTCCCTGCTCCACGTCCTTCCCGGATGGCGGATGAGCGTCGTGAGCAGCCGGAACTCATTCGGCGTCACATCGAGCAGGACTCCTTGCTTGCGGATACGCTTCTCGCTCATGGACACGGACAACTGTCCGATCTGCACTTCGTCCGCGAGCGACAAATAGTCCCCAGCCCGTCGCATGACGGCTCGGACGCGTGCCACCAGCTCCCGCGGGCTAAACGGCTTGACCAGGTAGTCGTCCGCCCCGATCTCGAGGCCATGGACCCGGTCCGACTCGCCGCTCTTGGCGGTCAACATCAAGATCGGCACGCGGGAATGGCGGCGAATTTCCCTGCACACCTCTTCGCCGCCCAAATCCGGAAGCATCAGATCCAGGATGATGCACGCTGGCTTCACGGCTGTCGCCAGCTCCAATGCCTCATTGCCGGTTTTGGCCTCGCATACGTGGTATCCGTCCTTTTGCAAATACGAAGATAAGATTTCCCGCGTCTGCGGCTCGTCCTCCACCAGCAGAATCGTGGACATGACCGGTGCCTCCTTCTTTGCTTTCAATTCTGCGAACGGCTTTTATCCCTTCTCCAAAACAGCAGGAAGACCAGACTGCCTGCCAGCAAGGAAATGATCAGCCGGAATTTGTTTTCCGACAAATAGACCAGATCGTGTCCGACGAATGTCTCGAAAACCATCGCCGGGACTTTCCCAAGCAGGGTGGCCAAGAGAAAATCGGAGAAGGAGATCGTCGTCACTGCCGCTCCGAGGTTAATCACACCGGACGGGATCAACGGATTCATTCGCAGCAAGACGATGGCCAACCCCTTGCGAAAACGGGAGGAGCCATTGATGGAGTGAATCCACGGCCACTTTTCCAGCCTCTGCAGCCCCTTCGACTTGCGCAATCCATACCGGTACAAAAGAAAAGCGACAGCCGCTCCCAGGACTTCCCCCGTCAGCGAGACGAAGAAGCCTCCCAAGAGCCCATAGACTACCGCATTTGCTCCCGACAAAAAAATGGACGGAAGCACTCCCGCCACGCTGATGACGACATTCAGGAGGATGCTTCCGGCGATGCCGAGGACGCCCCAAGAGCGAATCCATTCTGCCAGACTCTCTACGTTTGTTATCCACTCCATCGTTTTTTTGGCCACCTCTCATCGCAATTCTTTCAATCGTACCGGAAACTTGTGAAGAAATGATGGAGCTAAGCCCCGTGTCCTGTCAATCCGGCTGGCAGGCGATGTACAATTCGACCTGTACGTCATCTGGACCGGAGCTGCGCATATCGTACCGTTCAAAGTCTGCGACAAACGTACGTTTGTACCCGCTATTTCGCGACCACTCCCAAATTTGTCCCCACACTTCCGGAACGACTTCTGCGACAGGCCCGCGCCTGCTCGTGAAAACAGCGTAAGTAGCCGCCGGAATCGTCAATAGGGTGATCCCTTGTGGGACATCGGAGCCGTTCTGGATTTCCGAGCCGATCAAAAGGTCGTACTCTCCGTTCTCGTCGCTCTCGTACCGAGAGTACACCCCGTAGACGATATTTTCATGAAGTCGCCCGATGATTCGGTCCAGGATCCCTTCGCGGTAGAATCGCTGCCACAGCTCTCCGATGGCTTCTGTTCCCTTTCGATTGCTCGTGCGGATGCCAATACCCGCGATGTGCATTTCATCCTTTGTGACAAACACAGGCTTCATACGTTCCACGCTCCTCCAAAAAGTTGGTTGCAAGGAACAGTATAACGCCCCTACCTTGACAGCTATCTGTCAACATTCTTCAGCTTTCATATCGCGACAGCATCTTTTTTGCCGTTTCACGGATTCGGTCGCGAATCGACTCTGGTGCTATCACCGCCAGCGCATCTCCGAAGCTGAGCAGCATCCCGTGCAGCCATTCATCGTTCGGCAACGAGGCCCGCACCAAAAGAGAGCCGTTTTGCATGGGCTCGATTTGCTCCGGGGAAAACATATCCCGGACCCGGACGTGGGCGCTGGCGGAAAACTCCATGACCAAACTGACTTCATCCGCCCTGTCCCATTCTTCCAGCCATGTGAGTTTTTCCACCGGATTGTCATGCCCCTCGAAAGACTCCGGGAGTGCGCACAGATCAGCAATGCGCGAAAGGCGGAAGAAACGATACGACTGCCGCCACAGACAATATCCGTAGACGTACCAGACATAGCCTTTCAAAACGAGCGTGACCGGCTCGATCGTCCTTTCGCCAGCATCCCCTTGCGGCTTGGTGTAGAGAAAAGATACACGCTGCCTTCGCTCGACCGCTTCACGCAGCAGGTTTACCTTTCGCATCGACTCTTGTGTGCTGCCCCAGGGATTGAAGTCGTATACGATCGGATAAGCGGTGCGCGTACCCGATTCGGATTCTTTGACAGGCACCAGCGTCTTGATTTTTTCCAGCAAAAGCGCGATTTGCTGGTCCTCTGCTGTGGACTGTACGCCCTTCAAAGCGGCAATGACCGTTACCAGCTCCTCTAGCGAAAGGTATTGCCGGTCGATCGTAAAATTCTCCATGATTTCGTAGCCGCCGCTCGAGCCGGGGAAGGCGACGATCGGGATGCCGGCTGCATTGATTGCTTCCAAATCGCGATAAATCGTGCGCAAAGAGACCTCGAAGTGGCTGGCAAGCTGCTGGGCGCTCATCCTGCGGCGATTCAGAAGCATCATGATGATGGCGATCATGCGCTCCATTTTCACGTTTCCACCCCTTTTCCACAAACACATCGAAAGCATGTGGCAGGGATGGCCTGCTGTATCTCTCATGCCCATGCTGCTCCCGAAAATAAAAAGGATGGGCAGCAAACGTTCAGGCTGCCCATCCCCTGTCGGTCATTCAACGCAAGCCGATTACACGCCGGTGCGTCTGCGTTGGTTGTTCGGTTTTTTCGTTTGTTGGCTTTTCATCATTTGATTTTGCGCTTTTTGGTTAACCGGATTGCGAGCCGCAGCCTGGGCTGCCTTTTTCTCCGCGAGCTTGCGCTTCATCGCTTCCTGCAGACTGATTTTCCCGCGCTCTTCCGGGGTATCTTTTTCGTTTTGATTTGGCTCCGTCATGCGTAGCAACTCCTCATCAAATATGTTCTACTTATTTGTATTCTAGAGCATGATGAGAGGATTCGCCAGTAGCAATCTCACTGTTCTTTCATCCGTTTCTGCGCGTACGCCACACCGCTCGCCTGGCACCGCAAAATATCCTCCAGCAGCTCTGCCAAGTACGCACCCGCCTCAATCGGAGGAGTCCCGCCACGATGTATATTGGAAATGACCGTCCGATCCGATTCGACGATCCGCTCGCTGGGCTGGTAGACCATGTAGGCGCTCAGACTCTCCGCCGTTGCAAGCCCTGGTCTCTCCCCGATCAAGGAAATGACCACCTTGCATTTTACGATGGAAGCGACATGGTCCTGGACCCACACTCGGCCCCTGTGAATGAAGAGCGGCCTAGCCACGCTGATCTTTCTCAGTGCAAGCCCCTGCATCAGAGCCGGCAACAGGTCGGGTATGGTCGCTTCACATGCCGAGGTGCTGAGGCCGTCGGAGATAATGATCTGGACATCCTTGCCCTTCTCCCCGTGCTGGCTCAGCCATGCGGCCGACTCGTCCGAGAGCAGGCGGCCGGAATCCAGATTCATCAAGTATTCCTCCATATCCTTCGCACGGGTGTACAAAGCAGGGAGCTGCAGCCGCTCGATCCATCCGGGGTCGATCGACTTCATCACGGCATCCTGAGCCGCTGCCTGATCGATCCGAAACTGCAGGTAGCTCTGCGTTTTCAGCCTCGTCCCTGCCCTGCCGATGCCGATTCGCGCAGGCGTCCGTCCCATCGCTCTCTCCAGCGCTTCGCGGTTGTTCGGCTGCGGCACCCCCAACTGCTTTTGTTCGGGAAAATGAATGGCAGTCTGCCTGTTTTTCGCGATCTCCTCCAGTACGCGCTGGACGAGGTGGTCTACATTCAAATCTTTCATCGCTTTCGCCTCCCCTAGTCAAAAATAGACAGATCCCCAGCCCGGTCGGTCAATCGGCCGTTCTCCATGATCCCCATTTTTTCCAGCCATTTCTCAAACTCGCGAAGCGGCCGCAGTCCCAGCAGCTCCCGGTAGCTGGCGTCGTCGTGGTAGCTCGTATCCTGATAGCTGAGCATGACATCGTCCCCACCGGGCACGCCCATGTAAAAGTTTGCGCCCGCAAGCGCCGTCAGCATGCCCGCGATCTCCTGATCATTCTGATCGGCGTGCATATGGTTGGTGTAGGTCGGGGCAATCCCCATCGGAAGCCCGTGCAGCTTCCCCATGAACAAGTCCTCCAGATCGGCGCGGATCATCTGCCTGCCGTCGTACAGGGTCTCAGGACCGATAAAGCCCGAAACGTTGTTTACCATAAATGGCTTCCAATGTCGGCAAAAACCGTACGTTCTTGCCTCCAGCGTCTGCATATCCACCCCTTCGTGCGAGTCCAGCGATACTTCCGATCCCTGCCCTGTCTCGAAGTACATCACGTTCGGGCCGGCGGCGGTTCCTTTCCGGAGCATCAGCTCCATCGCTTCATCCAGCAGATCCTTGGACACGCCGAACGCCTCGTTTGCCCGCTGGGTCCCGGCCAGACTTTGGAACATCAACGAGATGGGAGCGCCGCCCCTCAGTGCCTGCATCTGCGTCGTAATATGCGCAAGCACACAGTTTTGCGTTGGAATTTGCCACTTCTGCATGAACTCGTGCGTCATCTTCAGCAGTTTGGTTACGCTTTCAACCGAGTCGTTGTTGGGATTGATCCCGATGACGGCATCCCCTGAGCCGTATGACAGTCCTTCCTTGATCGAAGCGAGAATGCCCTCCGGATCGTCTATGGGATGGTTCGGCTGACAGCGAAACGCGAGACGGCCCGGCTCTCCGATCAGCGTATTGCAATACGCCTGGTGCCGCATCTTTTGGGAGGCCATCACCAGGTCGATGCTCGACATCAGCTTGGCCGTCGCGGAGATCATTTCACTCGTCAAGCCACGACTGATTCTCGTCAGCTCTGGCATGCCGGCCTCGAAGGACAGGATGTATTCGCGCAGCTCGCCGACCGTCCAGTTTTTGATTTCCTGGTAGATCGAGAGGTTCACATCATCGTAAATTACTCGGGTCACCTCATCGGTTTCGTACGGAATAACCGGGTTTTCGTAGAGGTCGGCCAAGGTCATTTCACTGAGCACGACTTTGGCTGCCATCCTTTCCAGCGCCGATTCTGCGGCGATCTTGCTCATGCGGTCGCCGGATTTTTCCTCGCTGGCCTTTGCCAGCACTTCGCGTACCGACCGAAACTGATAATGCTGCTTGCGAATGACACATGACAAATTCATCCGCGTTCCCCCCTCTTTCTGAGCTAGTCTGTATGAAGCGCCAAGCCAAAAATCGGCTTTGGCAGAACAAAAAAGCACCCCCCAAGACAAGCGGAAAAAGACCCGTCTGCCTGAAAGAAGCGCCATTGCTTTGCCCTGTTCACTTTTCCTTCATCTCAATCGGCTTGCCAATACCCGCTCTACCGCCGGAAGCAATTCTTCTTCCATGACCGGCTTCACCAGATACCCGCAGACGCCCTTTGCCTTCGCCCGCGCCACCATGTCCTTTTGGCTGTACGCCGTAAGCAATAGAACATCCGTATCCGAGGTGCTGCGAATAATCCCTGTCGCCGCAAGTCCATCCATCACCGGCATTTTCACGTCCATGATCACCAAGTGGGGGCGCCACGTTTGCGTCAAACGGACAGCTTCTTCGCCGTTTTTCCCCTCCGCCACGACATCATATCCTACCTCCTGCAGCATTTCGACCAGGTCCATACGTGTGATAGGATCGTCATCAATGACAATGATTCGATACGATTGACGCAAGACTCCACCTCCGGCTCTTAGAGAATGGACGTGCATGAGAGAGACAGATGCGAAATCGACGCCATTGTCGGTCCGCAACACTTTTCAGAATAATAACATTATATCGGGAACATTCGGCTTTTTCCACCCTGAATCATGTCCGGTCCGGCGAAGCATGGGAAAACCTGTCCGATCGGGGGACACAAAAAGACCTGCCACGTTTGCGCGGCAGGCAAATCTCCTGAATTCAGTTCACCTGACGGGACATTCCTTCCCAGAAGCCCTCCCGAATGTGGCGCTTCAGGATTTTTCCCGCTCCGCTCTTGGGCAGCTCCGATGCGAAGGCGATCCGCTTCGGCGTCTTGTAGCCAGCGAGCTTGCCTCGGGCAAAGTCGATCAGCTCTTGCTCGTTCAACGTACTTCCCGCCTTCTTGACCACCACAGCGACTACGGCTTCGCCCCACTTTTCATCGGGCGCCCCGACCACGGCTACCTCCATCACATCCGGGTGCTGATAAAGGATATTTTCCACCTCCGGACAGTAGATGTTTTCCCCGCCGCTGATAATCATGTCTTTTTTCCGGTCGACGATGTACAGGAAGTGATCCTCGTCGAATTTCCCCATATCTCCCGTGTAGTACCATCCGTTCTTCAGGACCGCGCCTGTCTCCTCAGGGAGATTCCAATAGCCTTTCATGATGTTGTCCCCCCGTGCGATCACTTCCCCTACCTGACCGATGGGGACATCTTGCCCTTTCTCGTCGACGACCCTCACTTCCACACCCAGTACCGGCTTGCCGGCGGACAGCAGCCTCCGCTCGTCTCTCTCCCCTTCGCTGACGACATGGTACTCGGCTGTCAACTGGGTGAGCGAAGGAGATGCTTCCGTCATGCCGTAGCCTTGCACCAGCTGAATGCCGGGAAACTCCCGCATGACTTGCTTCAGCAGCGTGAGCGGCATCGGAGCTGCGCCGTACGTGACCCGTTCAAGCGAGCTGACATCGTATTTTTTGAAATCGGGATCATTCATGACCATCCCCAGCATGGTCGGTACGAGCAAGGTGGACGTCACCTTGTACGCCTCGATGGCTTGCATCAGTGCCTTCGGAGTAAAGGAGCGGATCACACAGTGGGTCCCTCCTACGATCGTGATGCTCACCATGCTCGCTCCGTCTGCGAGATGAAACATGGGAGCGGCATGCAAATAGCGCGAATGTTGACTCACCCCTGTCAGCACGCTCGTATGGTAAAAGTTGCTGACCATGTTCCGATGGGTGAGCATGACTCCTTTGGATCGACCCGTCGTGCCCCCTGTATAAAACAATCCCGCTACGTCATCCTCGTGCACATCTGCCGAGTAGCAAAGCGGTACATCCGGCGCCCGCGCGATCCACGCTTCATACGATTCGAGCTCCTCTCCATCCGCCGGACCCTCATCTGCCACGACGAAGTGGGAAAGGGTGGGGACCTGCTCCCGTAAGTACGGAAGCGTTTTCAAAAATTCCCGATGGACAACGAGCGCTTTCGCTCCCGCATCCTGTAGGATGAAGGCCAGCTCTTCAGGTGCCAGGCGGTAGTTGAGCGGCACCAGGATCGCTCCCAAGGCCGTCACACCGAACAGCAGCTCTATGTAGCGAAAATCGTTTAGCATCAGTACAGCGACGCGGTCCCCTCTCTGAATTCCCGCTTCGGCCAAGGACATCTTCAGCTTGGCGACCCGTCCGGCGAACTGTGCGTAGGTAAACCGGTAGTCCCCGTCGACGATCGCTTCTTTCTCTGGCATGACGATGGCGTTTCTCATCAATCCGGTAGTCAAGATCACGATAGAACCTCTCCCCGTCAGGTTTTTTCGAGAGTCTAGACATGGTGTCGGACGCCGGCACAGCTTTACTGAGTCCGGCGTTCGTCCATCGAATCGGGCCCGTTCTCGAGTAGTTCGACTGTCAAGTGTACGTTCCGCCGTTGATATGAAGCACTTGCCCGTTGACGTAGTTGGAAAGCGGGGAAGCCAGATAGAAAATGCCTGCGGCCGCTTCTTTCGGATCTCCTGCCCGCTTTTGCGGGATTTTATCGATAAAAAGGTTCCGGACTTTTTCCGGTATGCCGACCGCTACGCCCTCGACGGTCTCTCCCAGCTCCTTCGGCTGCGTGAGCCGCGTGTCGATGAAACCGAATGCCACGGCGTTGGAATTGATGTTGAAGCCTGCCCACTCCTTGGCGACCGTCTTGGTCAATCCGACCATCCCTGCTTTGGCGGAGGAGTAGTTGGCTTGACCTACGTTGCCGCTGATGCCTGCCACCGAAGAGACATTGACGATCTTTCGATGGTGGACGATTCCTTGCTCGATTTCCTTTTTTGCAGCGTCCCGCATGTACGGAGCCGCTTCGCGAATGAGCCGGAACGGTGCGATCAAATGAATGTCGAGCATGGCCTGGAACTGCTCATCCGTCATTTTGTGAATCAGGGCATCTGAGGTGTATCCGGCGTTGTTAACCAATATGTCGAGCCTCCCGTACGCCGCAACCGTCGCATCGAGGATCCCTTTGGCGAAATCGGCAGCGGTGACGTCACCCGTGTAGACGAGAGCCTCCCCGCCTTTCGTCCGGATCGCTGCCGCCACTTCATGAGCAGGGCCTTCGTCGCGATCGGAGACGACTACTTTCGCTCCGTGCTCCGCCATCATCAGAGCCGCTTCCCGTCCTACTCCCCTTCCCGATCCCGTTATGATCGCCACTTGGTCTGCCAGCATACCGCCCATCTTGCACTCCCCTTTTCTGTTTGGGTCCGTTTCCCTTTCACAGCCCCAAGTTTTTGGCGATGATGACTTTCATGATTTCGTTCGATCCAGCAAAGATCGGCGATACGGCAATGTCCCTATACCTTCTGCCAATCTTGTACTCTTCGGTAAAGCCGTAGCCTCCGTGCAGCTGCATGCAGCGTGGAGCCATGCGTCTGGCCATGTCCGTAATCCACCACTTCGCCATCGAGACCTGTGTCACGACGTCCTGCCCTTGCATATGCCGAACGATCAAGTCATCGACAAACGTACGGGCCAACTGAACGTCAGTCGCCATCTCCGCAATCTCGAACTGGGTATTCTGAAACGTGCTGATGGCGCGCCCGAATGCCTGCCGTTGTTTGACGTACTGAATCGTCAGCTCCAGCATGTCTTCTGCCGCGACCAGCGCACCCAATGCGGCGAGGATCCTCTCCTGCTGCAGCTTGTGCATCAAGTAGTAGAAGCCTTTGCCTTCCTCGCCCAGCAGCGCGGAGAAAGGTACTTTCGCGTCTTCGAAAATGAGCTCCGCTGTATCCTGGCTGCGCAGCCCCACCTTCTTCAGCTTTTTGCCGCGAGAAAAACCCGGCGTATCGCGTTCGACGAGCAAGAGACTGACCCCGCGATGGGGCGGATTGGCTTTGGGATCCGTCTTGACCGCCACGATGACCAGATCGGCGTGAATGCCGTTCGTAATAAACGTCTTTTCTCCGTTCACGATATAGTGGTCGCCACTGCGAATCGCCGTTGTGCGAATGCCGGCCACATCGGATCCTGCGGCAGGCTCGGTCATGGCGATAGCTGTCACGATCTCGCCCGAAATGCACTTGGGCAAATACTTCTCCTTCTGCTCCTCCGTCCCGAACGCTTCCAAATACGGTACGACGATCGAGGAATGCAAGCCCGGCCCGCCGATTCCTCCCCCCACTTTTCCCATTTCTTCGGCCAGGACGACAGAAAAGCCGAAGTCGAGTCCAAGCCCCCCGTATTCCGGCGCGACCTGCGGACACAAGAACCCGTTTTCTCCCATTCTCGTCCAGTACGAACGAGGGATGAATTCATCCGCTTCCCACTGTTCGAAATAGGGCTCGACTTCTTTTTGCAAAAACTTCCGCAGGGATTCGCGGAACATTTGGTGCTCCTCGGTCAAATACGGATGCCTGATCCTGTGCGGATCGTACGCCGCTGTCGTTGACATTTGCCCTCTCCTCCTTTTGCCAAGGCATTTAGCGTCCTGTGAACCGAGGAGACCGCTTCTCGAAAAAAGCTGTCACGCCTTCGCGGAAATCCTCCGTTTCAAAGCACAGCCCCTGCGCGAACGCTTCCATTTCAAACGTGTCGTGAAGCTGACCCAGGATGGTCCGGTTCACCATGGCTTTGGTCAGGCCGATCGAGATCGCCGGTCCGTTTGCCACCCTTTCGGCCACTGCGAGCGTTTCCTCCATCAGGCTCTCATCGTCGATCACGCGGTTGACCAGCCCCAGCTCGAATGCTTCCTCGGCTGAGACTCTGTCCCCCAGGAACATCAGCTCCTTGGCCCGATGCGGCCCGAGCAGGCTGGTCAGGAAGTGGACCGCGCCGAGGTCGGGAACCAGGCCGACATTGACAAAGCTCTGCACGAAAAAGGACGATTTGCCCGCAAAGACCAGATCGCAAGCCAAAGCCAGGCTGAAGCCGGCACCTGCCGCAGCTCCATTGACAGCTGCGATCACGGGCTTTTCCAGACGGAGAAGATTGCGGATCAGCTCATGGGATTGAAGCATCCGCTTCCTCGCAGTCACAGCGCTCGCCTTTTTGTTCATGCCGCCCAAGTCGCCGCCCGCGCAAAACGCTTTGCCATCCCCCGTCAGCACCAGGACATTCACTTCATCGTCCTGTCCGAGCTGGGCCAATGCCTCCAGCAGCTCTCTTCGCAGCTCCGGGACCAGCGCGTTTCGTACGTCCGCCCTGCATAGCTTGATCGTGCCGACTTTGTTCTCCACATGTACTTGGAGTTGTTCGTAGCTCATCTTCGCCTCTCTCCTTCACGAGTTTTTCATCAATCTCCTCAGCCACTCGTCCGTATGTTCACCAAGCCCGGGGGCAGGCATAGCGGCATCCAGTACAGGACCCGGCTCCTGATAGCAAGTGCCGACATAGCGATGCCCCCAGCGCTCCTGAATCAGCCCGCGAGACTGAATTTGGGGGTGAGCGTCCAGCTCTCCCACCTCCAGCACCGGTGTCAGACAGCAGTCCACCTCCAGGGAAAATGCTGTCCATTCCGCCAGTGTGCGGCTCTGAAACAATGTCTTCATTTCTTGGTAGACAGGGTTATCCGGATGGGGAGGGGTTCTGCCCGCTGGACGCCACTGCGGACGCTCCACTGCCACGCAAAAATTTTCCCAAAATTTCGACTCCAGAGCACCCAGTGCCACGTATCGATCATCCTTTGTCCGGTAGATCCCGTATGCGACCAACCCTCTGGACAGGATGGAGAGCCCGTGCGGCTCGCCTGTGGCCGACTCGATCGTGACATGCGTCGTCATCATCGCCAGCACGACATCCGCTATCGCGATGTCCAGATAGGCGCCTTTCCCTGTTTTCCCGCGCTGCACCAGCGCCGCCAAAATTGCCTCCGCTGCAGCCATCCCGCCTGCCATGTCGGCAAAGGTCAAGCTAGGCGGAATCGGTGAGCCGCCATCGTCCTTCAATTGCGCCAAAGCGCCGCCGAGAGCCATGTAATTGATGTCATGACTCCCCAGCTGGTGCATCGGCCCGCTTTGTCCATAGCCCGACAGCGAGCAGTACACGATGCCAGGGTTTACTTTTACGGCATCCTCATAGCCGATGCCGAGGCGCCCCGCTACGCCCGGACGAAAGCTCTCGAGCACCACGTCCGCCTGCCTGATCAGATCGAGGGCGACGTAGCGCTGGGACTCTTCCTTGAGATTGAGGACGACGCTTTGCTTGTTGCGACCGTTGGCGAGAAACAGCTCGCTTTCCCCATGGGTTTTGATGACGGATCGGCGTGCGGGGTCGCCCTGCGGCGTCTCCACTTTCACGACGGTCGCGCCCCGATCAGCCAGTCGCAGTGTCGCATACGGTCCAGGAAGGTGCTGGGTAAAGTCGATGACGAGGATTCCTGACAGCATCCTGCTCACCCCTTAGTCGAGCCGTTCGATGATCGTGGCGTTCGCCATGCCGAGGCCTTCGCAAATCGCCTGTAATCCGTACCGTTTGCCCGTGCGCTCCAGCTCGTGCAGAAGCGTCACCATCACCCGCGCTCCGCTCGCACCGAGCGGATGTCCCAGCGCAATTGCTCCTCCGTTTGGATTCAGTTTGTCAGGATCAGCGCCCAGCTCGGTCATCCAGCAAAGGGGAACCGGCGCGAATGCTTCATTCACTTCGTACAGGTCCATGTCTGCGAGAGTCAGTCCAGCCTTCCGGAGCACTTTCTCTGTGGCAGCGATCGGACCTGTCAGCATGAGCGTTGGATCCGAGCCTACCACCGATCTGGCTACGATGCGCGCGCGGGGCCTTACGCCCAAGCTTTCCGCTTTTTCCCGGGACATGAGCAGGATCGCGGCAGCTCCGTCGCTGATTTGGCTGGCATTGCCCGCGTGGATCCGCCCATCTTCCTGAAAGGACGGCCTTAGCGTCCCCAGCTTTTCCACAGTCGAGCCTTTGCGCGGCCCTTCATCCTGGAAGACTCGCCCCCGGGAGCCATCTGGAAGCGTCACCGTGAGCGGCATGATCTCTCTCTCGAATCTTCCTTCTTCCTGCGCCCGCAATGCCCGCAAGTGACTCTCGGCTGCGTATTCGTCCAACTGGCTGCGCGAAAAGCCCCACTTCTGGGCGATGCGCTCCGCTGACAGTCCCTGATTGATCAGCTCAAATCGGGAGGTGAGCTTTTCGCTGCGCTTTGCTCCCTGGCTGGTGGAGCCCATCGGCACACGGCTCATGCTCTCGACCCCTCCTGCGATCACCACGTCCATGTCGCCGCTCAAAATCGCCTGCGCAGCAAAGTGAACCGCTTGCTGACTGGATCCGCATTGCCGGTCGATCGTCGTCCCCGGCACTTCGATCGGAAAGCCGGCGATCAACGCAGCGACGCGGGCGATGTCCCCCGCCTGCTCGCTCACCTGGGACACGCAGCCCAAGATGACGTCTTCCACCAGCTCAGCAGATATCCCGCTGCGGTTCACCACCTCCCGCAACACCTCCGCTGCAAGCTCATCCGGTCTGGTTTGGCTCAGTACTCCGCCACGTCTCCCGATCGGGGTGCGCACCGCCTCAACAATCACAGCCTCACGTACCATTTGATCAGCTCCCTTTTCCTGTTTGGTTGCGTCGTCCTTTGGAATAAGTCTATGGTCTGCACCTCTTGTGTATTGCAATTTTGCTGCCAAATACTCAGCTCGCGCCAAAAGGGGTTTGGGCAGCAAAACTGTCCGTTCCTGTAAACGACAACAAAAAACTGTCCGGCTTCCCGGACAGATTACAGCTTTAATTTTTTCAATTTTTCGTAAAAGGCAGACCTGCTGATCCCGAGCAAACGGGCCGCCTTCGCCTTGTTTCCGTCGGTCTCGCGCAGAGCCCGCTCCAGCTCCGTCTTTTCCGCCACCTGCAGCACCTTCTTTCCATGGATGTCCCGAGCCTTGCCCAGCAGATCGTCCGGCAGGTCGGCAAATGAGATCTTCCCCATTTCCGCCATGATCATCCCTCTTTCGATAACGTTGCGAAGCTGGCGGATATTCCCTGGCCACTCATACTGGTACAGCACCTTTTGCACAGACTCCTCGATCCCGGTGACCGCAGTCTCGAGAATGGGATTGAGCTGCTTGATGAAAGCGTTGGCCAGCAAAAGGATGTCCCCTGCCCGGGCCCGGAGCGGAGGAATAGACAAAGTGACGACCTGGAGACGGTAGTACAGCTCTTCGCGAAACGTTTTTTGGGAAATCATCTCTTCCAGCGGCGCATTCGTCGCAGAAATGATGCGAACATCGGCACGAATCGGCTTCGTCCCCCCGACTCGGTAGAACTCTTTTCCTTCGATGACCCGCAAGAGCTTTGCCTGAAGGTGCAAGGCCATGTCGCCGATCTCGTCGAGAAACAGGGTGCCGCCATGGGCCAGCTCCAGCTTGCCCATTCTTCCCGCCCGGTCCGCGCCTGTGAACGCGCCGGTTTCATACCCGAAAAATTCCGCTTCCAGCAAGTGCTCCGGCACCGATGCGCAGTTGATCGTCACGAACGGTCCTTTGGCGCGTTTGCTGGTATGGTGGAGAGCATGGGCAAACAGCTCTTTTCCGGTTCCGCTTTCCCCTCGCAACAGGATCGTCGTGTCTCGGCGGGCCGCTTTTTGCGCGGCGACGATCAGCTGCTTCATCCCCTTGTCCCGCGTAAGGATGTGCTCCCAGTGGTACGTAGCCTGATGGACCTGTGCCGCAGCAGCTTTATCCGCAAGCAAGGAACCCTCGCCCCTTGGCTCAGCCTCCCGCTTGGCTGATTGCAAGATCGCCTCCAGCTGCTCCCGCAAATCGTTTTTCGATTCGACCAGCGCATTGACCACACGGGATTTGGTCAACACCCCGATGATTCTTCGCTCGCTGTCAATGATGATGCTGGAGCCGACCTGGCTGTTTTGAATTACCCGCTCCAGCTCCTCAAACGTGAGCTGATCCAGCCGCTCCAGCTGCGTCGTCACGGCTTCCGCTTTGACATACCGGGCAATCGAAGAATGCGACGGAACTTTTTCCAGGATCATGCGATAGAGAGAGGTGCGCGAAAAAACACCTACCAGACGTCCGTGCTCATCACCCACGGGCAAGACGTCAAAGCGCGTCTCCAGCATCACGCGAGCGGCATCCTCCAAGGTATCAGTCGGACGAAGGTAGGTGTGGATCGGCTGTATCATGTCAGGTACCATCACGAAAATCAGCCCCCGTTCCGATGGAATCACTCCCCTTTACTAACATACGACATGGCGGAGTCGATCCCTTCCGTGGGAAGCTGACTGTTACCCGTTTTGCACCATCTGCAGCCGCAAATCGGAGACGAGCTGCTCCAATGTCACGCTGCCCAGGATGTCTTCCATCGCGTTTTGGGCACGGGTCAATATGAGTTCCAGCACAAACTGGATATTCGCTCCGACCGGACATTCCGGATTCGGCTGCTCGTGTATGTGGAATAGGCGGCCTTCCTCCACGACATCGACTGCCCGGTACACATCGAGCAGCGTAATCTCGTTCAGCTCTTTCGTGAGTGATGCCCCTCCCGTCCCCGAACGGACCTGAACCATCCCGGCCTTTTTCAGCTGGCCCAGGACACGGCGGATGATCACCGGATTGGTATTGACACTGCCCGCGATCCATTCTGACGTACAGTGCGCCGTCGTCTCGATGGAAAGCAGCGACAGGATGTGGACTGCGACAGAAAAACGGCTGCTGATTTTCATGTTCGTCACCCTTTCGTTGTAATGATTATAGTTACACCTCTTGCACGAAGTCAAGTTCCCGGAACTGTCACATCCTATCTTCCGCTCGTTTTCCCCAGTCTACTATAATGGTCTTGTCCGCATTTTCCATGAATGGAATAAGGGAGTGTTGTCTGCCATGATGCAGCCACTGATTGAAGTCACGCCACCCGTTGCCATGCTGGACGTCCCAGTCCACATTACCTTGAGCGGCTTTGCGCCGCATCAGTTGATCACATTGCACGCGACCCTGACTGACGGTCTGCCCGGCGGAGAAATGACGGCATCTTCCCATGCCATTTTTCAGGCAGATGCGGAAGGAAACGTCGACCTCGTATCCCAGGCGCCTCTGTTCGGGACGTACGAAGGAATCGACCCGATGGGATTGTTTTGGTCGATGCACGTCCAGACCCTTCGGTTTTTCAGCCCCAACTCCCTCGATACCTTCGAGTTCGCTCCTCGCTCTACCGACATCCATTTGACCGCTGAAGTCAACGGCCAACCGGTTGCAAAAGCAGCCGTTACCCGCATCTTTGTCTCTCCGACCATTGCGATTGAGAAAATTCGAGATGACGGGCTCGTCGGTCTGTATTTCCATGATCCACAAGCTGAGCCTCGGCCAGCCATCCTCGTATTGGGAGGAAGCGAAGGCGGGATCGGATCGTGCTCCCAATTCGCCGCGTTGTTCGCGTCTCACGGCTACCCTGCCCTCGCCTTGGCTTACTTTCAGTGCGACGATCTCCCCGACGATCTGAGCCGGATTCCTTTGGAGTACATACAACAGGCCATCTCCTGGCTAAAGCGCCAGCGGCACGTCCAATCCGAGAGCATCGCCGTTTTCGGCCGTTCGAAAGGCGCTGAACTGGCCCTCGTCATCGGCTCGATCGATCCAGAGGTACGGGCAGTCATTGCGTCGAGCCCCAGCTCGACGGTCTGTATCGGAACCGATCGCGAACGTCCTGGATCCGACTTGTTTTCACCACAATCCTCCTGGTCGTTCCGCGGAGAGCCGCTGCCGTTCGTGCCCTGGACCGAAGAGCAGTCCAAAGAAGCCAAGGCGCGCCTCGAATCCGGGCAGCGAATTGACCATTTGCACGCCCAGTCATGGAAAGACTGCAAATGGCTGGAAGAGGCAACGATATCCGTGGAGCGAATCAATGGACCGATCCTTTTGCTCTCGTCGGATGATGACCACTGGTGGCCGGCTGCCGAGCATTGCGAGCGCATCGTCGCCCGCTTGCAGGAAAAAGGGTTCCCGCATGAAGTCGTTCATCTGCGCTATCCCGATACGGGACACATGATCCGCTTCCCGTACATCCCCACCACAAGGACGCGGCTCAACGGCGGCACGGCCAAAAACAACGCCTACGCCAGCGAGCATTCGTGGAGGGAGGTCCTGCGTTTTTTGCAAAAGGTGTTTACCGTGAAGTCCGACGCGGGTCCCTGAATGAGTTGAGCCCTGGCAGCGAATGTGCGCCAGGGCTGTTCTTCTTGTTGCGGCAAAACTCGTGTTGCATTCTCGAGGTCCTACGCTGAGGCGAACGACTCAGCTGCGGCGGACAAATAATAAGCCAAACCGGTCTGCTGCCCTTCCAGCATCTGCAAATGAAAGTCATCCTGCAGGAAGAACCGCGTCTGGTCGGCAAAGCCGCGTGGCGTCACAGCATGTCCGTGCTTTCCGAGAAACTCCAGATGGCGGCGGATGGCTTCGTGCACCCGTTTATCCGAATGCTTGACCCCGGACTTCAGCGCATTCGCCATTTCCGTCATAAACGCTACGGCTTCCTGGGCCTGTTCGTTCATCCTTGTCACATCGATTTCACGTGTATCGAGGTCGACCTGATACGTCTCCTGCAAATAATCTCTTTGCTCCCGGAGGGCTTCCCTCCACTCTTTCTCGCTCGCAAAACCTGCAAACATCTCTTTTTGATCCATCGTTACTCCTGCCTCCATTGCTTGAATAGATTGTTCCAGCGTCTTCATCACCCTCTCCAGCCTGCGTGCCTTTTGCCGGAGCATTGCCTGTTGCTCGACCAAAATTTTGGGGCGGTCCACCTCTCTCTCCAGCAGCCGTTTGATTTGCTCCAAAGAGAGGTCCAGCTCCCGGTAAAACAAGATTTCCTGCAATTTTTCCAGCTCCTGCTGCCCGTACAGCCGATAGCCGGACTCGCTGATCTGCCGCGGCAAGAGAAGTCCGATTTTATGGTAGTGATGCAGCGTCTTGATCGTGACATTGGACAGCGTCGAAACTTCCTTTACCGTGTACAGCACTTGTCATCACCTCCTGAAACCTAGCGTAAGGGCTCCCCCTAGAGGAGAGTCAACGGCAAAAATCACACAAAAAATGGGGACAGGAAAGGGAAAGGGAGAATCCTTCACGAAGATCATGAAAAGAAAGTAGCAAAGGAGATGAGTCCTATGACGAAGGAATTTTGGTTCAATCTACCCGTGAAGGACGTACAGAAATCCAAAGCCTTTTTTACCCGTATCGGCTTCGCACCCAATCCTCGATTTGGAGACAGCGACAATCAAGCGAGCCTGTACATCGGGGAGAAGCAAGTAGTCTTGATGCTCTTTCCGGAAGCTGCTTTCAAGCAATTTACCGGCACGGAGATCCCGGATTTGACAAATGGCAGCCAGGTTCTCTTTTCCATCGATGCGCAGAGCAAAGAGGAAGTGGATGAATTGTTGGAAAAAGTGGTAGAGGCAGGCGGAACTATTTTCAGCAAGCCAAAAGACCAAGGCTGGATGTACGGTGCGGGGTTCGCCGATCTGGACGGACATCGGTGGAACGTGCTGTACATGGATGCCAGCAAAATGCCTACCCCGTAACCCGTTTTCCTCGAACCATCCCGATTTCTTTGATTTTAGTAGCAGTGAACATATCTCTACTTTTTCGAGACTCCCGGATGTATAATGGACAAGTTGGTAGACCCAACTCGATTTCCTGTACAGTACCGGGAGGCTTTTTCATGCTCGATTATTTGATCAAATTTATAATGGGTGGCGCTATCGTCGTATTGGCTACCTACTTCAGCAAGACCAAAAATATTTTCCTTTCCGGCATTATCACGACATTGCCCATCATCACTCTCTTGAACATGATGCTCCAGATCAAATATATGAACGCTCAGGAGTTCCACCTTGCCCAAAAGAGCGGAATCCTCGGCGCCATAGGACTCGTCTTGTTCATCGCATCCTGCTATGTGCTGACCAACTGGGTGAAACCGTCGTACGCGATCGGCTTTGGAATCGTCATTCTGTTTCTTTATTTCTGGACGTACAGACAGATTGCGGGATAAAAAACGTGGCCATCATGAAAAGGGAAAGCCTACTCGCATGACGAAGTAGGCTTTTACCCTTATTTTCTTCAGGAAAGGATGTCGAGTTGGATGGACTGTCTCTTTTGCAAAATCGTCAACAATGAAATCCCATCGAAAAAAGTGTACGAGGATGAGCATGTCGTAGCTTTTCATGACATCAACCCGATTGCTCCCGTACACGTTTTGATGATCCCGAAAAAACACATTTCTTCTCTGCTGGCAATCGCTCCGGAGGACAAGGAGTTGATCGGGCATCTCCACCTCGCCCTGCAAAACGTTGCGAAAACGATGGACGTCAAGGATTCCGGCTTCCGTGTGATCACCAACATCGGCCAACACGGCCAACAAACCGTCTTCCACCTGCACTACCACCTGATCGGGGGCAAGCAGCTCGAGTGGAAGATGTAGTCCGGCTAACGAGCCAGCCGTGACGTGACGTGATGTGACGGGCGATCAGGTCGCCGTGGAAGCGGCCGTTTTCGATAAAGATGGCGTTTGCACGGTGACCTGCCGCGATAACACCGGCAATATACACCCCAGGTACGTTGGTTTCCATCGTCTCCGGATGATGCTGCGGGCTACCGGTCTGGTGATCCATTTCCACCCCGAGCGATTCCAATAAAGTGCGATCCGGCCGGTACCCGATCAATGTAAAGACGTGATCGTTTTCCAGCTCTACGGTCTGTTCTCCTGTCCTTACCCGGATCGTCTTCTCCCCGATCGATTCCACAACAGAGCCGAACATCATGCGGATCCGCCCTTTTTCGACCAGGCTTTCAAACACGGGGCGCGTCCAGGCCTTCACCTTTTCGGACAATTCGTTCCGCCGGTAGATGACCGTCACTTCCGCCCCTGCCCGCTCGAGCTCCATAGACGCGTCCACCGCAGAGTTGTTGCCGCCTACGATGGCCACTTTCAGCCCCGCATACGGGTGTGCCTCCTTGTAAAAGGAAGAGACTTTGGGGAGGTCCTCCCCCGGGATATTCAACCGATTCGGATTGTCAAAATAGCCCGTCGCAATAATGAGATTCCTGGTTTCATACGTATGCGCGTCTCCAAAACGGTCCGAAGTCGTCACCCGGAATCCGCCGTCTTCCATCGGCTTCGTCCCGGTCACCGTCTCAAAGCTGCGAATGCGCAGCTGTTCACGCGCCGCCACCAGCCGGTAGTATTGGAGTGCTTCCTGACGGGTCGGTTTCTCGTTTGGTGTAGGGAACGGAATGTCGCCAATTTCCAACCGCTCCGCTGTGCTGTGGAAAATCATGTACGTCGGATATCTGTATATGGAGTGGACCAGTGACCCTTTTTCTATATTGATCGGGTTCAACCCCGCGCGCTTGCACGCGATTGCTGCCGCGAGCCCGCATGGCCCAGCACCCACAATCAGTACGTCTTCCATATCTCTCCCGCCTCACTTCTTCTCTCTATTCCATGTTTCTTCCCTATCATACCATATCTCCAAGGGTTCCAAAGAGTCGGCCCCAGGTTCAAATGCCTTTGAACTGCCAATAAATCACCAATGAAACGCCGGTTGCCTCTCCTTATACTGGAGATATGAAGAAAAAACCACTCTTACATATTTGGCTGGTATCACTCGCGTTTTTGACGTATGGCTTCACGTTGGCCGTCGGCGTGCCTTCTTCCGCGGCGTCAACGAATAGCCTGCGCGATATTGCAGGCAGTTATGCAGCCTCACAAATCCGATCCCTGTATGCGGCCGGTATCGTTTCCGGTGACGAAAACGGGTATTTTCACCCCAAAAGCCCTGTCACCCGTGCAGAATTTGTCTCCATGCTCGACCGGACTCTCGGGATCAAGCCAGTCGCTGGCACCGTTCCTGTCTTCGCGGATGTGCCCAAATCCTCGTGGGCTTACGGATACATCCAGGCGGCAGTCTCCCTGAACATGGCAAACGGCACGAGCGCGACTGCTTTTTCGCCGAATCGGACGATTTCCCGTCAGGAAGCAGCTGCTTTTTTGGTCAGAGCTCTTGCTCTGAAAACGTCCTCCTCGTCCAAGCCGTCCGTCAAGGATGCGGCTGCCATTTCCGACTGGGCGCGGACCTCTGTCAGCGCGGCCATGCAAAAACAATGGCTGGTCGGCTTCCAGGGCTATTTCCGTCCGGCGGCAGCTCTCTCCCGCGAAGAGACGGCTGTCATTTTAAAGAGGATTCTGGATGAACAAAAGGGACAGACTGTTTCGGCAAAGCCTTTGGTTTCACTAGGCTGGCAGTATCAATCTACGACAAAGGAGTTTATCGCCCAGGTACAGAAGACCAGTGTAAACACGCTCTCCCCTCGCTGGTACTTCTTGCAGAAAGACGGCTCTATCCTTGATTATTCGGACCCTTCCCTGGTGAAGTGGGCAAAGGATAACGGAAAGAAAGTATGGGCGTTGTTCGGCAATCAATTTGACGCGGACGCGACGCATGCGATGCTGTCCGACAAGGCCAAGCGGACTGCCGTCGTGCAAAAGCTGGGCTCTTTCGTCGACAAGTATCAGCTGAACGGGATCAATGTCGACTTCGAAGGTTTCGATCCGTCCGATCGGGACAATTTTACCGCTTTTATCAAAGAGCTTGCTACCGCCTTGCACGCCAAAGGGGCCGTCCTTTCCGTAGACATTCCGCCCGACACCGGCACGGATTGGAGCGAACCGTTTGACTTTGCGAAATTGTCCGCTTCCGCAGACTACCTCGTGCTGATGGCCTACGAGGAGCACTGGGCAGGCAGCTCCCAGCCCGGATCGGTTGCGTCCATTCCGTGGTTCGAGTACGTCATCGGAAGCGTGCTGGACGACATCCCGTCGCAAAAGCTCATCGTCGGAATGCCCTTGTACACTCGGGACTGGTACCAAGCCGGCGGCCAATGGCAGTCGACCGATCTGACCGTTCCGGAGTCGTATCAACGGCTCTCGCAATACAAGGCAAATACAGGATGGGATGGAGGTATCGGGCAATACCGCTCTCGTTATCAGATGCAAGGGGCGACCCATACGATCTGGCTCGAAGAAAGCCGGTCCATCAGCCTGAAAGTTCAATCCAGCCTGAATCGGCAGGTAGGCGGTCTTGCCTACTGGTACATCGGTTCGGAATCGAATGACATGTGGACCGCCATCACCAATGCCATCACCCTCAAACAGGTACGGCAAAGACTATAGGCGCCCCCCAAAAAAGAAAGATGATTGCACAAAGCTCCGATATTCCTGCGGGAGCGTTCGCAATCATCTTTTAATTTGGATTGGGATTGCATGATGTCCAGATTGGCATCCCTGTCGAAAACTGTTGAATTTGAAAATGTTTCCAAATAAAATAAGAACAAGGATTTCGTACTGCAGACCTAGTTCATCATCACCCAAATTGGTTACATGAGAGGTGTTTCCTTTGGCCCGTCACTGTAATCGATGGTCATTCATCCTGACCTTGTTCTGCCTCGCCTTGTTTGCATCTTCTGCCTTTTCTTCCCAGGTAAAGACAGCGATCTTTCATTGGACAGGCGTCCATCCCCTTTGGATCGTCCTGTGTCTGTCCCTTGCCGCCTTTTTCCTGAGCTTCCTCGGACTATTTTCCATCAACAACTGGCTGACCGCACTGAGGATCGGGATCACCCTGATGATGTCCTTTAGCCTTTCCGTCATCTTGATCTTTGTACTAGCCATCGGTCAGTTGCTGAGTTGAGCGTCGAGTCTTCCCGTCTATCGGTCCCCTTCCGATTTCCGCCCGATCTTTTGCATGACCATTCTCTTAGATCCTGCCTCCCCCGTTGCCCGCGCCCTCATGCTTTGCCAGGAAGTGGTTCATGAGCAGCGGCAGCGAGATGAGGATAGGTGGATCGTCGGGGCGGGGCGGGTAGAGCCTGACGTCTTGATGGGGAACCACCGAATCTGGAGTGACGATGATAGGCTGTCTGGAACGGGTGCGGAGCGTCGAGTTCGGGAGCAGGATTTCCTTGGCATCCATCTCCCAATGGACGGAAGTTGCCATCAGGTAATACGTCCCCGGCCTGATATCTCTCAGGGAAAAATGTCCTGCCGAAGAACGGATTACGGTCCCATACAGCGGCAACCCTTCCGGAATCGGCTTGGCGAACAGGCCGACCAAGACGACACCGTCAAACGGGAGCTCGGCATGAACGGTCCCGGTCACGGAAAATTTCCGTGGGGTAGGCAGTTTTTCCAGGTTCCAGTCGCCAATCTTTCGCAGAGTTTGAAAGTCTGTGTCAGCCGCTTGGGCGGAATAGCGAAAAACCGAAGGAGTCACCCCTACCCGTTCGGTGAATCGGGTAGAAAACGTGCCCAGGCTTTGCTGCCCAATTTCCAATCCGATATCGCGGATGCTCATGTTGGTTTTCAAAAGCAAGTCTTTCGCTTTTTGCAGGCGCAGAGAGGAAACGTAATAGAGCGGGGGCAACCCCATTCTCTCTTTAAAAATGCGGGTAAAATGATAGGGGCTGTATGCGACATACGAAGCCAGACGAGAAAGGGGAAGTGGTTCGTCGATATGCCGGTGAATAAATTCGATCACCGCATCGATCTCGGCGTACCGATCATTGTCCATGGCTGCACCTGCCTTTTACTCAACTTTTCCTGACGAACGCCTGATAGTAGAGAACACGTCCGCTCAGAACAACCGTTCGCCAATCATTCTACCATATTTCCCTTCTCCTTCCAACAGCCAGATTGCCCAGCGATAAAAAAAGACTGCCTGGGAATTTTTCCGCCATGGCAGTCTTTTCAACACTTCTTTTATCCCACTTTTTGCAGCAGCTTTCGACGCAATTTCGCGAGCATGTCTTCCGTCATCTTATCCAAATCGTACTCGGCGGTAAAGCCCCACTCTTCTTTGGCCGCCGTCGCATCGATGGAGTTCGGCCAGCTGTCCGCGATCGCCTGGCGCACAGGGTCTACCTGGTAGGAGAGCTTGAAGTCCGGGATGTGCTTGCGGATAGCTGCTGCCACTTGCTCCGGTTCAATGCTCATGGCCGTCACGTTGAACGCATTGCGATGCTTCAGCTTCGTGCCGTCCGCTTCCATCAGGGAGATGATCGCATTCAAGGCATCCGGCATATACATCATGTCCATGTAAGTGTCTTTTGCGATGTAGGAGGTATAAGCACCTTCCTGGATCGCCTTGTAGTAAATTTCGACGGCGTAGTCGGTTGTTCCGCCTCCTGGAGGGGCTACATAGGAAATCAGGCCGGGGAAGCGCACCCCACGCGTATCCACCCCAAACTTTTGGTAGTAGTAATCGCACAGCAATTCGCCCGACACTTTATTGACACCGTACATGGTCGTCGGCCGTTGGATGGTGTCTTGCGGGGTGTTGTTTTTCGGCGTCGATGGCCCGAATGCTCCGATCGAGCTGGGAGTGAAAAACTGGCAGTTCAGCTCCCGCGCTGCTTCAAGCGCATTGACCAGCCCGCCCATGTTCAGGTTCCATGCCAAAAGCGGCTTTGCTTCCGCCGTCGCCGACAGCAGTGCAGCCAAATGAATGATTGTGTCGACCTGATGAGACTTGGCCAGTTCAAACATCCGCTTGCCGTCCGTGACGTCGAGAATTTCAAAGGGGCCAGACTTCACCACCTGATCATCGTCTTTCTTTCGGATATCTGATGCGATGACTTGGTCCGCTCCGTAGACTTCACGCAGTTTCATGACGAGCTCTGACCCGATTTGTCCCAATGCTCCGGTGACGAAAATCTTTTTCATTTCAAGATCCCCATTTCTTTCCCAACTTTTTCATAGATGCCAAGGGCGCGATCCAGCATTTCTTTGGTATGGGCTGCGGTTGGCATGTTTCGTACGCGTCCCGTTCCTTTTGGTACCGTCGGAAAGACGATCGCTTTGGCGTAAACGCCAGCTTCATACAGTCGTTTGCTGAATTCCTGCGTCTGTTTTTCGTCTCCGATAATGCAAGGCGTGATCGGGGTTTCGCTGTTGCCGATATCGAATCCGAGCTGCTTGAGGCCCTTCTTCAGGTAATTGCCGTTGTCCCACAGCTTGTCATGGAGTTCTGTGCTGTTTTGCAATATATCGATCGCGGTGATAGAAGCAGCGACGTCTGCCGGCGTCAGCGCAGTCGAGAACAGGAAAGGACGGCTGCGGACCTTGAGCCAGTCGATCAGGTCCTTTCTGCCCGCTACGTATCCGCCTACGACTCCAATGGCTTTGGAGAGCGTGCCGATCTGGAAGTCGATTTTGTCCGACAATCCAAAGTGCTTGACCGTACCTGCCCCTTTCCCGAGCACACCAGAGCCGTGAGCGTCATCCACGTACGTAATCAGGTCGAACTCCTCTGCGACCTCCACGATTTCCGGGAGCTTGGCGATGTCGCCGTCCATGGAGAAGACGCCGTCTGTAATGACCATCACTTTTTTATACTTGCCGGATTCTTTCGCTTCCTTGGCCTTCGCCCGAAGATCGTCGATATCCGAATGATTCACCCGAATGATCTGTGCCCGAGACAGGCGGCAGCCGTCAATGATCGAAGCGTGATTCAGCTCGTCGGACAGGATCGCATCGTCCTTGTCCATGACAGCGGAGATCGCTGCCATGTTGCAGTTGAAACCGGACTGGTAAGCGATTGCCGCTTCGGTATGCTTGAACGCTGCGAGCTTTTCTTCCAGCTGCACATGGAGCTCCAGCGTACCGTTGATGGTACGAACCGCTCCTGCCCCTACCCCGTACTTCTGGGCGGCAGCCATCGCTGCATCGATCAGGCGTTGGTCTGTCGCGAGTCCCAGGTAGTTATTGGAGGACAGGTTTATCAGTTCCTTTCCGGAAATGGTGATAACCGGGCCATTTGCGCTTTGCAGCGGGTCGATCACATTGTACAACCCTTTGCTTTTCAGGTCTTCCAGGTTTTCGTGCAAGAAAGCTTCCAATGTTTTGCTCGACAAGTCGAATCCCTCCAACAGTCAGTCGTAGGTCTGGACACCTGCGAACGCCGGAAGTAAATTCCACGAATACAAGTGTTCATACCACACGGACTAAATCTCTTTTAGAAAAATCGCATAATATCAACCTTACTCCTCATCAGAATACCATCGTTTTCTTGAAATGTCCATATCACAAAGACACAAAAGATAGCGCTTTCAAGCATGTTCTTTGGTCTATCCATCATAATTTCTCCGTTTCCCACCATCTTAGACATTCGAAAACTTGGCTGTACTCCCTCCTGACACGCACGCATCGCCTTTCCCCATAAAAAAAACCACCCTCCAGCTGTGGCAGCTAAAGCGCGGTTTTGACTTACTTCTTGTTCTTTTCTGACTTCAAGATACCGGGTACCGCTTTTTCGTCTCGAACAAAGCTTCTGTCCGAATAGTGATGGGAAATCAGCGAAGCGACCGGATCTCCATTTTGAAAGTGTTGCTCCACGATGCGCTTTGCGTCATCCGGGGTGACGTTCTGGTACCAGATCCCCTCCGGGTAGACGATCATGACACAAGCATCCTCGCATCGCCCGTTGCAGCGAGTGCGGGTCGTATGAACCACATCATCCAATCCTGCTTCCGTAATCGCATCACGGATCGCTGTCGTCAGCTCTTCCCCTCCCTTGCGTGTGCAGCTTCCTCCATTGCACAGCAAAACATGGTGCCTGGTTTGAGTCAAATCCCAAGTCGCCATTCGCTTTCTCCTTCCTTTTATGAAACGGAATCGTTACGTTTTATGTACCTTCTAACTATACCTGCCGTCGGGATGATTGTCTAGATGGTAATTTTTCATTCCCAGACGGTTTTGTTTTTGCTAGAATATATGTTCGTATCCAATTCATCGAGAATGGTGGTGGTAGCATGTCCGTGACGAAACAGCGAGACGCCCTGCAGCTTTTGCAATCCATCGGCGCCTATCCTTGGTATATTGAAAAGTTCATCGAACACAAGAAGACGAAAAAAAATTCCCCCTCCACGCTGCTCGCCTACTTGCGTGATATCGCTTTTTTCTTTCGCTGGATGATGACGGAGGGATTGACACGTGCAACCGACATGAAAGACATCCCCCTCGCAGACCTGAATGAGCTGAAGAAAGAAACGGTGGAAAGCTACATCCTCTATCTCCAGGAATCTCATTTGTATGAGCGGTCGGCTTTGCTCACCCGCCCGACCAGAAGCTCGCGCAAAGAATACAGCGACCGCACGATCAGCCGAAAAATCTCCAGCCTGAAGTCGTTGTTTCATTATTTATCCGCTTTGGCAGAGGATGAGAACGGCGAATCCTACCTGAATCGCAACGTTATGGCCAAAATTGAGGTGGAGACAACGGAGCTGACTCCGCTTGCCCGCGCTCACGCCATTCGGGCCAAAATATTGATTGACGAAGAAATCTATGAATTTGTCGATTTCATCTACAACGGGTATCTGGCGCACTGCCAAACCGCCAAAAAGCAGCAGTATCATATGCAGAACCGCGATCGCGATACGGCCATCGTCGCCCTGATCTTGTCCGGGGGCTTTCGGGTTTCGGAAATCGTCAGCCTGGATTTGAGCGACATCGTGATGGAAAAAAACCAGCTGAAGCTGATCCGTAAAGGAAAAAAGGAAGATGCGCCTTTTTTCAGCGATTGGGGCAAAGAGTATTTGATCCGCTATCTGCAAGCCCGAGACAAATACCGCCCTTCTCCCCAGGAGAATGCGGTGTTTCTGGCCGTTTCTCCCACCAATCCGAACGGTCACAGGATCGAGGTCCGGTCCGTGCAAAAGCTCGTCAAAAAATACGCAAAGGCCTTTGGCATTCCGGATCTGTCGGTACATAAGCTGCGCCACAGCTTCGCAACCCAGTTTTTGCGTCTGAATCCGGACCCGCACCAGCTGCAGGCACAGCTCGGCCACTCGAAGATCGAGACGACCATGCAGTACGCCCACGTCCTTGAAGACGCCTTGAGCAAAGCCGTCAACCGAACGACATAGCTCTGCATAGGGAAAGCTGCCCGGACTTTCGCTGTTTGGGCAGCCCCCATCCAAATAGCAGAAAAACTCCCCTGCCTGCAGACAGAGGAGCTCCTTCCTATTTCGGCGCCATATGGTCTACGACGCCGGTGTACGTGCAGGCTTCTTCGCGATGGCTTCGGTTTGGGCCTGACGCATTTGTTCCTTTGTAATCACTCCCTGCTCGACCATCTGCCCAAGCACGACGGCTTGGCGCTGTTTGGCCTCCTGCCAGTGCTTGAGTGGCGAGTACGCTGCCGGGGACTTGGGAAGCGAAGCGAGCATCGCTGCTTCCCCCAGGGAAATGGCCTCGGCCCCTTTGCCATTCCCCTTTTTCCCGAAGTACAGCTGGGAAGCAGCGTCAATCCCGTAGCAGCCGTGCCCGAAGTAAATCACGTTCAGATACATTTCCATCAACTGCTCTTTGCTGTACCGCTGTTCCAACTGAAAGGCGATGGCAATTTCTTTCGCTTTGCGCAGCAAGGTCTTGTCTTGCGTCAAAAACAGGTTGCGCGCCAGCTGCATCGTAATCGTGCTCCCTCCCTGGACGTAGGCCCCTGCCTGCAGATCGGCCCAGACAGCTCGGGCCAACGAGTAATAGTCGACTCCCGGGTGGGTCATGAAGCGATGGTCCTCCACGGAAACAAAGGATTGCCACACGTAGTCCGGCATCTCATCGAGCTTGACGTAGCTGCCGGTCGCGAGTTGTTCCACGTGGTCCAGCTTTTTTTGGTCGATCCATATATTCCCTGCCCAGGCCAGCATGACGGGTGACAGAACAGCCACCAGGATCGTCAGGATGACGCTGGACAGGAGGTATCGTTTCCACGGTCGGTTCGGTGTATGTTTGACGCTGGCTACGCGAGTCGTCCCCATAAAGGAATCGCTCTTGCTTCCAGCCGTGACGGTGTAATGACTCATGCTGCACTCCCCCTGCCTTGCTTCTGTTTTTCATTGTAGGGGAAATGCTCGTATGTTCCCATCGAATACACTTACGCCAACCTTACATTTCCGTAAGACTGCGACTTACGAGCGCAAACGATCTCTTTCCATCTGCCGCAGCTCAATCCGCCTGATCTTGCCGGATGTCGTCTTCGGCAGCTCCTCGACAAATTCGATTTTGCGCGGGTACTTGTAGGGAGCCGTCAACGTCTTCACGTGTTCTTGCAGCTGCGCGATCAGCTCATCCGACGGCGTGACGCCTTTCTTCAGAATGACAAAGGCTTTCACGATGTTGCCCCGCTCTGGGTCGGGACTCGCGACTGCGGCGCACTCGGCTACTGCCGGATGCTTGACTAGCGCGTCCTCCACTTCGAAAGGACCGATCGTGTAGCCACCGGAGATGATGATGTCATCCGATCGCCCTTCAAACCAAATGTAACCGTCTTCATCCATCCGTCCCTGGTCGCCCGTGATGTACCATTCTCCCCGGAACGCTTTTGCCGTACGCTCCGGATCATCCAAATACCCTTTGAACAACGCAACCATGTTGCGATCGATTGCGATATCCCCGACTTGTCCGGTCTGCACTTCCATTCCTTCCTCGTCCACAATGGCGATCCTGGCCACTGGAGAGGGGCGCCCCATGGAACCGGGCTTGGGCTCCATGCCGACGAAGGTCCCCACAATCAAGGTGTTTTCCGTCTGTCCGTAGCCATCGCGCACCGTCAACTGGAAGACGCGGCGGAAGGTATCGATGACTTCCCGGTTGAGCGGCTCACCCGCCGAACAGGCAGAGCGAAGGGCCTGCAGCTGATACGATTCCAGATCGGATACCTTGGCCATCAGCCTGTACTCAGTTGGCGTCGCACACAAGACAGAGATCGGATACTTCTGTAACAAGTTCAGGTACGTCTCAGCACCGAAACGCCCTTTGTAAACGAAGGCTGTCGCTCCCATCCCGAGCGTCGAGACAAACGGGCTCCAGATCCATTTCGCCCAGCCGGGACCTGCCGTCGCCCAAACCGTGTCCTCTTCCCGCACATCCAGCCATTGCTTGGCCGCAACAGCCAAATGAGCAAAGGGCCAACCGTGCACGTGCATGACTCCTTTGGGACCACCCGTCGTACCAGAGGTATAGGAAAGGAAAGCGAGCTCATCGGAGCGTGTCTGCGCGCATTCGAACTCCTCATCCTGGTGTTGCAGCAGGTGATCGAGACTGATCCAGCCCTCCTTGCTTTCACCGATGGTCACAAAGTGCTTGAGAGACGCACATTGCCCCCGGATCGGATCCACCTCTGCCAGCACCCCGTCGAAACCGATGACAGCCTTTGCCTTGGCATGGTTAACCCGGTATTCGATGTCTTTTTGGCGGAGCATCTCGGAGCCCGGCATGATGACCGCGCCCAGCTTGAGCAATGCCAGGTACAGCCCGTAGGCCGTCGTGCCCCGGGAAACAAGCACCAAGACCCTGTCCCCCCGTTCGATGCCGATGGAGCCAAGTCCGTTTGCGATTCGATTGGAAAAGCGGCGCAGCTCCTCGTACGTCAGGATCTGCTCTTGTCCCTGCTCGTCCAGCTCCCACACCGCACGCTTGTCCGGATGTTTGACAGCCCACTCATCCACTTGGGCCGCGAAATTATAAAACGTTGGCATGTTCAATTCCACCAGACACACCTCCACTTTTTCATCTATACATAAACAGCAATTCGACGTTTTTGCAATTTTTCCTCTATGCTGTCTACTCGTGCAAAAAAGTTGTCCCATGGATTGAAACATTTGCCAGAGGCGCTTTGCGAAACTATTTCATCTCCGATACGTCTTACCTAACAGATAGGACAAAGGCCCCCCTTGCATGAGCAGGAGAGCCTAGGCCTTCGATCTTTTTTTCCTTCGGTTAGATGACTCGTTTGATTTTGACCACGCGCTTCTCCCAGTTCGTCCCGTCGAACTTGGAGTACGTCACGCCTGGACTGCCGTACGTGTGCAGGATCTTCCCGTTTCCTGCATAAATGGCTACGTGGGTGATTCGATCCGACGAGCTGTTCACGGACGCCTTCATGAAGATCAGATCGCCGACTTGCAGATCCTTTTTGGACACGGTCTTCCCAACCGTAGATTGCTGGCGGGAGTCGCGCGGCAGTGTGATGCCGACTTCCTTGAATACCCGCTGTGTAAATGAGGAGCAGTCGAACGTCTTGGTGGTGTCTTTGCTGGATCCATATTTGTATGGAGTACCCATGTACTTTTCACCGTGTTTGATCACTTGACTTGCGATATCCGTGGCAGGCTTGCTGGAAGAATTGGACGAATTGGAATTGCTGGACGATTCGTCCAAGATCCGGCGAGCGCCGACGAACTTCTTGCTGTAGTCGGAGAAAGATTTCAGGACTACCTTACCATCTCCTTGGGAAGAGTAGACATACTGGTCATTGCCTATGTATATTCCCATGAATGTAGGACTTCCGGAGCCATTCGAGGAAAAGAACACCAGATCTCCGGCTTTTACACTGTTTTTCGTCACTTTTGTCCCGGCTTTGTACAGGCTGCCTAGCGTGCTGCCAATCTTCACGCCGACTTGCTTGTACACATAGGTCGCCAGGTTAGCCGAGCCAAATTGGTTCGGTCCAGATGCCTGGTACTTATAGGGCTTTCCGAGCAACGATTTCGCAATCGTCGCAACTTCCTTCGTTTGCTGCGTATAGCTCGTGGTCGCTGCCGATGCTTGTCCAACTTGACCACCCATTAACAGGGACGTACTCAGGATGACTGCTACTGTTGACTTCATTACCCAATCTCGTTTCGTCACTTTCTTTTCCTCCTTGTCATGTTGTGGAACCTTCGTGGGCTACACCGACAGATTAACTCAGGAGGAAACAGGAGGATAAGACCGTAAAATTTACCAGTATCTATTTTGGGAGCATAGGACTATCCGGAAAACGAGCGGCAAACAGTGCCGTTACCGCCTTTTAGTTCTAAGGTACCAGACGAGATGAAAAACGCTTTCAACGTGACTGCGGTCACGAAAAAAAGCCAGCATCTGACATGATCAGGCAGATGCTGGCTTTTTTCTCATTCATGCCGAAGAGCGCTCAGCGCAATTTGGCTGTAAATTCGCCCCAATTTTCGTCTCCCCACAGGAAGGTCAAAACGTCTCCGTCAGATACCGGTCCCACCCCTTCCGGTGTCCCGGTGTAGATGATGTCTCCCTTTTCCAGTCCAAAATTCTCCCCGATGTACTGAATCAGCGTAGCCAAATCGAAAATGACGTTGCCGATATTCCCTCGCTGCACCTGTTCGCCGTTTTTCAGCAGAGCGAAGTCTTTTTGGAGGAGTCCCTCAACGCCTGGAAACGGATGAAACGAAGTGAGAATCGCTGAATTTTTAAACCCTTTTGCGAGCAGCCACGGATGCCCTTTTTTCTTCAGTTCGGACTGTACGTCGCGAAGTGTGAAATCGATGCCCAGTGCAATTCCGTCCACCATCTGCTTCAGGGAAGCTCCAGGTTCGTATGACCGCGCCATCTGGATGACCAGTTCCGTTTCATAATGCAGCTCGCCGCGCGAACCCGGCAGCTCGATCTCCCCTCCGGCGGCCAGAGCCAGGGCGTGGGTCGGCTTGCTGAAAATCATGGGCTTGGTAGGAACGTCATTGCCCAATTCTTCCGCATGCAGCTTGTAGTTCCGGCCCACACAATAAATATTTCGGATCTGTTGCATCATCTAGTCTCTCCTTTTCCTTGGGTCGCCTGTCTTCCCATTCTCTCCTTTTTACTATATCACGGATGGTAGATGCGCAACAGAACTTCAGAAGTCCTCAGAACGTCTTCCGAAATGCGGCCACAGCTTGGCGTTTCCCCTCGCTTCCACCTCAAAGACCGTATCGCAAATGGCTTCCAGCGCCTCCTCCAGATCCGTCGGCTCCTCTTTGGCCCACCCGAATTCATAGCGAATCGTAGACGCCTGTTCGCCTGCTTCATATTGCACGCGCACGAATTCCGCATCCTGCTCCAGCACTGCTTTTCTCGCCTCCAAGGTGGCGTTCAGCGAGAACAAGCCATCCCATTCTTCTGCCGCATACGTGGACGTCACTTTCACCCGCAGGGAGCTTTGTCCGGCATCTCGCCAAAACACGACTGCGTCCTCCCGGTAAAATCCGTAACCGGATGGAAGCGCTCCTTCCAGCATAAACGGTACGTCTACCGGCAAATCTTCCGGCTTCAACGCACGAACCAGCCTGCCAGGCAGGAGGTAGGGCCCATCCGGTTGACACGAGAGGGGCTCTCCCATCACGATCAGCGTCCTTTTGTCACGATCACCCGTCACCTGCACGTACATGCCGCCAACACCTCCTTTTTCAACCAGTATGGTCCTGCCTTCTTCCATTTATGAAGACAGGCGGCTGCCGTGCGGCCATTTTTTTGAGAACGCACCTATTTTATGCTCCCGAATGATTGGGTTATCCCTGTTGGATTCGATGGGCTGGCCGCTCCCGGACAGTCAAAAGAGGCTCCTGTGATAGGAGCCTCCTTGGTTGGCAAATGCCTTTGCTTTAGTTATGCACGTACGATGGTAATGACCACAAGGTTGTCCGCGTACGTTTTCGCGTTGATTTTCACCGGATAGTCATACGGATTCACGAACTGAAAATCCAACTGGCCGTACGCCACGGTCGCATCCAGGCCGGGCGGGACGTAACTGACCGTCTTGCTGTGGGAATGGCGTTCAACGATCAGCATACCGGCTCCTGCGGCTGCGTTAAACAAGGTGCTCGATACCTGGCAGATCCCTCCGCCATAATCGTCCGTCAACCGTCCGTTGGCGATGACGCCGGCCTTCTCCCATCCATCATCCGCCAGGTTGGAATTGCCGATCGTATCATTATAGGAGAAAAGGCGATGCGGTTCGATCTTTTCCCCGTTTAGCAGATTCACCGCTTTTTCTATATTATGAATGCGAGCGTCGGAGCTCCCGGCCATGGAGGTAGAATACAGGCCCAAGATTTCCTCACGGGTATGGTCCATCTCATCCACATCGTGCTCTTGCCCAGCTGCCGCCGGGCCGCCAGCCGCCCATACGGGATTTCCCGGCACCACTGCCGCGAACGAAATGGCAGCTGCCACCAAGCCTGCCGTCGATATCCTGGATCGTTTCATACCTCGTCCCCTCGCTTCTGTCATGCTGTGATTGTCCCCATGTTTCGTATCTACTCTAACGCATGGAAAAAGCGCTCTTCAACCAGTAAATGTTGGACGGACCACACAAGAAAACCGCCGATAAAACGGCGGTTTCCCTGGGGAGAAAACATCCTGCTATTCGGTCGTCTCCTGCGCTTGTTGAAAGGCTTTGAGGAAATTCTCCGCCGGATGGGCCCCAGACAGAGCCAGCTTGTTGTCAATGACGAAAAACGGCACCCCCGTAATTTGCAGCTCACGGGCGAAAGCGATGTCTTCCGCAATTTCCGCTTGTTTGGCATCCGCTTCGATCGCTTGACGCACCTGCGCACCGTCCATCCCCAGGTCCTTGGCGATGGAGACAAGCACCTCGAGATCCCCGATGTCTTGGCCATCCTCAAAGTACGCTTTGTACACGGCGTCCACAGCGCGTGTCCGATCCGCTTCCGGCGCGCATTTGATGAGGGTATGGGAAGCAAGTGTGTTCGGCCAGGCAGCTACTTTGGAAAAATCGAACGAAATGCCGGCGGCCGCTCCTGCATTTGCCGCGTGCTGAACCATTTGTTCGAATGCGGCTCTGCCGCCTTTGTTTGCAGCCATCGTTTCCCAGAAAGGCAGGCTTTCCTTCGGCGTGTGAGGATCGAGCTGATAGGCCCGATAGCGCACCTCAATGGGTTCCCCTTGCCATTTTGCCATGGCGTCAAACAAGTTTTTCTTGCCGATGCGGCACCACGGGCACACCGTATCTTGAAATACTTCGATAATCATGAGTTTGGCTCCCTCCTGTCTATGAAGCCATTGTACAGGATCACCACAATTTATGTAAGTAGGTAATTTTTCGTAAGCATCCTTTCACTCTTGTTGCTTTAAATGGTATCCACTCCCGAGACTTCGATCCAACTCCCGGCCGTTTTCGCATTCGTAAAGGTCCGTGGTGTTCATTCGAATTTGCCCTGCCGGTTGGGGATCGCCTTCACTGCTTCCATGACCGCTTCCGGATGATTTTGCGGGATCATGTGGGCGACGCCCGGAAGCAAGAGGAGCTTCGAGTCGGGCACCTGTTCGTGCAGCCGGAAGCTGTGTTCCCGCGTCGGGAAAGGATCGTCTGCTCCAACCGCAATGACGAGAGGAGTATCGATCTCCGGATAACGGTCCATAATGGCCCGGACACCAGGAACGAATGCCAGCACATCTTCCCGGTTGGCGCGAAACTGCGACGGGCGCAGCCAATAAGCGAGCGTTGCTTCACGGTACGCTTCGGGAACGGGCTCGGGCTTGAACGTTTCTTTTAAAACATTCACCGCCAGCGCCGGGCCCATGACTGCCAAAAGCGAATGCATCACGATATTCCCCAGAATCGGGGTGGTGACAAGAGTCGAGATCGGATCGCCCTTCTCCGCAGGGTAGCCTTCCGGGTACATGCCGCCTCCCAAGGTGACAATACCCGATATGTCGTCCGGGTAGTCGATCGCATAGGTCAGCACAAGGACGCCGCTCCAAGAGTGCCCGACCAGAATCGGCTTCTCGATGCCGAGAGCCCCAAGCGCTTCATGCAACAGCCTCGCTTGCGTCCTGGGTGTGACGGGCTCGCCAATCGGCCTCTCGCTGTGCCCGTATCCAGGGCGATCGAATGCAATCCCGCGATAACCGGCGGATGCCGCCAGCTCGATTGATTCACGAAAATCATTTCCCGTCAGCACTCCACCATGAAGGAACACGACCGGTCTGCCTTCCCCTCTGCTTACGTAGTGCAGCGTAATCCCTTCCACTGTCACGAACTGCCCATTCGGCGGGTATTGCTTCTCCATTTTCCTGAATTGATATCGTCCATACAAACAAAAAGCCGCGACCAATATCGACAATGCTGCCAAAACGATCACCACGCTTCTCCTCCATTGCTCGATTTCTCTCATTTTCTTAACGCTTCGCCGTCGCCAGCCCTTGCCACAGCGTCTTGGAGATCGTCCGAATGAGCGTCCTCAATTGAGCTGGATTTGGATCGATGTTCCACTCCACCAGAACTCCTTTCAACAAGGCGTCGAACATAAGTGCCATCGATTCGGGATCAGCCTCTTCCGAGAGATAACCCTTTCGCTGCATTTCGCGAAGAAGGGTTCCTACCTGTCGGATCAAGCTGCAGTGAAGCTTCTGCAGCCGATTCCTTATTTCCGGTTCACGGCTGGATACAACAAATTCCAAGAACAGCAAGGAATTGTGTTCGCCCATTTCCAGGCAGGAGAACTGCGATTCCAGCCAGCCCTCAAGCGCCAGCAGCGGGTCGACCGACAACAGAATGCGTTCCATTTGCCCCGGAAGCATGCGAAGCTGCTGCTCAAAATTGCGCTCGAGGATCGCAAGGAACAAATCCTGCTTGCTGGCGAAATGCCAGTATACAGCGCCTTTGCTCAGGCCCGCGTGTTCAGCGACCTTTTCCAAGGATGCATTCGCATAGCCTTGGGCAGCGAAAACGAAAGCCGCCGCCTCCAGGACCCGAGTCTTGGTGTCGGCCAGTCCAAACTGCTCGGAAGCTTGCCTTCTCTTGAACCAGGCTCTCAACTCCTCTTTGCCGCCAAAATGCCTGCGAACGGCAGTCCAATGCACGCCGGCAGCTTCCGCGACATCGGCGAACGTGATGCGGTCGAAAGGCTTTGTGCCCACCAAACGTTCGGCCGCTTCGTAAACTCTGTCCCGTACCGTCAAGGGAATCACCTCGATAACTGACGACTTAGTGTATCTTTAGAATACTGATTAGTATGTTAATATTATAAAATTACCGAATGCCACTTTCAAGGCCCCTGCTTGATACGTCGAAGGACGAAATGGATTTCGTTTAGGAAGAAGACGTCTGACGCCCCACTTTTCAAGCTCCTTCTTAGAGGACCTCGCGATGACAAAAAAAGAGCCCTTCAGAATATATCTGAAGGGCTTCCCTAACAAGTATGGTGCGGTCGAGAGGACTTGAACCTCCACGGTGTTGCCACCACTAGAACCTGAATCTAGCGCGTCTGCCAATTCCGCCATGACCGCATATACAAATTAGATGGTGCCGGCGATAGGACTTGAACCCACAACCCCCTGATTACAAGTCAGGTGCTCTACCAATTGAGCTACACCGGCGCTACTGCAATTGCCTCTTTCGCCAATTTACGCTACGGAAGTCCGAGAGAAAAATGGCGGAGCTGACGGGACTCGAACCCGCGACCTCCGGTGTGACAGACCGGCGTGAACTCCAACTTCACCACAGCTCCAAGCTAATGAAAACGCTCGCCGTGTCGCATTGTGCTCGCGGCGACTCTTGTAATATAGCACGATTCGATTTTAAAAGGCAATAGTTTTTAAAAACTTTTTCATTACATCAATTTTTCATAGATTTACCATTGAAAATCCGCTAGAATTTTATCTAGATATGCAGAATATAGTAGATTGGTGGAGACGATGACATGAAACACACTTCGAGGCTGATCACCTTCCTCGCCCTCTTCACTCTGCTGCCTACTGCTGCCCACGCCGCCTCGCCGGTGTACGTGGTTGCGGCAGGTGATACGTTGAGCAAAATCGCCCGAGAGCATCAGACGACGGTGAGCCAACTCATGCAAGTGAACCAACTGACTTCCGATCGGCTGGCAATCGGCCAGACCCTCACCTTGACAGGCATCGCCACTTCGGATGACGGGACTTCCGTTCCCCCCGACCTGGTGTCTTCCGAAGAACATGAGCATTCGGACGCCGCAGCCGACGACGCTCCGAAAGTGGACAAGCATCGAGCACGCGTGACGGGAGACGTGGTCAATGTCCGCAAAAAGCCTTCCCTCGAGGGCAAGATCCTCGGCAAACTGCACTACGGCGATGTCGTAGAGGTCGTAGACACCGAGGACGAGTGGACGAAAATCAAATTTGAGGACGAAAAAGAAGCGTTTGTCAATTCCGCTTACTTGACCTCGACCTCGCATCCCGACTATTCGGACGAGGTGGACTCGGCAAAATTGGATCGTCTGGAGTCCATTATCCAACCCCTGTTGAAAACCCCTTACGTCTTCGGCGGCACAACCCCGGACGGATTTGATTGCAGCGGTTTTACCTCTTACGTTTTCAACCAATTGGGAGTGACTCTCCCTCGCACGTCGGAAGAGCAGTTTGCAGGCGGCAAAAAAGTCTCGATGGATGAAGCGCAGCCTGGCGATCTTTTGTTCTACGACGCTCTTGGCAAAGGGCGCGTTTCCCACGTGGCGATTTACATGGGGAACGGCGTCATCGTCCATGCCAACGGCGACGATGTTCGCTACGGAAAAGTGGAATACATGGACAAGCTCTACCCGTTCTACGGCGTCAAACGGTACGTAGACTTTCAGTAGGACTAGCTAAAAAAGCAGCTGGCGAATCTGCTCAGACAGATCGCGGCTGCTTTTTTTCTGGCACCTAGTGCGTCGTATTTTGAGCTTGAGAGGATTGCGATGAATTTTGACTGGTGCTGATTTCGAGGTTCCCCAACGCCTGCTTCATTTTATCGAGCTGCATCTGGTAATCCCGGACGACCACGGTCAGCACGCTTACGGTCTCCTTGAAGTCCGGTTCGCTGGTCACCCTGTCGATCGCTCTATGTAAATGAAGCATCTTGTTCTCAGTCTCCCTCAGGAGGTCCAGCAGCTGCAATCCGTTCACCACGTAATCACCTCATTTGTTTTTCTTACTTTCTCCTGTCGCGTTCAATGCTATGCGCACAAAAAAACGTCCAGATGATGTCTGGACGTTTTTGCAGCCGTATCAGGATCGGGAATCGGCGAGCTTTACAAACGTTTCGATATCTTTGGCAATAAGAGCCAAGGAATTCCGCCAGAAATCGATGGAGCGAACATCTACATCCATGATGGCGGCCACATCTGCAATGTTCATCTTTCCGGTCACCGAAAGCAGCTGGTCGTATTGTTCCACAAAAGCTTCCCCGCGCTCGAGGTAAACAGCGTACAGCCCTTTTGCAAACAAGAGACCAAACGCGTACGGGAAGTTGTAGTAGTTGTAATCCGCGCTGTAGTAGTGCGGTTTGCATACCCACATATACGGGTGAAGGAGATCCGGATTCAGACCATCCCCGTATGCGTCTTTTTGCGCCTGAAGCATAAGCTCCTTGAGTTCGTTAACGGACAGGGAGCCTTGCTCGCGGCGTGCAAACAGCTCCGACTCGAAAAGGAAGCGGCTGTAAATATCGACGATCACTTGGCCTGCGCCGGATATGTCGTTTTCCAGAATGGCAAAGGCTTCTTCCGGGGTCGCTTGCTGCAAAGCCGCTTTGGCGATGATCGTCTCGCACAGAATCGACGCCGTTTCCGCAATCGGCATTGGATAGTCGCTGTTGAAGAAGGCTTCTTGCACCAGGCATTCCCCGTGGTAACCGTGCCCAAGCTCGTGAGCGAGCGTGCTTACGTCGTTGTAGCTGCCGGTAAAGTTGGCCATGATCCGGCTTTCCCCAACGATGTGCAGGTTGGCACAAAACGCCCCTCCCCGCTTGCCTTCCCTCGTCTCGGCATCGATCCACTGGTTGTCAAAGGCGCGCGCTGCATAATTCGCCAGCTTTTCGCTAAAGCTGCCAAAGTGCTTGACGATAAAATCGCGGGCTTCCTGATAGGTAAAGCGCATATCGGCGTTTCCTACGGGCGCGAACAGGTCGTAAAACGGAAGCTTCCCGTCCGCATGTCCCAAGATTTCCGCCTTTTTGCGATAATAGCGGTGGAAAGTGGGCAAACTTTCACGGATGGCATCGAGCATCGCATCGAGTGTTTCCTTGTCCATCCGCGAGTCCTTCAAGGTTTTGTCCAAAGCCGATTCGTAGCCCCGCAGTTTGGCTACCGTAATCACTTCGCCTTTGATCCCGTTGAGACTGGCAGCGGATGACTCCTCGATTTTGGGATAGGCGGCCAATTCCGCTTCGTATGCCTTTTTTCTCAATGCGGGATCCTTTTCATAAGCCATGTTTCGCACAACCGGAAGTGGCAGCTGCTTCGTCTCTCCCCCATCCGTCAACTCCACCAGCAGCGTGGAAGTCAAGAGCTCCTGCAGCTTGGTCCATGCGTTGGAGCCGGTATTCTTCATTTTCGCGAGGATGATTTCCTCTTTTTCACTGAGCATGTACTTGCTCTTCTCAGACAGTTCGGTCAGCATGTACCGATGCGTCTTCAGAAGCTCGGACTTGCTGATGAGTCCGTCCAGGTCGGGAAGCGAGCCAAGCCACGCCTGAAACTTCACGTTTGGCTCGACCAGCTCGACAGACTGCGTTTGGACCCGCTCCGCCAGCTGCAATGCCTTTTCATTTTTGGCATCCACACTCGCTGTCAGCTCCGCATAGCTGTACAGGCGCGTTTGCGTTTGCAAAATGGACGTCATCTTGGCAAGGTACGCTTCCATTTTGACGACGGCATCGTCTTGCGAAGAAAGCTCCTTTGCCGCCCAGTTCTTGATCTCATCCATCTCGCGGCACAATTTGTCCCAATCTTGCCTGCATTCTGGCGAATCAAAAGATGTATACAGAACGTCCAAATTCCAGCGCATGTTCATGGGTCCCGCCTCCTTGTCTTTCTGTTGGTGTATGTACGAGTTTGAAACAAAAGAAAATCTGCTTTTCGTGCCTTCCGCTAGTATAAAAAAATTTGGATGGAGTAAGCAAGTTTTTGGCAAAAAAAGACCCCGCCGATCGGATGGCAGGGCATGGTCTCCCGGTTATGCGCGGACAGGCTGAGTCAGGAATGTCAATGCAGACAAAGCAAACAGCTGGGTAGACTCCACCAATTGATCGATGTCGACATACTCGTCCGCATGGTGCGGGATATGACGATCGCCCGCTCCTGTCGTGAGGATGGGAATCCCCACCTTGTGCAGAAAAGTCCCATCCGTCGCTCCAGGCACGCCATTGTATACAGGCTCTTTCTTGGTGATCTCCCGGTAGGAGCTCGCTACGGCCTGTACGACCTCATGCTCCATGTCCGTCAAGGTCCACGGCCGCTCCTCGATGATCTCCAGCGTCGCCTTGAACTTGTCGTCCTCGCGCCCCAGCGCTTCCAGGATCGCCGACATTTCCCGATGCAGTTCGGCGTGATCCTGTCCGGGAACGGTGCGGATATCGAGTGTCGTCATGCACTGGTCCGGCACGACGTTGATTTGCGCGTCGCCTTTTACGGGCGCTTGCAAGATGGTCGGAGTGATGCTGGGCAAGCCAAGCATCGGGTGCTGTCCGAGCCGCGCCATCTCTTTGCGCTCCAGCTCTTCCAGAGCGACAATCGCTCTCGCCATGCGTGTATTCGGATTGATTCCCGTCAGCGGCATCGCCCCGTGCGCCATTTTCCCGAAAGTGCGCAAGATCGCCCTCATCGCCCCTTTTTGGGTAATGCACAACTGGTTTTCCTCCGGCTCGCATATGATCGCGGCATCGACGTTGTTTGCCCAGCCTCTGCGAATAAAATCCTTGATGCCGATCATCATGCCTTCTTCGTCACACGGAATGCACAGGAGAATTTTGCCTGTGAACGCTTGCTTGGAGCGTTGGATGGCTTTGACGGCACAGATCGCTGCTGCGAGATTGCCCTTGGTATCGCACGAGCCCCGGCCGTAGATCCGCCCCCCGGAAATCGTGCCGCCGAACGGATCGTAGCTCCAGGCATCGCGGTCTCCCTCGGTCACCACGTCGGTATGAGCCTCGAACAGCAGCGTTTTCCCCGGCCTTCCCGAATCGTAAAAGGCGATGACATTGGGGCGTCCCGGCACCACTTCCTCGACATATACATGGAGCCCCATCCCTCGCAAGTAATCTGCCACGAAATGAGCTACCCGCTCCTCGTTTGCACCCGGCTGTTCTGGTCGGTATACGCTGTCGATGCGCACCAGCTCCTGGGTCAACCGTACGACTTCTTGCTCGTCGACAAAGGAAATTACTTGGTTCATCTGACAATCACTCCTCTGCATCCATTTGTGTGAAAGCGACATGTGTCCTACCTTTGAAGGCTGCCGCTGGAAGGAAGTCCCCCTGCCGGTTCTGCCATCCGTACCGCCTGAATGACCGCTTCCGCAAGGACGTCTGCGGATAGGGACCCGATCAGGTCGACAGTCGCTGCCACTTCGCCTGTCGCTATGGAAAAAATGGTATCCCCGTCGAACATCGTGTGAATGGGCCGGATCGTCCGGGCCAATCCATCGTGGGCCATTTGCGCCACCTTTTTAGCTTCCGCCTTGCTCAGCTTCGCGTTGCTTGCCACGACAGCGATCGTCGTGTTGGTGCCGGGCGGGATCGGACTTTGGATTTGCGTTTTCATCAACTCCACACTATCCACGATCTGTCCCTTTTCATTGCGAGGCCCCGCCACGATCTGTCCGGATTGCGGATCGAAGACGTGCCCGACTGCATTGACTGCCACGACCGCTCCGACGACCAGGCCGGATGGGAGTGTCATGGAAGCGGAGCCCAATCCGCTCTTCATTGCGTTGGCAAAGCCCCCCATCTTCCCTACCGAAGCCCCCATGCCCGCACCTGCGTTCCCTTGTGCGACCGGATCCTTGCTAGCGCGTGCGGCAGCTTCATACCCCATTTTGCGGTCAGGACGAATCCGATGGTTGCCGACAGCCAGATCGAACAGAACTGCCGCTGGAACGATCGGCACGACCCCGTACCCGACGTCGAGTCCTGCTCCTTGCTCCTCCAAATACTGCATCACACCAGTGGCCGCATCCAGCCCATAGGCGCTCCCGCCGGACAGGCATACCGCGTGAACGGTCTGGACGAGATTCATCGGGTCCAAGAGATCCGTCTCGCGGGTGCCCGGGGCAGAGCCCCGGACATCCACGCCGCACACCGACGGTTGCTCCAGCAAAATAACGGTGCAGCCCGTCAGCGCTTCCTCGTTTTGCGCATGGCCTACTTTAACGCCAGGCACATCTGTGATTGTTCCTGTCTTCATTTAGAAATCTCCAGAAATTTTCGATTTTTGTTTTCCTGCGGAACCGATCTTCTTCCACGCCGCAACTACCGCCAGTGTCACGATGACCGAGACGACCGCTTCCGGCAATCCGCTGGTGATCGCTACCGTCGCAGCCACGCCGGGGGCCATGTAGCCACGGATGACCGCCATTCCCAGAACGAGGATCGTATTGGTCATCGCTCCGACGAAGCCTGCTACGCCAATGGCCACATATTGGTTGACGTTTTTCAGACCGACGTAGGTCAGGTAAGCCGTGACCCCGATAAAGAGACGCGGCAGGATGGCAACGAGCGGGTCTTTGAACAGCGGGACGGTCGCGTTTAAAAAAGAAGAGACTCCAAAAATGAGACCGATGATCATGCCAACGCCCCACCCTTCCATGATGCCGCCGATGACCGCCGGGATGTGCATGATGGTGGCGTTCCCCGCAGCTGTCGGAACAGGGATGTAGCCGAGACGCGTCACTCCGAGCAAGATGGCGATGGCTCCCAGCACACCCGCAATGACGATCTTGCGCACGGTCAAGCCTTTTTCCATGCGTATTCCTCCTTTAATGGTGATGGTGTATGGAAATCCCGTATAGGGAGACTTCCCGGGCTTATTACCACGGTATTCCTAACATGACCGCAGAAATGACAATGCTCACGACGATCGCCACGTAATCCTTGCTGTTCGCCGTGTAGTGGGCGAATCTCGTTCGGGAGGCTCCGGGCACGTAGCAGCGCGCCTCCATCGCCAGAATCAGATCTTCGGCGCGTGCCAGCGCGACATTGAACAGCGGAATGATGATGGGAAACATGTCTTTGGTTCGCCTGACGATCCGCCACCATTCCCCCGTGCCGAAATCCGCGCCGCGTGATGCCTGTGCCTTCATCATTTTTTCCATTTCCATCGCGAAGGTCGGGACGAAGCGGATGGCGATCGTGATGATCAGCGCAAAAGCGTGTACGGGGAACTTCACCTTTTCCAGCGGCCCCATCAGTCGTTCCATTCCGTGTGTCAGCTCGGTGGTCGATGTGCTTAGCGTCAGCACGCTGGACAAAAAGATCACTTCCACAAACCGCATGGCGGAAACCAAAACCAGACGGATGCTCTCGCTCGTAATGGTGACGAAGCCGTATTCGAAATAAACCGTCCCGCCGTTTGCGATGCCCCCGTAGAAGAGCAGCTGCAGGACAGCGAGAATGATGATGAACGGGATGGCAGGCTTGATGCCGGAGACTCCGTAGTGGATGGGAATCTTGGATACCTGAAACAGCCACATGCAGACAAGTATCGCAAAAATGTTGCCCACATACGTGTTGCAGATGGCAATCGCCAAAATCATGATAATAAAGGCCGCCAGCTTGAAGCGCGGATCCAGCCGGTGAACGATGGACCCTGTCGGCAGATACTGGCCAATGGTTATGTTCCGTGTCAATTCAAATTCAGCTGACATCTGGCTCCCCTCCTTAGCGTTTGAGCAGCTTCAAGATTTCGCCTGCCGTCTCTTCGGGCAAGTACGCCTCAGGGTTGATTCCGTAGCCTTCCTCCCGCAGCCGGTACAGGATGTCGACGGATTCCGGCGTCCCGATATGATGCTGGCGCAAGAGTTCCTGGTTCCCGAAAATTTGTCGAGGTGTACCATCGCACACAGCCTTTCCGTTTGCCATTACGTACACCCGGTCAGCCAGCTGCGCCACCTCCTCCATGTTGTGCGAGACAAAGATCACGGTTAATTTCTCCTGCCGGTTGAGTTGGCGGATGCGGTCAAGCAGTTCTTTTCGCGATAGCGGATCCAGCCCCGCCGTCGGTTCGTCGAGCACGAGCACTTTGGGCTGCAAGGCGAGGACTCCGGCCAAGGCGACTTTGCGTTTTTGCCCGCCGCTCAGCGCAAAGGTGGGACGATCTTTCATTTCCTGGAAGGACAAGCCGACCAGTTCCATTGCCCACTGCACGCGGCGACGCACCTCTTCCAGCGGTTGACCCATCTTGAAGGGGCCATAGGCCACATCATCTCCAACCAGTTTTTCAAAGAGCTGATCTTCGGGATTTTGAAAGACCAGACCTACCTGCCTGCGCAGCGTGCGGATATCCAGCTTGGGCTGGGAAACATCCAGGCCGGCGACGACGACAGTGCCTGACTGCGGACGGAGCAACCCGTTGAAATGCTGGATCAAGGTCGACTTCCCCGAGCCCGTATGGCCGATGATCGCCATGCACTCTCCTTCGGCTACCTGAAGATTCACCTGGTCCAGGGCGCGGTGCTCAAGCGGAGTCCCTTGCATGTAAATATGTGACAGGTCTTGTACGTCTATCATCGGTTGTGTCATGATCCGCTCGCCTCCGCTTGACTGGCGTTCACACGGTTAACCTCTGCCACGACCTCCTCGTTGTAGATCAGATTCCGGGAAAAAGCCGGAAACTGGGCGTGCACCAGCGATGCGATCCGGCTGGCGTCCGGGACGTCAAGATGTAGCTCGCGCAGCTTTTCCTGATCGGCCGCGAAGACTTCCCGCGGGGTACCTTGCAGCACGATCCTGCCTGCTTCCATGACGACCACCCGATCCGCTTCCGCCACCTCCGACATGTGGTGGGTCACCGTCACGATCGTCATGCCTTCCTTGTGCAGCTTGCGAACGACAGCCAGTATGTCTTGCCTTCCGTAGCTGTCCAGCATGCTCGTCGCTTCGTCGAGAACGATGCATTGCGGCTTCATCGCCAAGATCCCTGCGATGGCGATGCGCTGTTTTTGGCCGCCGGACAAGTGGTGAGGCGGACGATGGCGAAAAACGCTCATCCCGACGGCATCGAGGGCAAAGTCGATACGCTCTTTCATTTCTTCTGCGGATACGCCGATATTCTCCAAACCGAAAGCCACATCATCCTCCACGATGGTCGCGACGATCTGGTTGTCGGGATGCTGGAAGACCATGCCCACCCGGCTTCTTACTTCATGGATACGCTGCTTGTCACGCGTGTTGACCCCGCCCACCACGACATTTCCTTCCCTCGGCGTGAGGATTCCGTTCAAATGCTTGGAAAGCGTCGACTTGCCGGAGCCGTTGTGACCGATGATCGCCACATACTCTCCGGGAAAGACCTCGAGGGAGACGTTTTGGAGTACAGTAATGTGCTGATCCTGGTTGACCTGGTAGGCAAACGAGACATCCTCGACGCGAATAAGCGGTTGGTTCGACATGCGCTCCCCTCACTTTTTGCAAATTTTTCTGTCGGTATTGCAATAACTAGCAACTCTTGTGCCAAATCAGTATGTTTCAAATTTTCTGTTAATTATAAAGAGCAACTATTGTCCCATCGTTGCAAAACGCGCTTACACTGTTGCAAACGCAACATTTCAAACGTTGCATTTGCAACAGTTGCGCGCAACCGCTCTATCCTGATTGTTCCGATCGGCTGCTCTCTCATGAAAACTTCGCCGCTATCCCCCTTTTTCCCTTCGCCTTTGCCGAATCCAGCCTGGTCCCTGCTGAGCAGTGGCCCGATTGGTTTCCAACGCCCCCATACATTCGTAGGGAACTGAGCGAAAGCTTGGTTCGCTTGCCCCGGTTAGGATTACAGGATGATGTCTCTGCAGTACTGTCCGACGTTTTTTGGGAAAGATTATTGGCCAGGACTATCCCCTTCCGCCCTTTCAAGCATTTCCGTCACTTCCACTGGCGGCTTGCGCGGACGTCGCTTGGCCTTTCGCTTCTTTTTCCGCAGCACGAACAATGCGGTCAAGAGCAGACCGAGAACCGCCAGCTGGATCGGCTGCGCCATGGCAGAAGCGACCCAGCCGCTCATCCCCAGCAGATGAAAAAAGACTGCCAGGTACAAAAGGATCGAAGCCAGATTTTGCCCTTTCAGCTCCGTCACACCTCCCTCGTCCCTTCTACCAAAAAACTCCCGTGAAGCAGCTGCGTTAGCCCCACAGGAGTCGGTTCTGGATACGTTCTTTAGATCGGCAGCAGCTCAACCGTTTCCTTGCCGGCAAGGCTTCCCACCATGTCCAGCCACGCCTGCGGCTTATGCGGCAGCACCGCGTAGTAGCGAGTAAGGAACGTCACGATCAGGTCTGCCTCGAGTGTCGTCTGGTCTTCGTTGGTTGGCATGAAGCCCAGATCCAGCCCGGATACGGCTTCCCCGTCGTTTTGCCACGAAGGGTGAACGTAGTCGATGTCGGTGCGCTTGTAGCCCAAATGGGACAAGACCTCACGCCGCACGAATGGGTCCATCGGCTTGATACCGCCAAACGAATGCTCTTCTACCCGGTACGGATCGTAGATTTCCGCAAACATGCCGTACAATTCTTTGCCGTTTGCTGCGGCGAGGGCATGCAAGTCTTTTTGCCGCTCTCTCGCCAGGAAACGCCCTACTCCGAGCCCTTCCCGCCCGATGATCGTAAAATCGGTCATCGCGACATTGAGGTCCGGATAATAGCGATATTCGGTGGCGCCGACCACTTCCCCTTCGTGGACGGCGACAAAAACGCGGATGCCTGGATCTTCGAGCGGTTCTCTCCACAGCTCGAACTCCAGCACTTCTTCAGGTGGAAACACTTCTTGCATCAAGCGGTGCATTTTGGCGAACAACGGGTTGTCAATATGAGCAATACGTACGAATTCCATTTATCGTTCTTCCTCTCCATGTGATCTTGTGGGCAACCTAGCTCGGCAAAAACGGGTTTTTCCATTCCATCAAGGTCGCGAAATTGCGTGATTCTTCGTCTTCGAGATAATCGGCGACCACTTGCAGCGGTGTGCGTCCGCAGCGCATCAGGAATGTCAGGACCGGATCTTTGACTTCCCCCGCCACCACCCTGTTTACATACTCCTCTGGCGTCCACAGGTCTGCAAAACGGCCGTATCCGGGCATCCGCCCGCCGCCGAGCAGCCGTTTGAGCTTGTGGTGCACGACCAACTCGTACATGGCCTGCATCATCTGCTGGCCGAGGCCCAGCTTGCGGTGGCTGGGTCGAATGCAAATATCGACGATGTAGAGCGTATCTCCGTTCGGTGTATGGTTTCGGATGTAGCCGTTGTCGGTGATCTCCTCCCAGCTGTGATCGGGCTGGCTCGGATCAAAATCGACCAACAGTCCCGTCATGGACCCTGCCAGCACACCTTCCACCTCTACGCAGATTGCCCCTTCGGGAAACAGCGTGATGTGGTTCGTAAGCTGCTCGCGGTTCCACCACAGCTCTGATGGGAAGGGCGGCGGAAAGCTTTCCGCCTGGATGCGGATCAGCTCATCGAAGTCCCGGGCGGCATAGTTTCGCACGACGGCTTTGCGCGGCTTGTCCTGTTCAAACACGTACAGTTCTTTTCGGTACATGGTCGTCCCCCTGGCGCGCGCTTCTATTTCCAATCGGGATACAGATCGATACGGCGATCCCGCCAGGTCGTCACAGACCCTTTCTCGCGCACGTCGTATAAGAGCTGCAGATCCAGATCGGCCGTAACCAGCATGTCGTGGTTGATCTCTCCCTCTGCCAAAATCCCGCGCGGCGGGAATGGAACGTCGTTCGGCGTGAGGATGGCCGCTTGTCCAAAGTTGGCGCGCATGAAGTCGACTGTCGGCAAAGAACCTACCGTGCCAGTCAAGACAACGTACACCTGGTTCTCGATCGTGCGGGCGTGGCTCGTATAGCGGACGCGGTGGAAGGCGTGGCGATCGTCGGTGCAGGATGGGCAGAAAATGACGTCAGCACCGCGCGCTTTGGCGATTCGGACCCATTCCGGAAATTCGATATCGTAGCAAATGATCATGGCCACTTTTCCTTTGTCCGTCTCAAAAATTTGCAGAGAATCGCCTGCGCCCATGTTCCAGCCTTTGACTTCCCACGGCGTGATGTGAATTTTCTTTTGCTGGCCTACGCGGCCATCCGGGTAGAAAAGGAATGCCGTATTGTAGAGCTTGCCGTTTTCTTCGATGATATGGGTGCCTCCGATGAGGTGCATGTCATATTTGGCTGCGAGAGAACGAAACAGCTCCACGTACTGCTCGGTAAAGGAAGGCAGCGCCGTAATCGGCAAAGCGTTCCCTTGTCCGTCGCCAATAGACATCAGCTGTGTCGTGAACAGCTCGGGAAACAGCAGGAATTCGGTGTCGTACTCCTGCGCGTTTTTCACGTAGTGCTCTACCTGATGAGCGAATTGGTCAAAGCTATGTATGGTATGCAGATGATACTGCACGGCAGAAACACGCATTTTCAATGCCAGTACACCCCTTCTTTTCTCACATGACTAAACTATAGCAAAAAGCCCACCTCCTGTCTCGTTCCTGTTCTCCAAATATTCGGGTGAAATCTGCTCGTTCGATTCCCCGTTTCACAGCCGCTCTTACCTCCCAGGAAATTTCCGTCTTTCCCGTGCTTCATCGATTAGAGATTTTGTTTCAAAATCTCTAACCCCGCTTTTAACTCGTCCAGCGAACGGGTAGAGGCGAGGGCAACACGCAAAAACTTGTCCGAAGGTCTTGCGCCGCAAAGGTAACGATCCGAATGAAATCAAGGATGTCAGTCTGGTTTCCGGCAGCCGCGGAATCCCCGAATTCCTTTCGATCGGTGTAGTTGCTCTCTTCCAGATCTGGAAGAGAAAAATGCTTCTTTCTCTTGCAAGTGGTACCCTTGTGTATATGTTTTTTATCCGCTTGTTCGCTTATAATCAATTTTGATGAGAGTGAAAATTAGGAGTTTAGTCTCATGAATCCTGAAAAGGTATTGCCTTTAATAAAGGAATGCCATTCATGATGACGGCAGTCGGATCACGGAATGATCTGAAGAAACGGGCGCGACATCATGCAAGCAGGGAGGAAATTTATCTTGAGCAACCAGCCGCAGGGAATGATCTGGGTGCGAGAGATAGAGGTTTAGGAGGAAATCTTGTGTCACAAAAAGCACCATTTTCTTTTGTTGTCATATTGGGATTTATGTTGTTTGCGTTGTTTTTTGGAGCCGGCAACTTGATCTTCCCGCCGATGCTTGGCCAATTGGCGGGAACCCATGTATGGATCGCCAATGCCGGTTTTTTGGTTACGGGAGTTGGTTTGCCTTTGCTTGCCATCTCTGCATTTGTTTATTCGGGGAAAGAAGACTTGCGTTCTCTGGCAGGTCGTGTTCATCCGCTGTTCGGGCTTGTTTTCACGACGATTCTTTATCTGGCAATTGGCCCATTTTTCGCGATTCCGAGATCCGGCAATGTTTCGTTTGAAATTGGGATAAAGCCTTTCCTGCCAAGCCAGCCAGGTCCGATCCCGCTCGTGGTCTTTAGCATCGTATTTTTTTCCATTGCTTGTCTGCTATCCCTGAATCCTGTAAAAATTGTCAATCTTGTTGGAAAAATCTTAACTCCAATCAAATTGACTTTTATCGGAATCATCGTAGCGACAGCGGTTCTTCATCCGATTGGAGCGCTTCAGGCCCCTTCAGATGATTACAAAACCGATGTATTCTTCAAAGGGTTTCAGGAAGGGTACCTAACGCTTGATGCCCTTGTTGCTTTTGTATTTGGAATCATTATCGTGAACGCCCTGAAGGAAAAAGGAATCACTGCCAAAAAACAGGTTTTGGCTACCTGTGCAAAAGCTACAGCCATTGCCGGTACTCTTCTCGTCCTGTTTTATACGGCTCTTTCCTACATGGGTGCTTCCAGTGTGGCAAAACTGGGTCACTTAGAAAACGGAGCCGAAATTTTGGCGAAGGTTTCGAACTATTATTTTGGTTCCTATGGCGCCGTTCTTCTGGGATTCATGATAACCGTGGCATGCTTGACCACGAGTGTAGGCCTGATTACCGCCTGCTCCACTTTTTTTCATACGCTGGTTCCGGCTGTTTCGTACAAAAAGTTTGCCGTGATTCTGTCCGTTTTCAGCACGCTTGTAGCAAACATCGGTTTAACTGAACTGATTAAGGTTTCCGTGCCCGTGTTGATGACGATGTATCCCATCGCTATTTCGTTGCTGTTTTTGACGTTTTTTCACAACGCATTTCATGGCAGGCCCGAGGTATATCAAGGAAGCCTGCTCTTTACCTTTCTGATTAGTTTGTTTGATGGACTGCATGCCGCGGGAGTGCACAGCGCTGTCATGCAAGATTGGCTAACGCAGTACCTTCCCTTGTATCAGGTAGGTCTGGGCTGGATGCTCCCTTCTCTGATCGGAGGCTTCTGCGGATACATGGTTAGTCTATTCCGAAAGAAGAAAACCCTTCCTTCTCATGAAATCCGACTCCATAAACAATAGGAAAACCGAGTACCTCCCTCGGTCTTTCCACAACCATCCAGTTTATGGAGGCGGCCAAACCGGGAGACAGGATCGTCATCCGTGCGACTGAGACCAGACGAAACTTTCGTACAGGGTTCTACCGCATCGACATCTTCCATGGGGAAAACCTGATAGCGACGATGGAGGCTGTTTCTTACCGCAAGAATCATTACTTTGCAGACGTGGAGGAACTGTAGGGCTTACACCAACCACATCGACTCCCCCCTTTTTCAATCGAAAAAACATCGCCCACCCGACAACGGCTGGGCGATGTTTTTTTCGATGCGGCTACTTGCCGGCTGCAGTCATGCGCAGAACCGTTTTGTACAGCAGCTCGGTGCCCAAGGCTACATCTTCGAAGGAGGAAAACTCGGCGGGATTGTGGCTGATCCCGTCCTTGCAGCGGACGAAGATCATTCCGTAATCGCACACGTACGACAGCGCCAGCGCGTCGTGGAAGGGTCCGCTCATCAGCTCGCGCGCTTCAATGCCGAGCACCCTGCCCTCTTCGCGGATGATGTCCTTGATCCACGGGGCGCAGTAGCGCGGATCGCTGTTCGTGTCTTCCGTGATCGTGTAGGTGAGGCCGCCCTCCATGGCCGCCAGCTCGATGGCTTCCCGCAGCGCCTGCTCCCGCTCGTTTCTGCGCTCCTGGTCGACGTCACGCAAATCGACCGTGAACCGGACACGCTCCGGGATGATGTTGCGCGAATCCGGAAACACTTCGAGGTGGCCGACGGTCCCGACCGTAGGAGCGGCCGGATCCAGCCTCGCCAGTTCATTTAGAGCCATAATCACTTTGGCCGCGCCCAGCAAGGCGTCCTGGCGCATGTTCATGGGCACGGAGCCCGCGTGGCCCGCAAAGCCTGTCAACTCTACCGTCCACCACAGCGGCCCGGAAATCGCGGATACGATCCCGACAGGCTCGCCTGCGCGATCAAGTACCGGCCCTTGTTCGATGTGCAGCTCCAGATAGGCCCCGATGCTGCCCTCCGGATACACGGATGCCTCCAGCCGATCCGGGTCGCAGCCGAATTCGAGCAGCGCCTGCCTGCGGGAAACCCCGTTCTTGTCCGTTCGTTCCAGCTCTCCCGGCTCCAGACGGCCTAATATGCCCCGAGATCCGAACAGACCTTTTTGAAATCGGCATCCTTCTTCATCGCAAAAGGCGACCACTTCCACACTTTGCTCAGGAACGATCCCCTGTTCTTTCATTGTCTGCAGCGCTTCCAGCCCGCCCAGTACGCCGATTGCGCCATCATACCGGCCTCCGTACGGCTGCGAATCTATGTGGGAGCCGACCATCAGCAGCGGGGCATCCGGATTTCGCCCCTCCAGCCTGCCGATCAGGTTGCCAAAGTCGTCCATTCGCGTCTGCAAGCCCGCCTCGTCCATCCAGAGACGAACTTGCTCCACCCCTGCGCGATCCTCCGGCGACAAGGCCAATCGGCAAACTCCGGTCTCGCCGATCCGCCCGATGCGAGACAGGTCCTGGATCCTCTTTTGCAACCGCTCCTGATTGATCGTAAGAGTCCTCGCTTGCATACTCAAGACTGCACGACCTCCTCCTCTTGCTTTTGGTAGACGAACTCGCCGTCGATCATGGTCATCTCCACCTGCAAGTCTTTGATCCGATCCGCCGGGACACTGAGAATGTCGCCGCCAAGCACGACCAGATCCGCCAGTTTGCCTGGCTCGATGCTCCCTTTCACCCCCTCTTCAAAACTGGCGTACGCTCCGTTCCAGGTAAACATCCGGATCGCCTCCAGCACACTCACCCGCTGATTTTCCCCTACCGCCTGGCCCGTTTTACTCATCCGGTTGACAGCCGCATGAATCCCGATCAATGGATCAAAGCTGGTCACGGGGCTATCAGAGGCTCCCGCTGCGATGATCCCGTTGTCGATCTGATCCCGCGCCGGAAACATGTGCCTCGCCCGCTGGCCGATATTGTTGACGTAGCTGTCCCCGTATTCGTAAATGAACGCCGGGTTCGGAATCGGTACGACGCCAAGGCGAGCCATTCGCTCGATCAGATCGGGAGCCGAGACGCCCGCGTGTTCAATCCGGTGACGGTGATTTTCCCTCGGGTGAGCAGCCAGCGCTGTCTCGAAGCAGTCGAGCAGCATCTCGATCGCCCGGTCGCCTTGTGCGTGAGCCGTAATCTGGAAGCCCTTTGCATGCGCCTCTCCCAAAATCGTATTCAACTCGTCCTGTTCGTAGTAGAGAATTCCGCAGTCGCCCGGTCTGCTGTCGAAAGGTTCGCGCATGGCCATCGTCGGGGCGATGCTCGCTCCGTCCGTGAATACCTTGGCCGGACCGATCCGAAAGCGTTCGTCGCCTGTTCCTGTTACAAGCCCCGCGTCGATCATCTTCCGCACAAATTCCTCCGACCGGTTCAGCGCGCATACAATCGCGTAAATTCTCACTTTGACATCGCCTGACTGAACAGCCTTCTGCATCGCCCGGAAGTTGTCCGGTCCGTATCCTCCCGCATCGTGGATGCTTGTGATCCCCCGTGCCACGAAATCTTCGGAAGCGAGCCTTAGTCCTTGCATGTATTCGGCTTCGGTAAAGGCTGCCCGCTCGAACATCTGCATATGGGCCGTTTCCACGAGGAACCCGGTCAAATCTCCGCACTCATCCCGATCGATTCGCCCTCCCTGCGGATCAGGGGTATTCCGGTCGAATCCGGCGAGGGCCATCGCCGTACTGTTTGCAATCGAGTGGTGGGCGCATGTACGCATGACGAAGATCGGATGCTCGGTTGAGATGGCATCCAGCTCCCCGATCGTCGGATACCGTTTTTCCACCATGCGATTTTCGTCGAAACCGCAGGCTCTGATCCATTCTCCCTTCGGCGTCTTTTTCGCTTGTTCCGCCAGAGCGCCAAGCAAGTCATCGATCGAGGTGATATTCCTCGCCTTGCAATCGACTCCCAGCTTGTTCGTCCCGTAGATCGTCATGTGCAGGTGCGCGTCGATGAAGCCGGGAAGAAGGCTCCTTCCTTTCAGGTCGACGATGCGCGTCTGCGAGTGAATCAGACGATCCGCTTCTTCATTGGTGCCCACTGCTACGATCCGGTTTCCTTTGACGGCGACCGCCTGTACGACGCGATTGGCTGCATCTGCCGTTACCACCCTTCCATTGCGAAACACGATATCTGCCATGAAAAATTCCTCCTTTAGCCCATTGAGATTCGTCAGTTGAATCGAGGTCGAAATCCGCATTCCCCATTCCTACAGTGTGGGTGAGCCCCCGGTGTTGGCTGCTTGCGTACCCGGCGTCAGCATGAGGCGGGTCACAAGCGTGGTGCCGAACATCACGACGAGGTTGACGAGCAGGGCGGCCACGCCAATATTCAAATCCTTGATGGCGGCGGGCCAGTCCGGGAACATGGTCCCGATCGTCACTTTGAAGACGGTGACGTACGCAACCGTCAACACGCCGGCCAAAATCCCGGCAAACGCGCCGTACTTGTTCACCCAGGGCTGCGGCTGCAAACTCAAAAGCAAGGCGGGAAACAACTGGGTGACCAGGCTGTAGCCCATCAGCAGCAGCGTGACGAGCGTATCCCCTCCATGGAGCGTAAAGTACAGGGAGATGAGCGAAAGGACGGGCACCAGCAGTTTGGCGACCCGGGCGATACGAGCTTCCGACGCAGCGGGTGCCATTACCTTGTACACGTTTTTGGCAAGAAGCGTTGCTGCCGTCATGAGCAGCATGGAGCCGGGCACCAGCGCCGTCAGCAATCCGGCGGCCCCGATGAGTCCGACGATCCACGGGTCGAAGGTCTTGAGGGACAAGCGCAGGAGAGACAGGTCACCATCCGCTCCTTTGAGACCGGGGACCTGAAGGATCGCGGTAAAGCCCACGAAGAATACGAACAGCAGCATGAGCGTGTAGAGCGGCAGCATGACGGTGTTTTTGCGGAAGACGTTTTCGTTTTTGGCGGAAAAAATGGAGCCAAACGTGTGCGGCCACATGTAGAAGCCAAACACCGTGACCAGCACCGTAGAGATGTACCAGGAAACGCTCAAGCCTTCGTCAGGAAAGGCCAGAAATCCCGGATTTGCGGCCTCTACCGCCTCAAACATCGGCTGGATCCCTCCGTAGTAATGGTATGGCAAATACAAGCCCATGAAGACCACGACGACGAAAATCATAATGTCTTTGATCGCGGCGGTCCACGCCGAGCCGTGAATCCCGGAAATCATGACGTAGATGGTCACTGCGATCGTCCCGATCCACACGGCTGCGGTAGGCGTGATGGAACCGTATGAGGCTTCGGAAACGATGATGCCGAGACCCTTGAACTGGAGAATCAAATACGGGATGATGGCGATGACCCCGACGGCTGCGACCAGAATCCCCAGTCCTTTGCTGTTGTACTTGCTGACAAAAAAGTCGGATTGGGAAACGAGCCGATGCTTTTTGGCATAGCGCCAGATGGGTGGCAGCAGCCAGTAGGAGATCACGTAGGCAAGAGCGATGTAGGACAAGACGTAGTACGAGGGAGCGCCTTTGGAGTACGCCCAGCCGCTCCCTCCCAGGAAGGTAAAGGTGGTGTAGATCTCTCCGGCGACCAGCAGAAAAATGAAGATGGAGCCAAACCCTCTGCCCCCGACCGTCCATTGCTCCATGTTCATGTCTTTTCCTTTTTGTGCGCGAATGCCGGAGTAGATCGCGAGCAGCAGAACCAGAAAGATGATGATCAGGGCTGTGTTCATCCTTGATGCTCCTCCTCTCTCGCGGCGGAATCCAGACGATTCACCAATGCCATGATCGCCGAGGTGAGCACGACCCACAGCACGATCCAGAACAGGACAAATGGCATACCAAGGACATAGGGCTCTACTTTGTTGACAAAAGGAACGCCTCCCAGCATCCCGACAAACGGAAGTACGCCAAGCCAGTCTCTTGCTTTCATGCAAATCCCCCTGTTTTGTTCGATTTGTCCCATTGCAGCCATGCCATCGGGACATGTAATCTATGATTATCGAAAGATTCGCTCTTTTCCTTTGTCCGATTTGCCAGAAAAGCTGCCTGCGGATTGTACGCAGGACATAAAAGGGGGAGCTGACGTGATTACGGTGCGAGAATTGATTGCCGTGGGAGGGTTTGACGAACAATCTGTGCTCGCCGGGGAAGCCTTCCTGGACAAAGAGCTGCTGGGTGTAACCTCATTCGACTCACCTGACGGCCACAAATGGCTTCGGCCGGGGGAATTCGTTCTGACGACCGGCTATCCTTTTGTGGCCCATCGGGAGACGAGCGAATCAGGACTGATACGACTCATCGACGATTTGACGGAAATCGGCACGCCTGGCATCGCCATCAAGCTGGGACGGTATATCGACGAATTGCCTCGGGCGGTCATCGAGCATGCCGGTCGAAAACAGATGCCCATCCTTGCCTTTCCCATGGAAAAAGCGTGGTCGGATGTCATTGTTCCCGTCGTCCGTTACATCAATGATAAGCAGCGTGCCGAGTTGGACCGGACCCATGCGATTTACGAAAGATTTCACCGGCATCTGACAGCAGGGGCGCCGGTATCCGCGCTGGCCCAGTTGCTCCATGAAGCGCTGCAAGTTCCTGTCTGCATTTACGTCCCGTCCCTGCGCTGGCAGTGGACAGCTCCCGCTTTGGGCGCTTTCTCGGACCTCTCCTCAGTGGACAGAGAGTGCGGGCTGCCGGCTCCTCACCATTTGCTGGCGCAGCCGCTCGTGACGCCTGCAGCCGGCACTGCAATCCGCTGGTTGCTCCTGAGGCAGCAGGTATACGGCGCCATTCTGATTCAGCAGTCTGACAGGGAACTGTATGCATGGGAAAAGGTGGCTATTGAACAGAGCGCTGCCCTCTTGTCTCTCGAGCTCGAGCGCCAACAGACGGTCAGCGAGACGTTCCAGCGGTTTCGCAATGAGTTTTTGCAGGCGCTCCTCAGCGGACAGACCGGTCCGAGAGATGTTCTCCTGCGCAAGGCGGAAGAAGTCGGCTGGGCCCTTGCCGAGGATTATCAATCCTTGGTGATGAGTGTCCGAACGAGCGACGACGATCCCGTGGACGGATGGAGACGAAACCGCGAACTGCTGGAGCTCATCAATGGCATCCTGGCCAGAAGCGACACGGGTGGCCTGACTGGCCTCGACCGGGACAATCATGTCGTGCTGCTGGTCCCCACCGCTTACGGGCAATGTCCACACCTCGAATCACTGCTCTGCTCGCTTGGTGCCTCGCTTGCGAAGTCGTCCGTATCGCCCATACCGGTAGGCATCGGTCGCATTCACCCAGGATGGGACGGGATCGCCCACAGTTACCGGGAAGCGAAAATCAGCTTTCGCACGGTCTTGCGCCAATGCGGCTACGCCTATGCAAAGACCGGTGCTCCTCCTTTGCGGATCCAGCATTATCACGCGCTCGCACTGGAGCGCATTCTCTTTGCGGAGGAGCCGAGCCACGAAGCGCAGGTGCTTGCTGCGGAATGCCTGGACAAGCTGCTTCAATACGATGCGGAAAAAAACGGGCAGCTCGTGGAAACTTTGCAGGCCTTCCTGTTCGCCAACGGAAATCACGTGGAGACGGCAAATCGCCTTTTCGTCCACAAAAACACGGTCAAATACCGCATGCAGCTCATACGCGAACTGACCGGCCTCACTCCCGAAAACGGCCAGGATCAGCTGCTGTTTCGAATCGCTTTGACGGTTCACGCCATTGGGCGTCAGCCCCTCGTCTGATATAATGGAGGCAAGCGACAGGCAGGAGGAAAAGCGGATGGATGAATGGCTGAACAAACCGGTGAAGACGATCGAGCGGCCGAAAAAGCGCGGAATCGTCGAGTACATAGACGATCAGTATATCGTGGTCTACTTCACTGCCCCCCGAAAGGAGCGGGTCATTTTTTCCAGCAAGGAGGCGTTCTTGCGCAAAGTGGAATTCATCGAGGAGACCCCTTCCTAAAAAACGCCGAAGAGCCCTCGCACAGCGCGACGATTCGCCGCCTCGTGCCGAGGGCTCTCTTTAGTCATCCCGCTTACGCGTAGTGTTCTTCGCGCAGGCGCTTGATTTCTTCACTTTCCAAATACTCGTCGTACGTCATCATCTTGTCGATGATTCCTTTTGGCGTAAATTCAATGATCCGGTTGGCGATCGTCTGCACGAACTGGTGGTCGTGTGAGACGAAGAGCAGCGTGCCGTCGAAATCGATCAGGCCGTTGTTCAATGCCGTAATCGATTCGAGGTCCAAGTGGTTGGTCGGCTCATCCATAATGAGGACGTTGGCTGCGGACAGCATCATCTTGGACAGCATGCAGCGCACCTTTTCTCCCCCGGACAACACATTGGCCTTCTTCAGCGCTTCGTCGCCGGAGAAAAGCATGCGTCCCAGGAAGCCGCGGATAAACGTCTCGTCCTGCTCTTTGGAATATTGGCGGAGCCAGTCAACCAGATTGAGGTCCGTATCGAAATAAGCCGCATTGTCTTTCGGGAAGTACGCCTGGGAAGTCGTGACCCCCCATTCAAACGTGCCTTCGTCCGGCTGCACTTCTCCCATGACAATTTGGAAGAAGGTGGTTTTTGCCAGCTCGTTCGGACCGACAAACGCCACTTTATCCCCCTTGTTGATCACGAGGTGCAGCTTATCAAACAGCTTTTCCCCCTCGATCGTTTTGCTAATGCCTTCGATCGCAAGCAGGTTCTTGCCCGCCTCGCGCTCCGGCTTGAAGTTGATGAACGGATATTTGCGGCTGGACGGACGAATGTCTTCCAGCGTAATTTTCTCCAGCAGCTTTTTCCGCGACGTCGCCTGCTTGGACTTGGAAGCGTTGGCGGAGAAACGCGCGATAAACTCCTGCAGCTCCTTCATCTTTTCTTCTTTTTTCTTGTTCTGTTCGCGAACCATCTTCAGCGCCAATTGGCTGGATTCGTACCAGAAGTCGTAGTTACCGACGTACATTTGAATCTTGCCGAAGTCGATGTCCGCGATGTGCGTGCACACTTTATTCAGGAAATGGCGGTCATGGGAAACGACGATGACGGTATTTTCGTAATCCGCCAGGAAGTTTTCCAGCCAACGAATCGACTCGATGTCCAGGTGGTTGGTCGGCTCGTCGAGCAGCAGGACGTGCGGATTGCCAAACAGCGCCTGGGCCAGGAGAACGCGCACTTTCTCCGTACTGGCCAAATCCTTCATCTGCTTGTCATGGAGCTCCGTCGGGATCCCCAGTCCGATCAGGAGGCTCGCCGCATCCGCTTCTGCCATCCAGCCGTTCAGTTCCTCGAATTCTCCCTCCAGCTCGGAGGCACGATTGCCGTCCGCTTCGGAGAAATCCTCCTTCATGTACAGGGCCGTCTTCTCTTCCATGATCTCATAGAGACGTTTATGTCCCATGATGACGGTCTTCAACACTTCGTACTCGTCAAACTCGAAGTGGTTTTGTTTCAACACGGCGATCCTCTCGCCCGGCGTCACGGAAACGTGGCCGCTGGTCGGTTCGATTTCTCCGGAGAGAATCTTGAGAAACGTAGACTTCCCCGCTCCGTTCGCGCCGATGAGGCCGTAACAGTTACCCGGGGTAAACTTAATGGATACATCTTCAAACAGTGCGCGTTTGCCGTAGCGCAGCGTCACGTTCTGAGTGCTTATCATCGTCGCAATACCTGCCTTTTTTGAATCGTTCAAACACTTATCTTAACAGAGTTGGCCGGATAATGCAAAAAACAATCGGTCGCAGCGATAGAAGCACTCCGATTGGGGAAAACTAGCCGAGAACTTCCATTCCACGAGAAGGAGGCAGGGAGCATGTCGAAAAAAAACGGCGTAAAAAACGAAATGGGCAACAAGGAAAACCCTTCGCAGACCAGATCTTCCACCACCTTGGGAAAAGAAGAAACACGGTCCAAGCAGCGCGGGGAATAGCAGCCGCTTTACCGTACACAAAATGAACCGGTCTGCACAGGTCAGGCCGGTTCGGTCATTTTTCCTCTCAGACGGTAGCGCGCAGGGGGACAAAAGCTGATGCCGGCACTGCCGTCGTTTGCGAATCTACGTAAAAGGACAGGTTGTGCAGCGTCACGTAGACCGTTCCCTTCTCCTCCAGCTGCAGCTCCGCAAACCGCTGGCGCGTCAGCTCCGCTTCAAACACTTCATCCGTGTCCAACCGCCTCAGATCCAGGCGAACGATAGAGCCAAGCAAGGAAATGTGCCTGATTTGCGCCGGTACGGATTGGCCTTTTTTGGGTGTCAGGCTGATTTCCACATCGTGGGGCCGCATGTACCCCACCGCAGCATATTCGCCTGCTTTTTGGGTCCATTGCGTCTCGAACTCGGCTTCCCCCAGCTGTACCTTGCCGTCGCGGATCCTGCCCTGAAACAGATTGACCCGCCCGAGAAAGCTGTACACGAAAGGATTGGCGGGCCGGTTGTAGATCTCTTCTGGCGGCCCTACCTGTTCGACCCTTCCTTCGTTCATGACCACGACCTGATCAGCGAGCTCCATCGCCTCCTCCTGGTCGTGCGTGACGAACAGGATAGTCAACCCGAGCTTTCCGTGCAAATGCCGAAGCCAGCGCCTCAGCTCCTGTCTGACCTTCGTATCCAGTGCCCCGAACGGCTCGTCGAGCAGCAGGAATTTGGGCTCGACGGCCAGCGCGCGAGCCAGTGCTACACGCTGCCGCTGTCCTCCTGACAGCTGCGAAGGATAGCGGTGAGCCAACCCATCCAGTTGTACCAGCTTGAGAAGCGAATGCACCTTTTCCTGGATTTCCTGCTTGCTCGGACGGGTTTTGCGCGGACGCACCGTCAGTCCGAACGCGATGTTGTCAAAGATGTTCATGTGCCGAAACAAGGCGTAATGCTGGAACACGAAGCCGACCTGACGCTCGCGCACGTCGCGGTCTGTATTGTCTTCCCCGTTGAACAGGATGCTTCCCTGCTCCGGCTGCTCCAGCCCAGCAATCAAGCGTAGTAGCGTCGTCTTCCCCGAGCCAGAAGGACCGAGCAGCGCAACCAGTTCACCCTCGGGTATTTGCAGGCTGACGTCGCGCAATGCCATAAAGTTTTTATACGATTTGGAAATGTTCACGACTTCTATGCTCATCCGGCTTTCTCTCCTGTCCCCTCGTAGTGATGGTACTCTTCCCCCGCGCTGCGCTCGCGTTCCGTCTTCCACTCGATCAAGCCTTTGACGATCAGCGTGACGAGACCCAGTACGGCAAGCAAGGTAGCGACGGCGAACGCAGCGGCAAACTGGTATTCGTTGTATAAAATTTCAACATGCAGAGGCAGCGTGTTGGTCATTCCCCTGATGTGGCCGGAGACGACGGACACCGCGCCAAACTCTCCCATCGCGCGGGCGTTGCACAAAATGACTCCGTACAGAAGTCCCCATTTCACATTGGGCAGGGTGACGCGCAAGAACGTTTTCCAACCGCTCGCCCCCAGGGAAACTGCCGCCTCTTCCTCGTCTTTTCCTTGCGCTTCCATGATCGGAATCAGCTCACGGGCAACGAACGGAAAAGTGACGAAGGTCGTCGCCAGCACGATGCCGGGTACGGCGAAGATGATCTTGATGTCATACTGTTCCAGCCACGGTCCAAAAACACCCTGGCTCCCGAACAGCAAGACGAAGATGAGACCGGCGATGACCGGCGACACGGCAAACGGCAAATCGATCAGCGTCAACAGCACGTTTTTCCCGCGAAAGGAAAATTTGGCGATGGCCCAGGCAGCCGCGACCCCAAACGTCACATTGAGCGGGACGCTGATGGCAGCGACCAGGAGGGTCAGCTTCACGGCGGACAGCGTCTCCGGATCCGTGATCGAAGCGGCGAAGACGGCCGCTCCCTGCTTGAACGCCTCCGTAAAGACCGCGATGAGCGGCAAAATCAGGAACAGCGCGAGGAACGCCAGCGCCAGGCCAATCAGCAGCCAGCGAATATAAGCCGGCTCGGTCAAATGCTTCACGAGCGGCACCTCCTAACGGGCGGCATCAAATTTGTTGATTCTCCATTGCAAGTAGTTGATGACGAGAAGCATGACGAAAGAAATCACAAGCATGACCGTTGCGATCGCCGTCGCACCCGCATAGTCGAACTGCTCCAGCTTGGTCATGATCAAGAGCGGAACGATTTCCGTCTTGAGCGGCATGTTCCCCGAAATGAACACGACCGAGCCGTACTCTCCCAGCGCGCGTGCGAAGGCAAGTGCAAATCCTGTGATGACGGCGGGCATCAGGTGCGGCAAAATCACGCGAATGAATGTGCTCCAGCGTGTCGCCCCCAACGTCGCCGCAGCCTCTTCCATCTGAAGATCCCAATCCTGCAGGACCGGTTGGACAGTGCGGACCACAAACGGCAGCCCGATGAATGTGAGCGCGACCCATATGCCGATCGGCGTGTAGGCTACCTTGATTCCCCATTCGGCCAAATACTGGCCCACCCAGCCATTTTCCGCATAGATGGAGGTCAAGGCGATCCCGCCGACTGCCGTAGGCAAAGCGAACGGCAGGTCAACGATGCCGTCAATGATCCGCTTCCCCACGAACTGATAGCGGGCCAATACCCACGCCACAAGCACCCCAAAGACAGCATTGACGATCGCAGCGAAGAAAGAGGACAGGATGCTCACTCGGATCGAGGCGAGCACCCGACCGTCCAGGATGGTGTCGGCGAACTGCTGCCAACTCATGGTCGACGCCTTCAGGAACAGGACAGACAGAGGGATGAGCACGAGCAGGCTGAGATAGACGATGGAATAGCCCATCGTGATGCCAAAGCCCGGCAAAAACCCTCTGTTTCGAAAGGTTTTTCTCATGGAGTTAACTCCTCTGACGGTATTGGTAGATTACGGCTTGTAAATTTGGTCAAAAATTCCTTGATCGGCAAAGTGGTCCTTTTGGGCTTTCGTCCATCCCCCGAACAGCTCGTCGATCGTAAACAGCTTGATTTCCGGGAACGCTGGCGTATGGGCTTTCAGCACTTCCTTGTCGCGTGGCCGGTAGTAGTGTTTGGCTGCCAGTTCCTGCCCTTTTTTCGAGTACAGGAACTGCAAATACGCTTCAGCTACATCCCGTGTCTTGTGTTTATCCACGTACTTGTCGACGACCGTCACAGGGGGCTCCGCCAGAATGCTGAGAGACGGATTGACGATTTCAAACTTGTCTTTGCCCAGCTCGTTGACCGCCAAATACGCCTCGTTTTCCCACGCGATCAGGACGTCTCCGATGCCGCGCTCCACGAAAGTCGTGGTCGATCCGCGAGCGCCGGAGTCGAGTACCGGAACATTTTTGAACAGGCTGGTGACGAACTCCTTTGCCTTCGCTTGGTCGCCGTTGTTCTTTTCCAAAGCGTAGCCCCAGGCGGCAAGGTAGTTCCAACGAGCGCCGCCAGACGTTTTCGGATTCGGGGTAATGACGGAAACGCCGGGCTTGATCAAATCGTCCCAATCTTTGATTTGCTTGGGATTTCCCTTGCGCACGAGAAAGACGATGGTGGAGGTGTAAGGCGAGCTGTTCTCCGTCAATTTCTTTTGCCACTCGGGAGGGATCAATCCCCGCTCCGCGATCGCATCGATATCGTAAGCCAGCGCGAGCGTCACGACATCCGCTTCCAAACCGTCGATGACCGAGCGGGACTGCTTTCCGGAGCCACCATGCGATTGCTTGATGGTGACCGTCTGCCCCGTTTTTTCTTTCCATTCCGCTGCGAATTCCTTGTTTACGTCTTGATAAAATTCGCGCGTCGGATCGTAGGAGACATTCAGCAATTCAACGACAGATGCCGTTTCGGCCGGCTTGCTCTCTCCCCCGGTCGTGGTCGCCTGGGAGCAGCCTCCTATCGCGGCCGCTATCGCGACGATTCCGAATCGTTTCCAAAAGGTTTGGATTGCGCTGGGTGTTTTCCACATACGGATTTCGTTCACTCCTTTTTAATCTATACTATTTTAATCGGAATACTTGTTATTTCGAATTATACCTTCCTTTTTGTTCCTGTCAATGACATTTCCATCTACACTATGCCTCATGGGTAGGCTAAGGTTCGGGTGCCATTCGCCCACTCCGAAAATTGGGCGCCCCGCACATGAAAACGAAGCTCTCCACACGGGAGAGCTTCTTCATCGATCTTTGCAGCTGACCTGCAGAGCGTCCTGCAAGACGCGTATCTCTTTTTCCAGCTGGGAAAATCCAGTGATTTCCGGTATCGGTTTCTTCTCGAGCGCAACGCCTTGTTCAGCCGAAATCGCCATGGTCTCGAACGCGAGCAAAAGCTGGGAAAGCTTTGCATCGGACAAGACGGGACACGTGCCGGTTTTCAGGCAGGAGTCGAGCAAGTACGCCACGTGCTCGATGGAGAAGATGGCGGGCCACAAAAATTGCAGCCTGGTCTTGTTGCCGGGGACCTCTCCCACTGCGGTTGCGTACACCAGCTTCAGGTTGCCGAGATTCGTGTGCAGTTTTCTCCGTTCGATGGACTGGGTCACGTCCACAGTGTCTCTCCGGTCGGAAAACAGCGTCAGCATGTATTGCTGCTCACTGCGGATCGTTTTGGCGATGTAATGCGGCAAAAGGCTTGACGCCTGTCTCCTGCCGATCATCAGCGTACCGATCAGTCCGATTGCACAGCCCATGAGGACATCGACAATTCGCGCTGAAGCGAAGAACGACAAGCTCTTCTGCTGAGCCATGCTCTCTGCCAGCAGCAAGGCATTGGGCGTGATAAAAAAGGCCGCCAGCCCGTAGTTGAGAACGATGGAGAGCTCCGTAAGCGCCGTCAGTGCCATGATCAGGACGGCGATAATCCATCCCTGCTGCTGGGCAGACAAGATGATGGTCGCTACCATGATGCCGACGACGGTCCCGATCGTCCGTTGAATCGCCCGGTGAAACGTCGCGATCAGCGTCGATCCCGCCATGACGGCCGCACAGGACAAGGTGACCCAATACGATCGATTCAATTCAAACGAGTAGGCGAAGATCGCAGCCACCGCCAAGATCAATCCGAAGCGGATGGAATTGAGAAAGACAATGGAATTTTTGTCGAAAGCTCCGCCCATCACCATTCGAAACGATGGCCGGGCCACATGCTCTTCCCTTTCCATGACCGTTATTGGTTCAGATACAAGAGCGGCTGCCTCCCGGACGTCCGCTTCCAGCCGCTCCCCCCCTGCGGATGGCTCCCTTTGAAAATCAATCGGCAGGGGGTGCCCATTTTTTCCGTCCAGCGAATCAGCAATGGCTCTCACTGTTCGTCCAAGATGCGGAGGGAGCTTGCCCGCCTGCCCGTCCAAACGCTCAAGGATGTCCAAAAAGATCGTATTCGCCTTGTCATTCAGAAGGAGGAGCCGTTGATATTGACCAGAACGCTGCCAGGACACTTGTCCAACAGAAAGCGTCTCATCGGCGGATTTCAGTACGGATACGAGTTTTTGCCGCTTTTCATGGGAGCGGTTGGTACCGACCGAATCGATGAATCCAGCCAGCTCGCGGTACACCTGTCGCAATGCGGTCGTCTCCGGGCCGTGCGGATTCCGCAGCCAACCGATCATAGCGATGGCCCACCCCAATGCTCCGCCCAGCAAAACAAGTCCCGCCCGTACGGGGGCTGCGGCCGGATCCAGCGGCATGCCAGTGGCGAGTGAGAAGCCCATCACAAAGAAAATGGAGGACGGACCTTGGATTTTGAACGCCCCGAAAATAAAGGAGACAACCGCTCCGATCATGCCGACCACGAAAGCGGACGCAAGCGGGTGAGGAGCCACAAGCGTCCCCAATCCCACAGACAAGGACAATCCGAGCATGACAAAGAACAGCCTTTTCGCACGCTGGGTATACGGAATGTTGGAAACGTACAAATAGGTAAAGCTGCCGATGCCAGCAAGCATTCCGTACTTTATATTGCCCAGGGCAAGACCGATCAGAACTGGGGTCCCCGAGCAAATGCCGGCTCCAATCGCCTTGCCCCACGGGAGCGGATTTCGTTTCAGCTGAAACGCTTGTTCGATCGTCTGGACAAGGGAAGGAATCAGAGCTTCCGAAGACTTCGCGTTTTGCCCTTTTTGCATGCTTTTCTGCATGGAACCCTCCTTTTCTTGTCCACATTTAAATGTAGAATGACTCGGCTTCCCGTTTTCTATGCGCACCGGCTTCAGCGCTCCCTATTTTCAGCCCCTTCTCGATGGAATAAAAAAACCAGCGTACGCCCAATCGAATAGGGCCGCACGCTGGTCCTTGCCAACGGTTTTACTCGCTCGCGTTCTTCCACAAGTTGATCGCAAATAGGAAAATGCCCACTCCCAGCACCAACGAACCGATGATGGTTCCGACGACGAATGTCTCCACTTCTGTAAGGAGCATGAGGAACAAACTGCCCTGCATGACAGGAAGCCCGATGTTATGCAGCCAGAAATGCCAGCTCGCCAGCTTGTTTTGCGCTGCCTGCGGATAAGCTCGATAAATAAGTCCGATTATCGCAAGTGTCACCCAGCCTGCCAGATTGAGGTGGGCGTGAACCGAGGCGTACGCAAACGCTTTGGTGATGCCCATGATGATTCCCAGAACAATAGCGATCACAAAATAAACGGCGGCAATCTTTAGAAAGCGGGTCGCCAATTCTTTCACCTCCTTTCTCCCTTTAACCATATTTTCAGGACTAGGAAGGAAGTACTACGAAATCCATACTACGATCGCTTTTTTGCAGGTTTCTTTCGGTGCCCTTGCGAAGAAGCGCTGCGAGATGAAAAAAAGCGGATTGTCTATGCGACAATTCCGCTTTTTCTAAGGCTTCACAGGTGGGATGCAGTTGCGTAACGAGGACGCGCAAATGAAAACAACGACGCATCCGGATGACTCCCCTTGACGATCAGATCTGCGATGATTTGACCCCCGATATTCGCGTACACGGTGCCGTTTCCCCCGTATCCGAGCGAGAACAGGCAATTCGGATAGCCGTCTTGCTCGCCAATCATCGGCAGTCCGTCATGGGTTTCACCAAAAACGGCAGACCAGTAATACTCTGCCCGCAGCGGGATTTGCGGAAACAGTTTCTGCAGCTCGGCGAGCAGCTGATCCCGCTTGCGGGGGAGAAGAGCCTCCCGCTGCATCGGATCCGTATGCGGCTCGTCCAAGCCTCCCGCGATGATCCGCCCGTCCGGCGTCGTCCGAATGTATAAATAGGGTCGTGCCGTTTCCCAAATCAAGCAGGTTCCGGGCCAACCGGGAAAGGCTTTTACCGGATGGGTGACGATCGCCGAGCTGGTCGCCAGGATGGCATTCGCGTTGCGTCGTATTTTTTGGGTCTCGTATCCCGTCGCGAATACGACACGCTTGCAGCGAATGCGGTTTCCTTTTTTCGTCAAGAGCAGCATGTCTCCACCATCTTGCTTGTATTGCGCAATTTCGGTGTGGACAAAAACCCGCAACCCCCTCCTGGCGGCATGCTCAACGATTCCGTGGACCAGCTTGTATGGATTGACCTGTGCGTCCCCAGTAGAGTAGATGGCCCCTGGCTTTGAGAAGGAAAAACGCTGCTCTACGTCCGTTTGTTCCAGATAATGAACGGGGAAACCATGCTTTTGCAAGACCTGATACTCCAGTCGGAGGGGCTCCACATCTTCCGGCCGGCTGGCAAAGTACAAGCAATCTTTTCGGAGATAATCCGGCCAGATGCCGATCGTTCGGGAGATCCTCTCCAGTTGATCCACCGCTTGCTTGCACAAGTGGTAAAACCGCGTCCCTCTATCCTCCCCGAAGGAACGGATGCATGCCGCAAGCGGCTTGTCGTTGGCGAATTGCAAGATTCCGGTGTTGGCGAGGCTGCTTCTCTGGGCGATCTGGCTTTTGTCTACTAGTACGACGTCTACATCGTGCTGCATCAAATAGTAAGCGCACATGGCGCCCGCCTCCCCGCCTCCGACAATCGCGACGTCGCAGGCGATATCCGAGTCCAGTTCCGGATAACGCGGCGGATTGGGCAATGTCTCTGGCCAATACAGCTTTCCTACGCTCATGATCTCTGTCCCCTCCGCAGTCATCGCCTTTAGGATATCCCGAATGAAGGGAAGGCCATCCGCGTCCCCTGCCAAACCATTCAGAGTCCCCGAAGGAACGGTGCATCCCGGCTACCCCCGGATCTGTCCCGCTCCCTTGAGAAAGCCATGGAAAAAGAAAAACGCCCCGGATGACAGCCACGGATTGTCGTAACGAACCGTGGCCGTCCACTTAGGGACGTTTCTACCATTTCGCTGTCAGCCTGTAATGCCGCTGCTTCCAAAGCCTCCGGCACCGCGCTCCGTCTCGTCCAGTTCATCGACGACCTCGAATTCGGCCAGCGGGACGATGGCGATGACGCCTTGGGCGATCCGGTCGCCTTTTTTGATCCAGTAGCTGTTTGGATCGACTTCCTGTGGGACAGTTACTTCTTTTTCGCTCACATCCAGGCAGCTGGTCTTTCTCGCGGAACTGGGGAGCCTTGTGTTGTCGATAAGGACGCACACCTCTCCGCGGTAACCGGCATCGACGGTGCCTGGTGCGTTCGAGAGGCGCAGCTTGGTTTTCGCGCTGATGCCGGAGCGTGGGCGAACCTGCAGTTCGAATCCTTCCGGCAACGCGAAAGCCAGCCCGGTCGGAACCTTGGCCGTCTGACCCGGAGCGACCAGCACATCCTCGACAGCGACCAGGTCAAACCCGGCGTCCATGGCACGTGCGTACTTCGGGATTGTTGCCTCCGGATGGAGTTTCTTTATTTTCACTTGGGCAATGACTCGTTCATTTGTCAGCATCATCGGGCGTCTCTCCTCTTTCTTGCCTGTTATCCTTTCATAGTTTACAAGAACCCTCCCCTCCCAGCAAGGCAGGAAAACGTTCGCTCGCAATGTCCTCTGCTTCGGTAAGGCTTTTGCCCTCTTTTTCATAGAAAGCTCACATATCCCATTCATTTTTTCAGCAGAATTGATTTTAATGTGGTATAATCACGTTTGCACCCAAAAATCAATATAGGTAAAGAAAGGTGGATTGTACCTTGCAAGTACAAAAGCCATATCGCATTCTGTTGTATTACAAGTATACTCCTGTTGAAAATTACGAAGAGTATGCGGCCGAGCATCTGCAATTTTGCAAGGATCTCGGACTGAAGGGCCGTATCATCATCGCTCCGGAAGGCATGAACGGAACCGTCTCCGGCACGGTTGAACAAACGGACGCTTACATGGAATATGTACGAAAAGACCCGCGTTTTGCGGATATCTGGTTCAAAATAGATGAGGCGGACGATCATGCCTTTAAAAAGATGTTCGTCCGCGCGAAAAAGGAGCTCGTTACCTGGCGCTTGGAGAAGGACGTCGATCCGAACCAAAAAACCGGCAAGTATCTGAGCCCGAAAGAGTTTTACGAAATGCTGCAGCGCGATGACGTCGTCGTGCTGGATGGCCGCAATTACTACGAGTACGACCTCGGTCATTTCCGCGGAGCCATTCGTCCCGAAGTGGACTCTTCCCGCGAGTTTCCGGAGTGGATCCGTGAGAACATGAGCCAGTTCAAGGATAAGAAGGTCCTCACCTACTGCACAGGCGGGATTCGCTGCGAAAAGCTGACAGGTGTGCTCCTCGAGGAAGGCTTCGAAGACGTCTACCAGCTTCACGGCGGTATTGTCACCTACGGAAAAGATCCGGAAGTCAAAGGCCGCCTGTGGGATGGCAAATGCTACGTCTTTGACGAGCGCATCTCCGTTCCGATCAACCACACGGAGGAAGACGTCGTCATCGGCCGCTGCTACTACTGCGGCAAGGCAGAAGACCGCTACGTCAACTGCGCCAACCCGTTCTGCAACAAGCAGCACTTCTGCTGCCCGGAATGCGAGGTCAAATACAAGCGCTCCTGCTCGGACGAATGCCGCGAGCATCCACGCAACCGATACGTGGAGGAAGAAGAGAAGGCAAAGCTGCAAGCCGCAGGCTCCAACGCGTAAGATAAATGAAAGCCGATTCCATTGTGGGAGTCGGCTTTTTTCGTTTTGCTGCTGGTCTCGCTCCTCTCCCCCTTCCATCCGATCCGCAATCTTGTACAATAGAAATAGAAATTGGTCAAACTTTGCGAACAAAGGCGGGATATGATGGCCCTGAATCATGAAGCAACCATACGTGAATGGCAAGAGGCAATGGAAGCAGGCAGAACCACATCGCGTGAGCTGACTCTGTTGTTTCTGCAGCGAATCGCCCAGTACGACAAGCAAGGTGCAGCCATCAACGCGATCAGCGAAATCAATCCGGACGCTTTGCACATCGCGGAAGCGCTCGATCGGGAACGCACAGGGAAAGGTAGTCGCGGACCCCTCCACGGGATTCCCGTCCTGCTCAAAGACAACATCGCGACCAAAGACCAGATGCACACGACCGCCGGATCGCTCGCGCTCGCAGACTCGTACGCGTCTGCGGACTCGTTTGTCGCCTCCAAACTGCGCGAGGCCGGTGCAGTCATTTTAGGCAAGACGAACTTGACCGAATGGGCCAACTACATGTCCGAGCACATGCCAAACGGATATAGCTCACGTGGCGGACAAGTCCGCAATCCGTACGGCCCCGGTGTCTTCGACGTAGGCGGCTCCAGTTCGGGCTCCGGTGCTGCCATCGCTGCCGGCTTTGCCGTTGTGGCTGTCGGTACGGAAACCTCCGGATCGATTCTCAACCCTTCCTTCCGCAACTCGCTGGTCGGGATCAAACCGACAGTCGGCCTGATCAGCCGCCGGGGCATCATCCCCATCTCGACGAGTCAGGATACAGCCGGTCCCATGGCCCGATGCGTTGAGGACGCAGCGATTTTGCTCGGAGTCCTGGCAGGCTGCGATGAACTCGATCCCGTCACCGGCAAAAGCGTCGGTCTCGCCCACTCCGATTACCGACCGTACCTGGACGCCTCCGGACTGAAAGGCGCACGTATCGGCATCGTGCGTTCGCGCTATTTGGACAAGTACGAAGAAGAAGAAAAGGCCTTGTACGAAGCTGCCGTCGCGCAGCTGAAGCAAGCAGGCGCCACGCTGGTCGACCCGGTTTCGATTCCGTCCGAACATGTCGAATGGGGCCCAAACGTGCTCCTGCATGAATTCAAATCAGGCGTAAACGCGTATCTCAAAACCTTGCCCGCCTCTTACCCGATCCGTACCCTGGCGGATGTCATCGCCTTCAACCGCGAGCATCCGGAGCAGGCGCTGCGTTTCGGACAGGTCTTGCTGGAACGCTCGAATGCGACGAGCGGGACGCTGACAGAAGCTGCCTATCTGAATCAGCGTGCGTTTGACCTGGAAATGTCCCGAGAAAAAGGAATCGATGCCGTGCTTCGCGAGCACGATCTGGACTGCCTCCTGTTTCCCGGAAGCGAAGGCTACGGCATCGCCGCACGGGCAGGCTATCCTTCCGTCGCAGTACCAGCTGGCTACACTTCTACGGGCAAGCCCTTTGGCGTCGTGTTTACGGGTACTGCCTTTTCAGAGCCGACCCTCATCCGGTCGGCGTACGCCTACGAGCAAGCAAGCCGCCTGCGCGTGCCGCCACGACTCGGATAGACCCAACTGGGCTCGAGCCCTTGATCTGATCCCGAGAAGGGTATGGCGTAACGTTCCAAGTTGAAAGGAATTCAAAAAGACGCAGCTCCTCGTAGGACTGCGTCTTTTTGCGGTCGTGCGCTTTACAAAGCAGCATTTTGCTGTTCGGCCTTGTCGAGACGCTCTTCAAACAGCTTTCCGAGCTGACCGATATCCACTTCCCATTTGTCGTCTTTGTAGTAAACCGTAGCCTTCGACTCGCCTTTCTTCCCCACAATGCGGATGCTCGCCGTCTTGACTTCATAGCTGCCATCCGGTTGAAACGCAATATCCGCATTCTTTAGCTCTGCGTCCAGCACAGGCTTGATGGTTTTGTCAACCACTTCCTGGGTTGCTTGTACGGCTTGGCGCCCCATCTGGATGACTTCCTCTGGACTAAATTGGAAGAAGAGAACCAAAACGACGCCTACTACGACGAGCAAGGATATAATCCGAACCAAGCTGCGCACCATCCATTGGGCTGCCATGATCACCACGATGATGAGAAGCGCTACCGGCCAATAGTCTTTTGCCAACTGAAGCAGCTGTTCCACGCGCATCACTCCTTCTCTCCCCAGTCTCGCCAACAGACAGGGGGTTGTAATCATGCAGGAGGGCCAATTTCCACCCGCATAGAAAAAAACCGTCGCGAAATTCGGACGGGCTCCTCCCTGACTATCATACCTTGGTCTGTTCGCGATTTCCATCTGAATTTCCTGTTTGCACGCCTTTTTCTTCCCGTTGTCGAATTCCTCCCGGTCGGTTACAATTTTCATGAACAACCGATATGGAAAGGAAAGGAAGTTTTTTCAATAGGAGTTGAAAACATGACGATCAAACCGTTATCCCCCGCCGAACAGCCTCCCATGAGCCTCCTGCTGTTGGCCGACCCTTCCCCCAAGCTGGTGGAAGGCTATCTCCGACGCGGCAGCTGCTACATAGCGGAACAAGACGGCGTCATCGTGGGAGTGTACGTCCTGTTGCCTACACGGCCGGACACTGTCGAGCTCGTCAATGTGGCTGTAGACGAAGCCCATCAAGGAAAGGGAATCGGGAAGCGCTTGGTCCAGCATGCCGTCACTCAAGCAAAACAGCTCGGGTACAAGACGATTGAGGTTGGAACGGGCAATTCCAGTGTAGATCAGCTAGCCCTCTATCAAAAGTGCGGGTTTCGTATCACCGGGGTTGATCGCGACTTTTTCCTTCGCCATTACGAGGAGGAAATCTTCGAGAATGGCATTCAGGTCGTGGATATGGTCCGACTTTCACAAGATTTGTGAATGATGAGCATAAATCGCTTCGATTAACATAATATTTATTATGTAAAACGAAACCTCCCCCAAAGCAAAAAGCCGGATCATGTCGATCCGGCTTTTCCCATTTGACCGTTCATCGCCTTGCAGCCGCTGAAGGGTACCTTTTCTCCTTATCCTCCAGTCCTTTGGTTCGGGCCAGGTACATCGCGTACTCGATCGGCCGCGAAATCGCCTGTTTGTACTGGGCAAGTGCGCCCATTTCACGGAAGATTTCCCGCGCCGGTTTCGGATTGACTTCAATCAACCACGCTTTTCCTTCGACGTCGATGCCGATATCCAATCCAAACTCCACCATGCGCCCGAAGTGATTCTCCAGTGTATCGGCAGTCTGGTAAGCGAGCTGTTCGCAGTCCCGGATAATTTCAGCCGTACGGGCTTCCCCGAAGCGCGGGCGCAAAAACGCAGGGACCGCGACCGCTTTCCCGCCTCCGTGCAGGTTGGAAGTCGCGCTTTTCTCTCCCCCGACCCGGATGCCGTGTCCCGTGATGTCCCAATCGCCCTGGCCGTCTTTTTGGATCAGCAGGCGCATGTCGACGGCGCGATTGGGTATGAGTTGAAGCCGCAGCCCTTGCTGGACGATGTGTTTCTCCCCCTTCGTCCAGCGCTCTACCCAACGCTGCAGCGCATCCGTACTCCGGATGACGGTTACGATTTTAGCCCGGCGCTTGTCTCGGCCCATCAGTCGGTACCCTTGCCCTGTTTTTTCAATGGACAAGATGTTGCGGCCCCCCGTCCCGTTCAAGGGCTTCACGTACAAATAGGTGTGGCGGCCCAGCATTTTCTGCAGGTTGGCCCGGTTGCACAGCAGCGTTTCCGGAAGCCAGCGGTGCATTCGGGGATCGCGATACAGGACTTCGTGGACGCGCCATTTGTTTGCCAGCCGGTTGTTCGCGTACAGGAAGTCGCTCGTGCGTCGAAAAGCAACGTAGTCTTTGAACGCCTGGGTCGGCGTATAGCGGTAACGGTCGAACACGGCATCGGGCCGGTCAAACAGCTTGGCTTGCCAATTCCCGTTTCGGTCCAGCACAAAACCTCGCACCTGTTTCCCTGATGCGCGCACATCTTTGGGCGAAAAGAGAAATACGGTGCTTCCCAGCTCTTGCCCTGCCCGAAGAAGACGCCGGAAATAGGCCGGTTCCGCGAATTTTTTGCCTTCCCGCCAGGTCAGGATGCCGATCGTGGGTCGTTTCATCTTGCCACCCCTCTCGATTCTTCCCTGGCAGTTTATTCATTTATCGGCGCGTTGGCGCTTCCTGCAGCCGCTTTTCCAGTTCCTTCAGATCATTTGGCATCGCCGCGCGCACCTCGATCATTTGCCCGCCAAACGGGTGTTCAAATCGCAGCACTTCGGCGTGAAGCGCCTGACGATCGATCAGAGAGGCTTTTCCTCCATAGAGGATGTCTCCCATGAGAGGATGTCCGATATGGCTGAGATGGACGCGAATTTGATGCGTGCGCCCTGTCTCCAGCCGGCATGCTACCTGACTGCCCCCTGGGAACCTCTGACGCAGGTCGTAATGGGTCACGGCCTTCTCCCCGCGCGGACTTACCCTTCTGCGCGTCGGATGGTTGCGGTCTCTGCCGATCGGCTCCCGGATCGTTCCACTGCCCTTCAGGTGGCCATGGACGAACGCCACATACGAGCGCTTGATCTTTCGCTCCCGCAGCATTTCATCGAGAATGGCCGACGCCCACGCATGCTTGGCGTACAATACCAATCCCGAAGTGTCCTGATCCAGCCGATGTACGTGCCGGACCTTCGCTTGGATGCCAGAGCGCATCAAATGACCCGCCACCATGTGATCCAGCGTCCGTTCATGCGACGGTTCGGTCGGATGGACAAGTACTTTTGCCGGTTTGTCCACGATCAGCAGATGATCGTCCTCGTACAAAACCTCCATCGGCTCAAACACAGGCTCTACTCCATATGGCTCCGGGGCAAGCAGCCGCAGGCGAATTTCCTGACCCTCACGGCCTTTTGCGTGCTGCGGTACTGGCTGTCCGTCGATCTGCACTTCTTTCTGCTGAAACAAAAGATGGACCTGCTTTTTAGGCAGTCTCCATCCCTCTCTCAGCAGGTTCCCAATGGGAATGTCCGCATCTGCAGCAGCGAGCTGCGCAACGAGCCATTCCCCCTCTTTTTTCATGGCTTGCATGTACGGCATATCTCCTTGCATGTCCTCGAAGCGTTTAGGCTTGCTCCAACCCTTTTCCCACCTGAATGGCGCGGTCGAGGAAATGCTCGATTTCTTCACGGCTTTTGCCCAGCTTGCTGACGAACCTCACCAGTTCCTTGCCTTGTTGAAAAGCGATGAAGCTGGGAATGCCAAAGACGTCCAGCTTTTCGGACAGCTCCGGAAGCGTATCGCGGTTCACGGAAATCATGTCCAGGTCCGCTTTGTATTTTTCCTCCACCGCCGGCATGAACGGATCGATCCGGTGGCAATCCGGGCACCAGTCTGTGAAAAATTTGACGACAACCGGTTTGGTTCCGGAAATGGCTTGTTCGAATTCTGCTTCGGTTTTTACTTCTTTCATGTATGTTCCCTCCCACAATGCTTTGGGATTAGTGTATCACAACCGTGACGCTGATGTGCAATCAGAAGTGTCGGCGAGTCTCGTCCCCTTTTCCCAAGAGCTGGGCACCTTGTCTATGCCGCCCATTTCTTCTGAATTTCCCAGTAAGAGCGCAACCAAAGAAGGACATTCTACATGATGCAAGACCAATACAAACAGGATGGTGACATCATGAAGAAGATTGCTGCTTTGGCTCTGGCTGTTTGCTTCGTTTGCTCCGCTCTCCCTGTGTCCGCAGCTACTCATGACGACGGGAAAAAGCATCACAAGATCCAAACCAAGGCTCATCACATGAAGACAAAGGCCACCCAAAAAGCCCACAAACTGCATACAAAAGCCGCTAAAAAAGGCGTTCACATCAAAGCAATGCCGAAAACCGGCATGGGCGGGGCAAGCGAATAAAGAGGGATTCTTTCCCTCTTTTCTCTTTTGCCGTGTTCTTCGAGTGGAGGTGCCAAGGTGAAGAAATTAATACTGATTGCCGCCTTGCTCTGCCTGGCTGCCACAGGCTGCGGGCAGCAGGCGAACCTGCCTTCTTCTGACGTCAGTCCGATTCGGCAAGAAGCGTTGCCTGAAGAAAAATCCGCCAAGCAAAACGAGGACTCAGCCGTCAGGACGATCGCATACGGCCCTCACCTGCTATACGGTCCGTTTTTGCAAGCAAAGCGGCCAACGGCGAGACCGCTCGCGAGCGGAATCATGCCGAAGTGGCTGAACATCCCCGCTATTCACCTCGAAACGGTTGTGGAACCCGTTGGCGTGCTTCCGAATGGACAGATGGACGTCCCCAAAGCATTTGACCGCGTAGGCATTCTCGCTCCCTGGACCAAGCCGGGAATGAGAGGCAGCGCTGTCATTGCCGGACACTTCGACCATTACACAGGCCCTGCGGTCTTTTACCACCTTCGCAAGCTCCAGCCCGGAGACCACGTACTCGTACGTGATGAAAGCGGAAAGACTCTCACGTTCGAAGTCACGAAAGTGGAGAGCTTTCCCGCAGATCAGGCACCCATCGAACAAATATTTGGCGATTCCGATCAATCCCATCTGAACCTCATCACTTGTGCCGGGAGATTCAACAAGAAGAAGCAGGAGCACGCCAAGCGCCTGGTCGTCTTTTCCGAGCTCGTGCAGTGAAAAGGAAAACAACCCAGCTTTCCATCAACGGGAGAACTGGGTTGTTTACTGACTTGTATCAAATATGCCCGCCCTGCTCGACGAGAGACTGGACAAATGCCTCGCCAGGGCGGGACAACGGCCTGTCCTTGCGATAGGCGACGACCAGCGTGCGATACGGCTTGGATGTCAGACGTACATAGACGGGAGGATCAACTGTCCCCGGCGCAAGCGCAATCATTTTCGGCGCGAAGGAAAGGCCCATGCCGGCAGCTACCAGCGATTGCACCGTTTGAATATTGCTGCTCTCGAATACGATCCGCGGTCGAAACCCCGCCTGTTCACAAAGCCGCAGCGAAATGGTCCGAAAGCCTTGCCCTTCCTTCAGCAAAATAAACGGTTGATCCGCTACCTCGGCGAGATCGATCTCTTCCCGATCCGCCAGAGGATGCTGCTGCGGAAGCGCCAAATAAATGTCTTCGTTGATCGCCGGTATGATTTCCAGAGACGGATCACTGATCGGCATGGTCAGCAAGCTGACGTCAATTTTCCCACGGACAAGCAGCTGCTCCAAATGGCTGGAGGTATCCTCCATCAGTTGGAGTTCGACCCCCGGAAATTGCTTGGTGAAGGTCGAAATCACCCGGGGCAATACGTACGCACCGGTTATGGGCAGGCTGCCTACGAGCAGCTTTCCGCTCTCCCCTACTGCGTACGCCCGCATCTCGCGCTCCAGTCCTTCCGACATGTCCACAAGCGTCTGCGCCACCTGGACGAATCGTTGGCCTGCATCCGTCAATTCTACATGCTGCGGCAATCGATGAAACAAGCTCACTCCGAGCAATTTTTCCAGTTTGGCGATCTGTTGGCTAAGCGAGGGCTGAGCCAGATGCAATCGGTTTGCTGCGCGGGAAAAACTGCGTTCTTCCGCGACGGCGAGCACATAGCGAACTTGTCGTAACTCCATAAAAACCTCCTGATAGGCAAAAACTATCCTTCTCATAATAATTATATCTTTGAACTATTTTCTTTGCCATGATACAACCTTGGTAAGAGTTTCGCACGAAGGAGGAATCATTCATATGAAAGCTCGCACCATGTTTGAAAAAATTTGGGACAATCACGTGATTCACGAGGAACCGGGCAAACCAAGCCTGCTGTACATTGATCTGCATCTGGTTCATGAAGTAACCTCCCCGCAAGCGTTTGAAGGACTCCGCTTGGCAGGCCGCAAAGTGCGCCGCCCGGAGCTGACATTCGCTACGATGGACCACAACGTTCCAACCGCTGACCGCTTCAACGTAAAAGATCCGATCTCCCGTCAGCAGATGGAAACGTTGACTGAAAACTGCAAAGAGTTCGGCATTACCCTGGCCGATCTCAACAGCCCTGACCAAGGGATCGTTCACGTCATCGGGCCTGAGCTCGGTTTGACCCTCCCTGGCAAGACGATCGTCTGCGGCGACAGCCACACCTCCACGCACGGTGCATTCGGAGCCCTCGCTTTCGGGATCGGGACGAGCGAAGTGGAGCACGTACTGGCGACCCAATGCTTGCAGCAATCCAAGCCGAAAACGATGGAAGTACGCGTGAACGGCGATCTGCCATTTGGCGTAACCGCAAAAGACTTAATTTTGGCCATTATCGCAAAGTACGGCACTGATTTTGCTACCGGATACGTCATTGAGTATACAGGCGCTGCCATTCGCAAGCTGACGATGGAAGAGCGCATGACCGTCTGCAACATGACGATCGAAGGCGGCGCGCGTGCCGGACTGATCGCTCCTGACCAAACGACGTTTGACTACTTGAAAGGAAAGCGCTACGCTCCTCAAGGCGAAGACTTCCTGGCTGCCGTGGAAGCTTGGAAGCAGCTGTGCACGGACGAAGGTGCCCAGTACGACACGGTCGTGGAAATCGATGCGTCCGAGATTGCTCCGCAGGTCACTTGGGGCACCAGCCCTGGCATGGGTACGAACATCAACAGCGTCGTGCCGGATCCGGAATCCTTCGAGACGGTATCGCAGCGCAAGGCCGCTCAAGACGCCCTCGCCTATATGGGGCTGACGCCTGGCACACCGATGAGTGAGATCAAAATCGACCGCGTGTTCATCGGTTCCTGTACGAACGGCCGCATCGAAGACCTCCGCGCTGCTGCGGCGGTAGCCAAAGGTCGCAAGGTCTCCCCTCACGTACACGCGATGGTGGTTCCCGGCTCCCAAGCCGTGAAACAGCTCGCTGAGCAAGAAGGCTTGCACCTCATCTTTCAGGAAGCCGGTTTTGACTGGCGCGAATCCGGATGCTCGATGTGCCTGGCGATGAACCCGGATATCCTGTCGGAAGGCGAGCGCTGCGCATCCACTTCCAACCGCAACTTCGAAGGCCGTCAAGGACGCGGCGGACGCACACACCTGGTCAGCCCTGAAATGGCAGCCGCAGCAGCCATCGCCGGTCACTTTGTAGACGTGCGCGAATGGAAAAATGAGAACGTGAGCAAGGAGGTATTCCAATGAACCCATTTGTTGTCCATACCGGTCTCGTAGCCCCGCTCGACCGTGTAAACGTAGATACAGACGCGATCATCCCGAAACAATTCCTGAAGCGCATCGAGCGCAGCGGCTTTGGCCAATTCCTCTTCTACGAGTGGCGCTTCAACGTCGACGGCACTCCGATTGATTCGTTCGTTCTGAATACACCGGCCTACAAGGATTCGACCATTCTGCTCGCCCGAAACAACTTCGGCTGCGGCTCCTCCCGCGAGCACGCCCCTTGGGCTCTGACGGATTACGGCTTCCGCGCGGTCATCGCTCCGTCTTTTGCGGACATCTTTTACAACAACTGCTTCAAAAACGGCTTTTTGCCCATCAAGCTGAGCGAAGAGCAAGTCGATGAACTGTTCAAGCGGGCAGAGAGCCGGGAAGGCTACCAGCTGACGATCGATCTGCAGGAGCAGGTCGTAAAAGACAGCGAAGGACTCTCCTACCCGTTCGAGGTAGACTCCTACCGCCGCTATTGCTTGCTGAACGGCCTGGACGATATCGGCATTACCCTGCAATATGAAGACAAAATCGCGGCATACGAGGCAAGCCGCTAATCGGCAGCCTTTGGTAAAGCATATCCCATTTCCAAACAGAGGCGAAGGCATGGAAATCATGCCTTCGCTTTTCTGATTCCATGCAGATCAATCGGGATAAACTTCGATACCGGGCATTGCCAGAGCTTTTTTTACAACAGCAGGTACATGTGCGTCTCGTCGAAAAAGCGGTCTCCTGCCTTCAGCGCCCGTTTTTCCTGTCCGTACACCTGAAAGCCCATCTTTTCGTAGAAGCGTACGGCAGCCGGGTTGGAGCTGACGACGGCAAGCTGCACCTGGTCTATATCCCCCAGCCCCTTCAAGTACTCTAGCGCGGCCTGCATCAATCCGGCCGCCATGCCCGTACCCCGGTGATCCTGGCGCACATACATGGAAACGATCGCCGCCTTGTGCCGTGCTTTTGTCCCTTTATGCCGGAAGTAACCAATCGTCCCGACGATTTCACCATCGGCAAAAGCACCGAAATATCCGTTCTCCCCTTCGTTTGCAGGCGAGAGTCTGGCACGCCATTCCTCCATCGGGCGGTTTTTCTCATATCCATAAGTCGATCCAAAAGCGTCTGGATCGTTTTTTAACGCCTCGAGCCTGACCGCGGCAAATGCTTCCGCATCCTCCGGTCCCAATTTTCTGATATCCACTCTCTGCTGCCCCTCTCACCCTATTTCCCACCCATCATAGAGGAGACATGCCCGAATGTAAAGAGCGGTCGTTCACAGTGTTTTCCAAAATTACCTGAGAGAGAGTGCGGCAGACGAAGAATACCACCCCTGCAGGACTATGCGAAAGAGGTGAAAAGCTGCTTCCTGATGCCCATGCCAAAAAACGCCGAGAAAAGTTCCCGGCGTCTTGGGTGTTTACGCAGTTTCCGTATCGCTCGCCGCCTGCAGACCCAAGTCGTGGATTGCTTGCTCGCGCAGTTTGAACTTTTGGATTTTTCCGGAGGCGGTCATCGGGTATTCGTCCATGAACCGGATGTACTTCGGTATTTTGAATCGTGCGATCTTTCCCTCGCAGTAACGGAGCACTTCTTCTTCTGTCAATGCTTCCCCCGGTCTGACGCGGATGCATGCCAGCACCTGCTCGCCGTACAGCGGATCCGGGACCCCGACGATTTGGACGTCCAAAATTTTCGGATGCGTGTACAAAAACTCCTCGACCTCGCGCGGATAAATATTTTCACCGCCGCGGATAATCATGTCCTTGAGCCTTCCCGTGATCCGGAAATACCCCTCCTCATCCACGGTAGCGAGATCGCCGGTATGCAGCCATCCGTCCGAGTCGATGGCCTTGGCCGTCTGCTCCGGCATATTGTAGTAGCCTTTCATGACGAGGTAGCCTCGCGTGCATAGCTCTCCCTGGACACCGGGCGGCAAGGTATCACCTGTCACAGGATCAATGACTTTCGCCTCGACGCCTTCATGCACTCGTCCGACTGTCGTCACTTTGCGCTCAAACGAGTCTTCCGGGACCGTCTGGGTAATGACCGGGGATGACTCCGTCTGTCCATAAGCAATGGTAATATCGCGAATTCCCATTTTATCGATCACGCTTTTCATGACCTCAGTCGGACAGAGAGAGCCAGCCATGATTCCCGTACGCAAGGAGCTGAGATCCCGTTCTCCGAAGCTCGGGTGATTGAGCTCCGCAATAAACATGGTCGGGACTCCATACAGGGCCGTACACCGCTCTTTTTCTACAACGGAAAGCACGAGACCCGGATCGAACGCCGTCACGGGCACCATTGTCGCCCCTGTGGCTACGCACGCCAACGTCCCCATCACACAGCCAAAGCAGTGAAAAAACGGAACGGGTATGCACACCCTGTCTTCCGGGCCCAGACGCTGACATCCCGCGACTTTGACAGCGTTGTTGACAATGTTGTTATGTGAAAGCATCACGCCTTTGGGGAAGCCCGTAGTCCCAGAGGTGTACTGCATGTTGATGACGTCGTCGGGCTCGAGCGTCCGCTGTCTTGCAATCCGCTCCTCCTCGCTGACCGAGGCGGAACGCTTCAGCAAATCGCTCCACAAAAACATGCCTGGCTGACGCTCATCCCCTATGTAAATGACGTTCTTCAAGTGAGGCAGGCGCTCAGCACAAAGCTCGCCCGGTTTTGCCGTGTCCAGCTCGGGGCAAATGTCGCGGATCATGGCAAGGTAGTTTGCATCGCGGTACGAATCGATGAGCAGCAAGGTCGTCGCCTCCGACTGCCGCAGCAAATATTCGAGCTCATGTGTCCGGTAGCTGGTATTCACCGTTACCAGCACGGCTCCCATTTTCGCTGTCGCGTACTGGGAGATGACCCACTCGGGCACATTGGTCGCCCAGATCGCGATATTCTCCCCTTTTTGGATCCCTAGCGACATGAACCCCCTTGCTGCCTGGTTGCATATCCCCTGGAACTCGGCAAACGAGTACCGCAGTCCCCTTTCCTGGTAGACGAGCGCTTCTTTCTCTGGATATCGTCCGGCTGTTTCGTCCAACAAATCCCCAATCGTGATGTTGCGCAGCATGCAAAACACCCCCAAAACATTCAGACTATTCTGCTTTCCAAAGAGGAATTCTCCTCTATCCAGCATATTCCTTCTCCCCATAAAAAAACTCTACCCGAAGCAAATCGAGAGAGGATCACCGTGCTTTTGCAAAAAAAAAGAAAAGCGTCCCCGCAACGGAACGCTCTTCTTTTACTTCACGACAAACTTTTGGGTCGACTCCACTTTGTACGGGAGGTGATTGCTGTAATTCAGCTCGACACGCAGCTCGTGCTCGCCTTTGGGCAGCTTTTTCAAGAGGAATTCCGGATGGTAGATCATCCCTTTTGCCTCGCCATCGAGGTACAGATGGGCGTGCCCTTGCCCGAAGACTGGCTGCTGGCTCATGTCCCCGTTTTCCTCGACAAACTGGAAATTTTGGGTGAGCAGCGATACTTCTGCAGTCGTTCCATCCACCTTGATGTCCATGTTCAACGACGGCTTTTGGGCATCTCCAGACTGCTGCGGAACGGTGGAGGCGGTCACGCTCTCATCTCCCAGCCGATACGTATCCGATACGTGCAAAGGGTCTTTGACCAACAAAACGATGCCCGCCACCAGTACGATCAGAAAGACGATCCCGCCCAAAATGAGATTGCGCATACTGACGATAAAGACTCTCATGTCTCTACTCTCCCTTTCGCTCGTGCTTGTCACTTATTTGTACAAACATACGCGAGAGGTCCGAGAGTTAGAAGCAAAACTTTTCTAGCATTTATCGATAGTTTATGAATTGGACTTCCAGCGGGAGATCTGCTTTGCGGATCGCGGTGATGATTCCCTGGAGCTCGTCTTTGCTCTTTCCCGTCACGCGGATCTGGTCATCCTGAATTTGCGTCTTCACTTTCAGGCCGGTATCCTTGATGATGGCATTGATCTTTTTCGCATTTTCCTTGTCGATGCCCTGGACCAGCTTGACGTGCTGACGCACCGTGCCGCCTGCGGCCGGTTCCACTTTGCCGTAGTCCAGATTCTTGATGGGTACATCCCGTTTGACCAGCTTTCCGAGCAGGATATCCTTGACCTGGCTCAGCTTGAATTCGTCGTCCGAGACGAGGACGAGCTCTTCCTTCTCGAGCGTAATCTTGCTTTTGCTTCCTTTGAAGTCGAAGCGGTTCTCGATTTCCTTGAGGGCTGTTTGAATGGCGTTGTTTACTTCGGAGAGATCGACTTTCGACACGATGTCAAACGAGCTTTCTTTACTCATGCCAAAACTCCTTTCCTACGATTTTTCCCTAGATGGCCCGCACCAATCCGCCATCTACGAGGAAGGACTGACCGGTCACGTAACTGTTGGCAGGGGAAGCCAAAAATGTCGCCATGCGGGCAAACTCGTCCGGCTGACCATACCGGCCGAGCGGAATCATTGCTTCCGATTGGCGGCGCACCTCATCGGCATCCTTGCCGTGCTTCTCGGCTGCTATTTCGTCCAGCTGCTTCACACGGTCCGTCGCAATTCGGCCGGGACCGATCGTATTGATCAAAATACCGTCGGGGCCGAGCTCAGCGGACAGCGTTTTTGCCAGGCCCAGCACCCCTGTGCGGAACGTGTTGGACAGGATCAGATTGTCCAGCGGCTGCTTGAACGAAGAGGACGCGAAGTTGACGATCCGGCCGAATTGTTCGGCTCTCATGTGCGGCAATACGGCTCGAATCGCACGCACATAGCTGAGCAGATTGAGCTCGAACGCACGGATCCAGTGCTCGTCGCTGAGCTGGTCAAACGTGCCTGGCGTAGGTCCTCCCGAATTGTTGATCAAAATATGTACGCCCCCGAACTGGCGAACCGTCTCGTCCACCACCCGCTTGATGTCCGCTTCTTTGGTCACGTCAACAGTTACGGCCAGGGGTGCCCGCCCCGTTTCCTTTTCGATCTCGGCGCGGACAGCGGACAACGCTGCCTCGTCGCGCCCGCATATCGTCACGTTGGCCCCTTCCTGCGCCAGACAAATGGCGGTCGCCCTTCCCAGCCCTTTCGATGAGGCGAGTACGATCGCCGTCTTGCCCTTCAATTGCAGATCCATGTTCATTCCCCTTTCGCGATGCCTATCAGTCTATCCTTATGGCTTTTTCTTTATTCTACCGAACTTTCTGACGCACGAAAAGGAAAAGAGAAGAGGCGCCGCACACTCCTCTTCTCCTCGGGCAAAACGTTTACATTTGGGTCGGCTGCAGGTTGGCCTTTTCCGCCCGCTTGGCCAGTCTCTTGGCCTGGCGCGCCGCTTTCTTGGCCATTCGTTTTTCTTTCGCCCCTTCAAAGAGCGAATACAGGACAGGCACGAGGACAAGCGTCACGATGGTGTGGAAGACCAGCCCCGAAATGACAGCCGTCGCGAGCGGCGCTTCCAGATCGGAGCCTTCCGCCATTGCCAGCGCCATCGGCAGCATGCCCAAAATGGCGGTCAATTTCGTCATGATGACCGGGCGAACCCGCTCCTTCGTGCCCTGCACGATCGCATCAGCCAGTTTCATGCCGCGCCCCCGCAGCAGGTTGATCCGGTCGATCAGGAGAATGGCGTTGGATACCACGATTCCGACCAGCATGATGATCCCGATCATTGCCATTTCGCCGAATATCCGCTGCGTGAGGACGAAGCCGATGACGACCCCTACCAGGGCCATCGGAATCGTCAGCAGGATGATGAACGGCTGGGAAAGGCGTCCGAACTGTGCGACCATGACCACGTAGATCAGGGCGAGGACACCGGCAAAGACGAAGACACCCTGTGTCATGTTGGCGCTCTGCTCTTTGAGCTTGCCCGCGATGTCGACCCGGTACCCCGCAGGAACCGCAAGTGTCGGCAGTTTCTCCGTGATTTGCCTGCCCACCGTTCCCAGATCGCTGCCTTGCAATTCGGCGGACACAGTGACGATCCTCTCTCCTTTGTCACGCGTGATGACGACCGGCGATTTGCTGTACGTCCATTCCACCAGTTCCGACAGCGGTACGGCGGCTCCGCTTCTGCTGCTGATCATCAGGCTGTGCAATTGGTCCGGGTGCTTCAGCCAGTTATCCGGCATTTTGGCGACGACATCCACCTCGATACCGTCCTTCGTAATGGAAGTGATCGGTTGGTCGCCAATCATCGTGCTGAGCTGCTGAAGCAGTGAGCGCGGGTCTACGTTTAGACGCGACAATGCCTCCTGCTTCGGAACGAGCGTCACTTTTTCCTTGCCTTCCTTGAAGTCGTTGCGAATGTTGTTGACGCCTGGAATCGTCGCGAGCATTCCTTCTACGTCCGCGGCAGTCTTGCGCATTTGCTCCATGTCATCGCCGACGATGTCGAGCTGGATCGGGGCTTCCGTCCCTTGCCCGCCGAATGCGGTCGAGATCGATTCGATCCCGGGGATCGCCTTGAGCCGGTCGTTTATCTCCGCAGTCAGCGCTTCTTTATCGTGCGCCCGTTCGCTTTTTGGACGAAGTGAGATAAAAATTTCCGAGCTTTCCTTCGACGAGAAGAAGAATACGTCTTTTACGTCCGGGATGCCCCGCAGTGCGGCTTCGCCCGCCACCGCCGCCTTCTGCGTGTTTTCCAGCGTCGAGCCGGTCGGCATCTCTATGGTGGCAAACACCAGGTTTTCATTGGCATCGATACCCTGCCCCATCTTCATCAGCGGAGTGAGCACACCGGCCGCGACGAAGATCGATATTGCGGCCAGCAAGGTGATCACCCGATGGCGGAGCGCCAGCTGAAGCAGCTTGCTAAACCAGCGGACGATGACGTGCTCCTTTGCTTCTCCTTCCAGCGAGATCTTCTTGTCCTTCTGCAAGAAGCGGTCGGAGAAGACAGGAACGAAGAAGAAGGCTGCGATGGTCGACGCGATAATGGCAGAAGATACCGTGAAGGCAATCGTGGCCAGGATTGGCTTGAGCCAGTCTTCGAAGTCCGCAAAAACCAGCGGCAAAAATACGATAATAATCGTAAGCTGCGATGTAAACACCGGGGTCAATACTTCACGGGTTCCTTTTACGATTGCCTGCGTGAGTGTCTCTCCTTTTTCGCGGAAATGGTAGATGCTCTCGAGCACGACGATCGCGGCATCGACGATGAGACCGACCGACAAGCTGAGCGACAGCAGCGTGACCATGTCGATGTTGTAGCCGCCCAATTTCATCGCGATAAAAGTCATCAGTGCGGAAAGGGGCAATGTCGTCGCAATGACGAGCGTCACACGCCAGTTGCGCAGGAAAACAAACAGAATGATGATCGCAAGCGCGCCCCCGATCATGACATCGCGGCTCAAATTGGTCACCGCGTGCTGGATGTACGAGACTGCTTCTACCATGACTTTCATTTGGTACTGGCCGTTCGCCTCTGCATTGATTTCACGGACGACATTCTCTACCTTGCCTTGCGTGGTGATCAGATCGCTGCCTTCTGCGCGCTTCACGCTCATGTGAATGAACACACTTCCGTCCGTCAATGCGACCGAATCCTTCACCTTCCCGCGCAAATCCTCGACAGTGGCCAGCTGATTCAAGGTGACGATCCCGTTCGGCGTCTCGATCGGCAGCTCCGCCATTTCCTGCACGGTGCTGTACGTATCGTCTACCATCACGACCGTGTCGAAGCCGGTATTCTCCAGCGTCCCCACCGCTTGCTTCCAGTTCGTTTCCTGGAGCTGCGAGATCACTTCGGCCGGGGTGGTCCGGTAGGCGCTCAAAAGCTCTGGTCGCAATGTGACAGCGATCTGGTTTTCAAAGCTGCGATCGGATATTTCGACTTCCTTCACTCCCGGAACAGCCTCGATCCGGTCTTTGATGGTCGTCTTCGCCAGGCTGAGCATCGCCTGCGGATCCGCGCCAACAAGGGCATAGTCGATCAACGCGTCGTCTCCGAAGTTCATCTGGTTGACTTCTACCCGATCCACTGACTTCGGGAAGCCGTTGCGCAGCCGGTTGACCGCGTTTTGCACATCCGTCTTGACTTTGTCCCCCTTGCCTTCTTCGGCTGTGATCCGGATATTGACGGAGCCTGAGCCTGTCGTCGAGGAGTATTCTTTGATTTCCGCAATCGACTTGAGTTCTTGTTCGATTTTCTTCGTAATTTTATCTTCCATCTCTTCCGGCGGGATCGAACCGCCAGAAATGTTGACGGAAAGGACGGGGAAGTTCGTCTTGGGCACAAGCTCCACGTTGAAGCTAAACAGGGAACCGATTCCCGCAATCACGATCAGAAACGTGAAGAGGTAGACAATCAGCCGCCTTTTCAGCAAAAAGAGAATCATCTTGTTCATCTAGTCTATTCTCCCCTCGCCTCTACTTTTTGCCCCTCGACGTAAAACGTGATGCCGGAACGCAAAAGCTGGTCTCCTTCTTTGATTCCGGACAAAATTTCAATCTTGTCGCCAACCATCTGTCCAGCTTTGACTTCCTTTTTCACCGTCAGGCCATTTTCAATGGCCATCACGTAATGCTGGGACTGACTTACGCCGACACTCTCCAGAGGAACCAGAAACCCGCCGACCTTTCTCGGCACCTCGACTGTCGCCGTCATTCCGCCGCGCCAGTAGCTGTCCGGGTTGGCAACCGTCACTTCTACCCGATATTTGCCCGTCTGCTTGTCGACGACAGGAGACACGAATGTCACCGTACCCGGACTTTTCTTGCCGTCACCCGATACGATCTGCACCTTTTCCTTCTCTCGGAATTGAGCGATCAGATCGTTGGTCACATCCAGTGTGACCTTTACTTCCGACAAATCGACCAGATGAATGATTTGCTCGCCGGGGGACGCTTGTTCTCCTGTCTGTTTGTATACGTCTACGATCGTTCCAGCGAAAGGAGCTTCGATCTTGGCATCGTCCAGGCTTTTTTTCGCTCGCTCCACCTGTCCCGTCGCCTGTTTGATCGAAGCATTGGCAACTGCCACGTCTTCAGGCTCCGCACCTCGCAAAAGCTCATCCAAAGCAAGCTGCGAATTTTTCAAATCGATTTCCGCTTGGCTCAACGCCCGCTTCCGGTCATTTATTTCGCTTTGCGAAATAGCTCCGCCAACGAAGAGGTTTTCGCCGACTGCGACATCCTGACGCGCTTTGTCCAGCCTGGTCTGCGCGCTTTTTACTTGCAGGCGCTGCTGCTCGATGGCTTGTGACGTAGCGCCCTTGAGCGTCTGAGATTTGCGGGCGGCCGCTTCCTCCACCTGGCTCGCTGCGACTTCTACTTCCTTTTGATAGTACTTGGTATCCAACGTCGCCAGCAATTGTCCTTGGCCGATTTTGGAGCCTTTCGTGACGGAAATGGCTGAGATCGTGCCGCCCGTTCCGAATGGGAGAACGGCGTCCCGTTTGGCTTCCACCATGCCTGTCACCGTCAGGGATACGGGAGCGGCCTCCTTTTGTACCCGGAAAACTTCCACTACCTTCGCTTTTGCTTCTGCCTGCTGCGGCGCTTCTGGAGCCGGGCCGCACCCGGTCGCCACCAACATGAGGGTAGCCACGATCATTGACGCTCGTTTTTTCACCTTGATTCCTCCAAATAATTGCAATCATTTCCTTGCACCATTGTGCCAGTTTTTCCCTGCCCCGCAAAACAGCCAGCAGTTGGAAATTGTTCTCCGTCCAAGGACGGAGGGACTCTGCTGCCATGGACATAACTATATACGTAACTCACCTGGAAACGTTACCTCTTTTTTTCAAAATTTCCAGATTCACACAAAAAGCAGCCAAGGTATGTCCTTGACTGCTTTTTGTCGTATGATTACTTCCCTGCGGCGAGCTGCTCCAGCTCATCCAGCAGCTCCTTGAACACGGCCAGACCTTCCCGAATCGGTTCTGGAGAGGTCATGTCGACTCCAGCTTTCTTCAACAGGTTCAACGGATAGTCCGAGCTCCCGCCCTTCAGGAATTGGAGGTAGCGGTCGACAGCCGGCTGCCCTTCCTCCAGGATCTGTTTGGAGAGCGATGTGGCCGCCGAGAAGCCGGTCGCGTACTTGTACACGTAAAAATTGCGGTAGAAGTGGGGAATTCTTGCCCATTCCAGATCAATCTGGCTGTCCACCACCATATCCGGCCCGTGGTACGCCACGTTGAGCTCGCGGTAGATTTCGCTCAGCGAATCAGCCGTCAGCGGCTCGCCCTTCTCTTCTTTTTCGTGCACGATCTTCTCGAATTCCGCAAACATCGTCTGACGGAACACGGTGCCGCGGAACTGCTCCAGATAGTAGTTGATCAGGAACATCCGCTGCTGCTTGTCGGTCGTGGTCTCGAGCAGGTAGTGCATGAGCAGGGCTTCGTTGAGCGTGGAAGCCACCTCGGCCACGAAGATTTTGTAATCCGCATACGTATACGGCTGTGCGTGATTCGAATGGTAGCTGTGCAGGGCGTGCCCCATTTCATGCGCCAGCGTAAACATGTTGTTCACATTGTCCTGGTAGTTCATCAGCACGAACGGGTGAGTCGTATAAGCTCCCCAGGAGTAGGCACCGCTGGTCTTGCCTTCGTTTTCATGAACGTCGATCCATCCGTTCGTAAACCCTTCCTCCAGTACGCGGCCATACTCCTCTCCGAGCGGGTGGAGCGCTTTCTTGATCGTCTCGACAGCCTGATCGTACGGAATTTTCATGTCCACTTCCGGCACGATCGGCACGTACAAGTCATACATGTGAAGCTCATCGACACCGAGGAGCTTTTTGCGCAAGGCGATGTATCGGTGCATGAGCGGCAGATGCTCATGGATGGTGGCGATCAGATTGTCGTAGACGGACACATCCACCTTGTCCGCGAACAAGGCGGCGTACAATGCCGAAGGATACTTGCGGGTGCGTGCGTAGAACACATCCCCTTTGATTGCGGAAGTAAGCGAAGCCGCGATCGTATTGCGGAATTTGCCATAGGTCGCGTACAGGCCCTCGAAAGCCTCTTTGCGCACACGCCTGTCCTTGCTCTCCATGAACTGCGTGTAGCGGCCTTTCGTCAGCTCCACTTCTTCCCCGTTTTCATCGGTGATCATGGGGAATTTCATGTCCGCGTTGTTCAGCATTCCGTAAATTTTGGATGGAGCCGAAGCCAGCTCGCTGATGTTGGCCAGGAGAGCCTCTTCTTCGGACGTCAGTGTATGCGGCTTGAAACGCGTAATCTCCTCGAGCAAAATCCGATAGTGATCAAGGCCCGGCACTTCCTTCAGCCACTTCTCCAGCTCCTCCGTGGGAATCTCCAAAATTTCCGGCTGTATGTAAGAAATCGCCCCGTACACTTGGGTGCTCAGGCTGCTGGCTCGATCCGTCAGACCCTGGTAGGTGCTGTTGGCATTGTCCTCGTCCCGCCGCATCCGGGCGTACACGTACACCTGATCCATGGTCTTGAGCAGTTCGTCCTGCAAGGTCAGGGCATCCAGCAGCTCTTTTCCGGACGATCCGATCTTGCCCTTCAGACCTGCGATTTGGTCTGCCAGCTGCTTGGCCTTCTCAACATCCTTTTCCCAATCGGCATCCGTGGAATAAATATCTTCGAGCCTCCATTTGTACTCGGCAGGAACTTCACTGCGCTTCGGCAGCGTTTTGCTTTTGTTCACCGCGATCACTCCCTCATCTTTTGCTGGCTGGTGAAATCATCCATATGATTATCCTAACGCATTATGCCTCCCGGTTCAAATCGGCAGAAAAAAAGCCGACTCTCCCCACTCGGAGAAATCAGCTCTTGCCTACGCCTGTATAGAAAAATCCCGCTTCCCTCAGCTGCGTTGAGGGCCATGCATTGCGACCGTCAAACAGGAGAGGCGATTCCATGCTCGCCTTGATGGACTTCCAATCCAGCTCGACGCACTCCTTCCACTCCGTCACGAGCAGCGCTGCATGCGCACCTTGACATGCTTGTGCCGGACTGTCCGCGTACTGAACTTGCGGGAAAATGGCACGGACTGCCGGCGATGCGATCGGGTCGTAGGCAGCCACCTTCGCCCCCGCCTTTTGCAGAGCTTCCAGGATTTTGAGAGAAGGTGCTTCCCGGATGTCATCGGTATCCGGCTTGAACGCCAGCCCCAGAACAGCAATCTGCTTCCCGGCCAAATCCGGCAGCCGTTTGTGCAGCTGCTGCAAAAACCAGATCGGCTGCGTGGCGTTGACTTCTCGCGCTTTATCCAAAATGCTTAAGGACACTCCATGCTGCTGGGCCAATTGGAGCAGCGCGATCGTGTCCTTAGGGAAACAGGAACCGCCGTAGCCGACACCCGCCCGCAAAAATTCAGGTCCAATGCGGCTGTCAAGACCCATTCCTCGTGCCACTGTAGTAATGTCCGTACCCAGCGCTTCGCTCAATCTCGCCAGCTCGTTCATAAAGGAAATGCGGGTCGCGAGAAAGGCATTGGAAGCGTACTTGATCAGTTCGGCATTCGCCCGCGTCGTTGCAATGCGTGGTGCGGATACTCCTTCATAAAGCTTCTCCAGGACGGAGGCGGCGGTCTCGTCTGCTGTTCCGATCACGATGCGTGAAGGTTGCAGGGCATCCTGCAATGCACTCCCTTCCCTCAAAAACTCGGGATTGGAAGCGATGTGCAAGTCACTGCTTTCACGCAGCTCACTTGCGATCCGGTCTCCCGTTCCTACCGGGACCGTACTCTTTATGACGACAACCCGACTTCTCGGAGCAACCCGCTGCAGCGATTGCACATCGGATACGGCTGCCTCCAGATAGCTCAAGTTCGCTGTCCCGTCAGCCGCTTCCGGTGTTCCGACGCAAACGAACAAAACGTCGGCTTCCTGTGCATCTGCGATCTTCGTGGTAAAATCGAGCATGCCCTGCCCGAGCATTGATACGAGCGCTTCCTCCAATCCCGGCTCGTAAATCGGTGATCGGCCTTGCCTAAGCTGCGCGATTTTCGAATCGACCAGATCGATCCCGATGACCTGATGGCCTCCCATGGCCAGCGAAACAGCTGTCGTCAATCCAACGTATCCGGTACCGATAACGGCAACCTTCATGGTTTCACCCCATCCATTTCACTGAATCGGAAAGGGAGACGCTTTTCTCTCCCTTTCCGATTCAGCAAGAAATATCGTTCCTGATGATCCGCCCCTACTCAGCCTTGGGCGGGCTTCTTCGATGCTGATTTCCCCATCACTCGCAGGTAGAGGTCTTCCAGTTTGGCCCGCTGTTTGTCGATGTTATGGTTGCGCTCCACTTTCTCCCTGGCTCGTGCCGCCATTTGGTTCCACTCATCCTGCGAGTCCAGTACGTGATTGATCATCTTTCCCAGCTGGGTCGGTGAGCGCTCCGGCACCAAATATCCGGTTTCCTTGTGCACGACCAGCTCGGGGATGCCCGAATGGTAGGTGGAGATGACCGGCCGTCCCGTCGCCATCGCTTCCATCAGCACGTTCGGAATGCCTTCCTTGTCGCCGCTTCGGGCGGTCTTGCATGCAAGCACGAATACGTGGCACTTGCCGAGCTGACGCTGCACCTCGCGATGTGGCTGAGCACCCTTCAGCACGACCCGCTTGCCCAGCTTGTGCTTTTTGATCAGCCGCCGCAGCTTCGGCTTCCATTCACCGTCCCCAATGATGATCAACTTGGCACGGGGAAATTCCTTGCGTACGCGGGCAAACGCTCGAACCAGTGTGTCCATGCCCTTCTTTTCCGTCAAGCGCCCTACGCTGAGCAGGCGATACTCCCCGTCGTTTACCGGCAGGATCGGCTGCATCGGGAATTTTCGCAAATCGATTCCCGAGCGGATGAGGGTAATTTTCTTGGCGGGACAACCTAGGCGGATCAGCCTTTTTTTCATGTGGTTGCTGACAACCGTAAATGCTTTCCCTCTGCGGAAAAGACGCCGCAAACTGCGTCTGTATCCAGGGTTTTCCTTGACTCGCTTGGTTGCGTCAAAACCGTGAAACGAAGTGATGAGCGGCAATTTTGTCTTTCGTGCATACGGGAGCAGCTCCAGGCCGGCAGGTCCAAATCTCGCATGCAAACACTTCACCTTTTTTTTCCGGAGCCATGTGGAGAGGCCGGCCAAGCGCTTGCGCACATAGACCGGCGAATAAGGGAATTGTTTGCGATTGAACGGGCGCTGCCTTGTCAGCACGATCGGTTTGACCGCCTGGTGCCCCAGCAATTGCTCGTAGATAAACGTTTCGCTCCGTGGCAGAAATTTTCTTCGATAAACGAGGACCCGCTGCATGCGACTTGCCTCCCGTTTCCCTAGAATTATCCCTTGGCTTGCGCGCGCATGTCGGCCAATTGCAACCGAAGTCCTTCTTCAAGCGGAACTTGCGGCCGGTATCCCAGGCGTGTTTGGGCCAGTTGGATGTCCGCACACGTGCGCTGCGAATCGCCAGCCGGCCCCTTTTGGAAGGAAAGGTTGGGCGTGGTGTTCAACAGGCCGCCCATGATGGACAGCACATCGAGCAATTTGATTTCCCGATCGCCGCCGACGTTGAAAATCTCCCCGGGCGCTGCGTGCTTCGCGGCCAGGATATTGGCTTCTACCGCATCGGAAACAAAGGTGAAATCCCTTGTCTGCTGGCCATCGCCATAGATCACGACCGGATCGCCTTTCATCATTTGCCGAAAGAAGCGGTGGAACGCCATATCCGGACGCTGCCGGGGACCATAGACAGTGAAATAGCGGAGCATCGTGATCGGCAAACCATGCGCTTTCACGTATACCCGACAAATTTGCTCCATCGCTTCCTTGGTGACTCCGTAGGGAGAGACGGGACGAAGGGGCGCAGACTCATCCGTGAATGTGCCCTGCATCGTTCCGTATACGGACGAAGAAGAAGAAGCGACGACCACGGGAGGCTTCGGCCTTTGCAGGCACGCCTCCAGCAATTGCTGCGTCGCCAGGATGTTGTGATGGACATAGTCGGAGAAAGCCTTTCCCCAACTGTTGCGGACGCCAGGCAGCGCGGCAAGGTGGTACACGACGTCCACCCCATCCAGCCATTCGTTCCACCGCTGCGTCTGCAGCATTGTCGAATGGAAGGTAAAGGCCGGATGCCTGCCGATCTCCGCCAAATTGCGCAGCTTTGCCGACACATCGTAATTATCCAGAAACCCGTCGACCCCGATGACCACCACCCCATCCTGGAGCAGACGCTGGGTCAAATGAGACCCGATAAAACCGGCACAACCGGTGACAAGCGCTTTTGTCATCGCCGCCGCCGCCTCACTTTCTTCAGCCGTTTGATAACCAGATAACCGTTCCGGTACGTAAACACCGGTTTGAATTTGTTCCCCCACCGCTTCAGGTAGTACTTGAATGTTTTTCGCCTGAGGTGGTTGCGCCTGCGCTTCATTTTGCCGTCCGTCAGTTGGCCGCGGTGTTTGGTTCGATTGTACAGCTTTTTGTTGATGTACCGGACAGGGTATCGCTCGATCAGACGCAGAATGATCCGGCGATCCTCCATGATCCGCCCTTCGTATTTGTCGGAAGTATCCCAGCCGCCGACCTCCCTCAGGGCCGCCACCCGGTAGCAGCGCGGAGCGACCATCCACCGGTTGTATTTGAGAAACTGGTATTTGTTGCGGAAATGCTTGTGCTTGACGAGGAACGGATTGTAGTATTTGCCTCGTTTTACCCTCCAAATTTTCACATTTCCGTAATACAACGCCGTTTTTGGTTTGCTTTTATGAATGTACTTCTTGAGAACCGCCAATGTCCGTTTCGGCAGCCAATCGTCCGAATCCAGCTGTACGAGGTATGGGGTATCCACCATCGACAGCGCCTGGTTCATCACCTTGGAGATGCCCGAGTTTTTCTCCATTCGATAGTAGGTGATATTCGGGTAGAACAAGTATTTCTCTACCTTGACACGCGTTTTATCCGTAGAGGCGTCGTCCATGATCAGCAGCTTCCAATCTTTGCAGGTCTGCTTGATCACGCTTCGGATCGCCTTTCGAATAAACTTGGCACGATTGTACGTCGGAATGACTACGGTAAAGGTCGGACTCATGGCTCCTCCCTCTTGACAGCTGGAATTCGGATGGAAGACTTGTCGCTTACAAGGAAGACGCCGCTCGTATCGCTGGAGTGTCCGTTCAAGTGGGAAGAACGGCCAAACACGCTGTCCGTCACGTTCCAGGCGACATCCTCTAGTGAGCTGTTCTCGAGTAAAATGCTGTTTTCAATATGTGCACAATTGTTCAATCGCACGCCATTTTGAATAGAAACAAAAGGCCCCAACCGGCAATTCCGGATCTCGCAGCCGTCGCCGATCAGGACAGGTCCCACGATTTCACAGTTCTCCACGATCGAATCGGCGCCGACCTGGTAGCGCTTGCCCAAATCGTTGGTCAGCATCCACCGATTGGCCTCCAGCCACCGATCAATCGTCCCTACATCGGAATACTTTCCACTCGTAACGGTGTGCACGATCTGATATCCCCGATCAATCATGGACTGTATCGCGTCTGTGATTTCGTATTCCCCGCGGGCGGACGGCTGAAGTGTAGCAATCGACTCAAAAATGGGTTTGGTGAACAGGTATGCGCCAATGACGGCCAGATTGCTCTTTGGTTGGCGGGGTTTTTCCTCTACCGAGACGAGACGCTCTTCCTGTATTTCGGCGATCCCATAGTCCTGTGGTCTCTCCACTTCACTTAGCATCACAACTCCGTCGGACGAAGTACTTGAAAACGCACGTGTAAGCCCGTGCAGCGAATCCATCAACAAGTTGTCACCGAGTAACAAAATAAACGGTTCGTCATGTAGAAACGGTTGCGCTAATTGGACGGCATGGGCGATTCCCAATGGTTCCTCCTGCTCAATAAACGTAATGGTAGCCCCGAATCGACTACCATCGCCCACGAGTGGAGGGATTTGCACTTGGGAAGGGTGAATGACGATCCCGATGTCATGGACACCCACTTCACGCAGTTTGCGGATGCAGTAGTGTAATACTGGATGATTGGCCACAGGGAGGAGGGTTTTGGGCTGCGAATAGGAGAACGGGTGCAGTCGCGTACCACGTCCAGCACACAAGATTAACCCTTTCACAAGTATCACTCCCCAATAGTGCTCTGCGATACTTATAAGGTATGCGTCTTGCGAAATCTGGACAGGGCTGACGTCCACACCCGCATAAGAAAGGGCTGGCACCTATGAAGCGGGATACGGCTTTATCCGGTTTTACGCAGCAGCTGCTTCTCCTGCGAAGCCTCTTCTCCCGTACGTTTTCCCAGTGCGCTTTCGAATACGTTCAAGTACCCTTGGGCTGTCGCATACCAGGAAAACTGCTTGGCTCTCAGCAGCGCTTGCCTTCCCATCTCCGCCCGAATCCCCGGTATGCTCCAGAGAAGATTCCAGACGACGGGCAGCTCCGTTTTCCACGCTTTGGGAGGAAGCAAGAATCCGCTGCTTTGATGGGCAACTACTTCACCTATCCCTCCGCGCGGCGTCGTGATTACCGGCTTGCCGGAAGCCATCGCTTCGAGATTGACGCGGCAAAACGCTTCCTGCCAGACCGAGGGAGTAGCGACGACGTCTCCAAGCTGGTAGTACAACGGCATTTTTGCACTGGGGACGAAGTTGACGAATTTGACTTTGTCCCCCAGCGGCTTCGCCAATTTTTTCAGCTCGCGCACATAAGGGGTCAGGCGGTTGCTGCCATAGCCCGTACCCCCCACGATGACGAGCCGGGCCAGCGGATCCTGCTCGCTGACGGCACGAAACGCCTTTAAGAGCACGTGGACCCCTTTTGCCCTCATCAGTCTCCCCGCGTAAAAAAGGACACGATCGTCCGGCGAAAGTCCGATCTGTTTGCGCAGCTTGCGGATCGAATAATGGATTTTGGCTACCTGATACGGGCTGACGTCTACTCCCAAGTGAACGGCATGTATTTTATGCGGTGGTATTTTGCACGTCTTGATAAAATGGCGGCGCAGGTACTCGCTGTTGGTGAAAAAGCCGGATGCCAGGCGAACTACGCGCTTCATTTTTTCTTTGCTGATGATGCCTTTTGATGCAAAGACATGCGAGTGCATGTTTACAAACACCGGAATTTTGGGAAAGCGGTTTTTTAAGGCAAGCACATAGGTTGGCCTGTTTTCCACCATGATGACATCCGGCTTGTGCTTGCGAATGTGCCGGATGATTCGCCGTAAGTATGGACCTGGCCCCTGGTAGGGAAAGCGGATGAATTCCCGGTTTTCCTCTACCGTAGACTTCGGGTAAGTAGCGCAGGTGCGAGTGTAGATCGTGACCCTGTGTTCCGGGTCCATCATCTTCGTCACTTCGTCGATGTCGTGCTCGACTGAGCTGCCTTTGACGGGAGGCACGGAGAACGGACCCGGACTAATGATGGCGATCTTCATTACGCTCGCTCTCCCACTCCTTTTTCAGAGCCAGTACGACCTGGTACAAGTACTGCAATTCCTTCGTCTGCTTTTCTTCGATCTCCCGGAATCGCTGCTCCCAGGCGGCTAGCTGCCGCTTCAACTCTGTCATTTCCAGCTCGAGCTTTTCCACCTGATCGCGAATGACCGACTCCTTCTGGGTCAAAATGATTTCAATCGGCTGCTCCGGCGCGAGCGGGGATGTCTGCACGGATGCCTCATCGCCTTTCGCCTCCTGAAGTTTGACAGTGGCCGTTTCCGTTTCCTTTTCCGTCGGTTTGACGATGGAAATACGCTCGACGGCTTCCTCTACCACAAAGTTGCCGGAAAAAACGCCCGGCATCACCCAATGCGGCAGATCCCATTTCTTCTTTTTTTCCACAAGCCATTCCCTCCAAACTGTTGCCCCTGCTGATCTGGGATCAAGGATGCAGGGCCGGCAACGTGCAAGTATGCTATAGGGTATGACGAGAGTCGAAAATGGGTACGCGTACGGTATGACGGCAACAAAAAAACCGCCTCGATTGCAACAATCAAAGCGGTTGACGGTTTCGGCGGAAATTCATGCTGTATTGACGTGCTTGCTCCACACTTGTGATTTGCTGTTTTTGCCATTCCAGCAAGATGCGGTCGATGTAGCGAATGTGCAGCTTTCCGACCGTTGCTGCCTCGCGCAAGGCGGTCAAGATCAGCTCTTCCGAATAGCCGTCCTGCTCCGCCCACATGTGGATGCTCTCCAGTTCAAATGGAGAGAGCGGCCGTCCGAAGGCTTGTTCAAATCGTCCGTAAATGGCTACCGGCTCTTCATCCACAGCCGCTGCTGCCGTTTGCCGATACGGCTCATGAATCGACTCGATCATGTGAGAGTTCGTTTGCTGCTCTCGCCAGGTTTGGTACAGCTTCCGATACAAAGGCGTCAAATTGTATTGCTCATGCCGCATCCCGGTTTGCGGGTCAATAAATTCATCGATGCGAATCCATTCCTCTTTCAGCAGCTTCTGCAGCGATTGAATCAGTCTCATGTTTGGCATAGACATGCGCTCTTCGAGTTCCGTCAACGTCGGGAAACGGTTTCCTTCCTGCTGAAACGAGAGCAGATGAATGAGCAGCATCATTTCATCATCGGCCAGAAACATGCGTTTGTACATTTTGAGAAGCAGGTTCGAGACGGACGTCGCACCTTCTTGCAACAATTGCAATAGTTGAGAATCCATAAAGCGTTTTTCACCTCTGAGTTGGAATGACAAGGGAGTGCAGAAACAGGTAGAAGCATGATCAATCAATAGGAACACCCTGCTGCCCTCAGCAACAGGGTGTACGAGAATTACGGGTACAGGCGATACAGCATGCGAGGGAACGGGATGGTCTCGCGAACGTGATCCAGTCCGCAAATCCAGGCGATTGTGCGCTCCAGTCCCAGTCCGAAGCCGGAATGCGGAACCGTGCCGTACTTCCGCAAATCGAGGTACCAACGATAAGCCTCTTCCGAAAGCTCATGCTCAGCAAAGCGTTTTTCCAGGAGCTCAGGATCGTCAATCCGCTGACTTCCTCCGATGATCTCCCCGTATCCTTCCGGTGCGATCAAATCGGCACACAGTACGACTTCCGGGCGATTCGGATCCGGCTTCATGTAGAAGGCCTTGATTTCAGTCGGGTAGTTCGTAATGAAGACCGGCTTGTCGAAGTGCTCTGCGATCGTCGTCTCGTCCGGAGCGCCAAAATCGTCGCCCCACTTGATCTCGCTTCCTTTTTCCTGGAGCAGCTTGATCGCATCGTCGTAGCTGATGCGAGGGAATGGACCGGTCACGTTTTGCAGCTTGGTCGTGTCGCGTTCCAGCGTTTTCAGTTCCATCTGGCAATTCTTCAGGACGGATTGCACGATGTGGGAGACAAACGCTTCCTGAATGCGCAGATTTTCTTCGTGATCCACGAACGCCATCTCCGGCTCGATCATCCAAAACTCGATCAGGTGGCGACGGGTTTTCGACTTCTCAGCGCGGAACGTCGGTCCGAACGAGTATACGCGGCCCAGAGCCATTGCCGCCGCTTCCATGTACAGCTGGCCCGATTGAGACAGATAGGCATCCTCGTCAAAATACTTGGTATGGAACAGGTTTGTGGTTCCCTCAGCGGAAGTAGGCGTCAAAATCGGCGGATCGACTTTGTAGAACCCGTTTTGCTGGAAGAACTCGTACACCGCCCGGATGACTTCGGAGCGGATAGCCATCACGGCGCGCTGACGCGGTGTGCGCAGCCAGAGGTGGCGATGGTCCATCAGAAAATCCACGCCGTGCTCTTTCAAGGAAATCGGATAGTTTTCCGCGAGCTGGATGATTTCCACGCCCGTCACATTCAATTCAAAGCCGCTCGGCGCGCGATCGTCCGCCCGAACAACCCCAGTTATGTAAAGAGAGCTTTCTTGTGTCAGTTTCGATGCTCTTTCCCAAACATCCTCAGCCACTTCTGCCTTTACTACGACCCCCTGGATAAAGCCGGAGCCATCGCGCAGTTGCAAAAATTGGATCTTGCCGCTGCCGCGCTTGTTATACAGCCAGCAGCCCAAACGTACTTCTTGTCCAACATGCTGCCCGATTCGGGCAATCGTCGTCAACATCGGATCAATTCCCTCCATTTACCGTCCCAGACAAATAACAGACTGAGTATACCTTGCAATTATACTATCGGGGATGGGCAAATTCAATGACAGACTCCGCATTTAGTTTACCATAATAACATTACGGAAACAAAATAGCCTTTCCGCTGGCTGCAGAAAGGCGCCTCGTCGGCTGCCGCTATTCAGATTGGCGGTCGGCATGCTCAATCCCTTGCCCTAAGGTCTCCTCTCTTTCTACAAGCTCTTCCTCCAGTTCCCGCAACAAGTCATCCTCTGTCAATGCCTCCGGTGACTCGCTTGACCAATCGCTCCCTTCTTCTTCCAGGAAATCTTCTTCTGTGAAGCCGTCATCATCAGGGCTCCCCTTTTCCCCGAGAGCGATCCATTGGAGCATCCCGCTGATCTCACCGTCTTCCCGCGAGCGAAACACGGTAATAATAGCCGAAAATTTGGACGTTTTTTTCAGGGAAGCCCCCATTCCGGGCTGGTTGGTCATGGCTACGATGCAGTAACTGGCATCGCCAAACGGCTCCGGAAGCCGAATGACGACGTCCACAGTCCGCTCGCTTGCCGGCATCCGGTATGGCGTGGATCCAAACAGCTGCAAGGCCGGAGCGTGCCTTCTGGCCGTTTGAACCGGGTAAAACGAAAGCTTTTCCGGAGAAATGCTGCGGTCCACAATATGAATGTCGCTGATTGATCCGGGAGCCACTTTATTCTCTGTCACGATTCCGTCCGCGAGCTTCTCTTCCGTAATGGCCCGATCGACGATGTGCTGCGTCTCGATGGTTTGCTTCGCCAGCTTTTCGGACGTGATGCTTCCTGCGGCGAGGTGGCGACCAGTCAGGCTCTCCAGTACCACATGCTCCCCAGTCAAGGATTGCAGCTCGATTTTGGATCCATCTATGACCCGATCCGTCAGCTTCTCGCGTGTGACGCTGCCATCCTGCAGCTTCTCCTTGCTGACCGACTTAGGCTGGAGATGTTCATTCTGCACGGACAGACTGGCGAGGTGAGTGGACGATACCGCCTTTTCCGCCAATTTCTCCCCCGTGACTGCGCCTTTCCCCAGATGTCGCGTCTTCACTGCTTCCGTTCCCAATTTGGGAGAAGTGACGGCCGAGTCTGCCAGCTTCGTCGTCGTGACGCTCAGTTCCGTGATTTTATCCGTCGAAATCGACTCCGGAGCGATCTTGGACGTTGTGACCACATGATCCCCGAGATGCTGTGTTTGCACCGCGTACTCCCGCAAGTGGGCAGGGCCGATGAGCCGTTCCGTCAAATGCCGATCTTCAATGGACTTGCGGGCGAGCTTTTCAGGGGTGATCGAGTTGTCAGCCAGATGCCTCGCCTCGATGCTTTCCTCCAGCAGATGGTGGCTGCCGACACTCCGATTCCCCAGCTTCTCGCTCGTCACGGCTCTGTCAGCCAGCTTGGCTGTCGTCACTTGCTGATCCCCGAGCTTTTTCGTGGAGATGGCATGGTCTTGCAAATGGGAAGTCTGGACGCTTGAGGCTTGCAAGTGGACACCAGTGACCGACTCCCTTGCAATTTTTTCAGAGGTAACGCTCGCGTGGTCCAAATGTTCGGTCAACACGGCATAGGGGCCGATTTTGTCGCTCGTAACCGCTTCATCTTGGAGGTGCTGCGTAAATACCGCCTGAAAGGCAAGGTGTGTATCTGTCACAGAGCCGGGCGCCAGATTTCGCTGGTCTATGGCCTGGTCCGCGACGTGGTGGTGAAGAATGGATCCCTCCCGAATGTGCTGGGATTCGATCACATTCTCATCGAGTTTTGCTGCCGTCACTGCGCCGTCACGAATCTTATCGCTCGTGACCGCTCCGTCCTCCAGCTTGACGGAATTGATCGCGTAATTCGCCAGGTGTCTGGTATGGATCCCGCCTGTTTTGATTTTCTCCGAAGTGATCGCCTGATCCTGGATCAGTTCACTGGTAATGGCCTGCTCCTGAATGTGTTTGCTCTGGATCGCTCCTTCGGCAAACTTCATTGAATCGATGACTTTGTCCGCCAATTTTTCCGATGAAATGCTGTAGTTGATCAGCTTTTGACCGGAAATGGATCGATCCTGAATCATATCGCTGTTGATGATTCCTCGTCCCAGATGCTCGCTCTGGATCGCTTGGGGAGCGATCTTGTTCGAGGTGACGCTTTGGTCAGCCAGCTTGCTGCTGTCCACTGCATAGTCTTTCAAGAGCGTATTGTCTACAATGCCTGGCTTCATTTTTGTCGCGTCAATCGCCCGATTCGCGATTTTCTCCGTGGTGACGGACTGGTCGGTCAAATCGTCCGTGTAAACAAATGATCTCACCCGGTCGTCATTCCGCTCCTTGATCACCTTGGTGTAAGTCGTCTGGTTGGAGGAGATGCCTTGGGTCGGCATTTTTTGCAGCGGCGGAGTAGCTGGATTCCCCTTCGCTGCTGTCGGGAGCGGTTGTGATTGTTCGGGAGGAATCTCGCCGTCCAAAAGATCCTCTTCCAGCTCTGAAAGCCAATCGACATTGCGCTTGGATTGGAACAGCGGAATTTCAAATTCCGCAGAGCTTCTCCGGACGGTTTTCCCCAAATTTTTGTTCAGCTTGCGCCGATTTACATTTGCCATAGAGTCTCCTTGCCTCCTGATGTCAATCCCAGATCATTCTGTAAGATATTCACAGAGGAGGGCGTTTGGCACCCCTTCGGAAAAAAGTTTGGTTCGCTAGGGTTGCTGTTACCCGTACAAAAAACCGCAAGATCAACAGAATCGTCTGTCAGTCTTGCGGTTTTATTCGGATGCGCTGCCATGCGATGCTTATACAGCGACATGCTCTTCTTTGGTTTGGTTTTGCTTGAGCAGCTCGCGGAATTCGTCTCCCTGCAAAACTTCCGCATCGAGCAGCGTCTGGAGCCCGTTTTTAAACACGGCGTCACATTTCGCCAGCAGGCTGTGCGTTCGCTCCAGCAGGTTTTCCAGCAGGTGCTCGACCTCATCGTGAATCCGCGTTTTATCCACGTATTGCAGATGGACGATCCCCAGTCTGGACATCCCGCTCTGCACAATCTCCTGGGCCATTCCCAGCGCTTGCTCAAAGTCGTTTTTCGACCCTGTACTGCGGCCGCCGTAATAGATTTCTTCAGCGACAGCTCCTCCCAGACTGACCATGATTTGTTTCTCCATGGCATCCTTCGTGTACAGATAGCGGTCTTCCAGAGGATTTTGCCGCACGTAGCCCAGCGCTTTGCCTCGCGGACTCAGCGTGACCTGCGACACCGAACCCGGACGAACCATCTCGCTGACGATCGCGTGCCCCAGCTCGTGCAAGGCGACGCGCTTTTTCTCTTCCTCGGACGCTTCGCGGTCTACTTTTTCCCCGAGCATCACTTTGTCGACCGCATAGGCGAAGTGACGTGACTCGATCTTGCTGCAGTTCTCGCGCATGGCATAGATCGCAGCCTCATTGGCCACACTTTCGAGCTGCGCGCCAGAAAAACCGAACGTCTCTTGCGCTACCTTTTCCAGCACGACATCGGAGCCGAGCGGCTTGTTCGCTGTATGAATCGTCAAGATTTGCTCACGTGCCGGTTTGTCCGGCAAATCCACATTGATGTGGCGGTCAAAGCGGCCCGGGCGCAGCAAAGCCGCATCCAGCATATCGATCCGGTTGGTCGCCGCCATGACCAGGACGCGCGGCTTGTCGCTCGTCGCCACCCCGTCCATTTCCGTCAGCAGCTGGTTCAACGTCTGGTCGTACTCTTTTTGCTGCTGGCCGTCGCGCTTCCCGCCGATCACGTCAATTTCGTCGATGAAGATAATCGCGCTATCCTGACCGTTTTTCTCGGCGATTGCCTTGACTTCCTTGAACATCTCACGAATTCGCTGCGCCCCTACCCCCACGTACATCTCTACAAACTGGGAGCCGGAGGCAGCCACGAAAGCGGAGTTGGTGTAGTTGGCTGCGGCTTTTGCCATCAACGTCTTGCCTGTTCCGGGCGGTCCGGTGAGCAGCACGCCTTTGATCGGACGAATGCCATATTGCTCGATCTTGTCTTTGTACACCAAGAAGTCGAGTGCTTCTTTCAATTCTTTTTTCGCCCGTTCCTGTCCACCGATATCAGCAAACTGGATATTGGTTTTCGGTATGATATGCTTGCTCTGTTTGCGCTTGCCGCCAAGCGCGAAGTTGCCACCCTGGCCGCCTTGCTGGCGTAGGACGAAAAAGTAGATGGCTCCAAGCACGAGGGCAAACAACACAAACGGAGTGATGTTGATGCCCAAGAACAACAGGAAAATCAATACTCCGGGAACGACGCCAATCAAGAGCTCTTTACCCACGGGCCGTCACCTCATCTTCCATGGACCGGGGAATGATAGTGTAAAAATCCTCCGACCCTTTTTTCAAGTAAACATAGATGTTGGTATCGTCCATCAAAGCGGTCGCATCATCGAGCTTGTTCTCCTTTTTCCACTGATCTACGATCTGCGGAATCCGGCTGTATTGATGGAGATCCATTACTTCTGTAAATACAAACTGGCCGTTCTTCCAAATGTCTTTCAAATCTTGCGACTGATTCTCGACGGAAATGACTACCTTCTTGCTTCCCGCAAGCCCGTTTGTCTTGTCGAGCAGCTCGCGATATTCTTGTGGAAACGTTTCCGGTTTTGTCACTTTCAAATCTATTTCAATTTGATCCTTACCGACATCCAAATGCGTCAAGGACGCGGATTGCAACTGTCCGATTTCCGTACGGATCGGCTCTTCAATTTCAATCTTTTGATAAAAGAACCATCCTCCGAACAGGAGAGCGAGTGTCGCTACCAAGGACAATCCAATCGTACCTTTTTTCAATTGCACTGCTTCTCCCCCCTGCTTATACGTTCTTTTCTATCTCTTTCATCGCAATTAGTATATCATACGAGTATATCAAAATGGTTATACAGTTCTTGGTTACTGTGCCATTCGGCTTCTGAGAACCCTGCTGCGACAAGAAAAAACCTTTCCCCAAAGGGGAAAGGTCCGAAACTTTTTAATTCAGGAACCAGACGCCAAAACGTACGAGGCCAACAAACCTCCATGGAACAAGTCGTAATGCAGATAGCGATAACGCCCGTCCTTGTCCTGCAGCGTCACTTCCCAAAAACGTTGGTCATTATCCAATCCGGGAACGATGTGCAAGATTTTGGCTCCGGGAAATCCCTTAAGCACGGCGGCCTCCACATTTTTCTGCGGAACAGCGCGATCCATGCGGTCGAATGCAGCGGTCTTGTCCGTCAGCCACGCGACGACAGGTGTGCCCACCTGGTTTTTGCCCAATACGACCGCGTAGCTTTGCTTGCCTCTGTACTCATCGATCGAGTCCACTTGGCTGATTGTCGTCCGTTCCTGCACCCATTTCATCACTTGTTCATCAAAGTCGCTTCTTTTCCCCACGACCGTGGAGGTCAAATGGTAAGCAAAACCCGCCCCTACAATCAACACAAAAACGAGTGCTCCCACGATCATTCTTACAGGCACTGTACGATAACTCCTTTTTTCTTCGTGACGTTACAGGCGAAATCGCAGCTCGTCGCGCTTGACGCCTGCTGCCGTCTTGATTGTCATCTCCATGTCCATTTGCCGTATGTTGCCCGACGACGGCTCGTACCAGAGCTGGTAGGTCACACCAATCCCTTTTGCAAGCTCCGGTGTGAGGTCCTCGATCGGAAACGATGGCCCCAACCAGAGTGCGAGCAGCGAGGTGACCTCCCTTGGTGGAACGGACACACGAAACCCCTTCCAGCCCTGACCGCTGGGGTCTTGCAAAGGCTGAGGGGCCACCGATTGCAGGACGCTTTTGATCAGAGACGCATGCTCGTGCGGCGTGTACAGCGCATAAGGCAGCGACGTATGATCCTGCGTCTGTCCATCTATTATTACGTTTACCTTTTGCTCGTCGTTACGGGAAATTTCTAACGTGTGGCCAGCGATTTCGCCGGAAAGCGAAAACCGTTCGCGCTGATAGCGCCCGTTTAAAGCGTGATTCTGCATGTATACGACAAACGTCCGCTCCTCTTCCCGCGTCAACTGATCCAGCAATCCAGACAGCGTCGCCGGGTCGTATCCCGCGCTTGCTCCCTGCTCCATGACTCGTCCACCTTTCATGTCGCTTCGGTTGTCCAAGGAACCGAGCGCGATCCCCACGAAAAACAGACTGAGAAAGATGGGTATGAGCCACCACAGCAGCTTGGGCCGGATATACATGTCCCAATCCCCCTGTCCCGTTTTGTTGTCTAAGCCTATGCTATACGGGAAGGTTTTAGAACGGGACGGAAAAGTTGCTACTCATACCGAGGGGGACGTCGGTCATACTACATGTACACCCCGAGGAGGTGAGCGTGTGAAGAGCTCCGAGCAACCCACATCTCCTGACGTACTAGGGTTCTTGATTCAGGAATACCGCGTCTCCTGGGCAGCCTTGTCTTCACCACTTCGCATTTCATCACACACACCCTCACTGGATTTTCGCCATCATCCCCTGACCGAGTTGTGGCGAAAATAAGCACGGCATGACGTTGTTGAAACCCAATTTCCCCTACCTACAACTACTTTCTTTCACTCCTGTCCACACCTGACAGGAGCCTTTTACCGTTTCAGCATTTGGAACATGCGGTTTGCTTCGTAAATCGCCCGTTCTTCATCCAGCGTCAGCAGCTGGTGATTGCGCATCAAGTATTTGCCGGCGACGATCGTGTCCTTCACATCCCTGCCGTTCGCTGCGTAAACCACGTGAGAAATCGGTTCGTGTGCCGGATGGAAGTGGGCCTGATGGCTGTCCATGACAATCAGGTCCGCCTGTTTTCCTACTTCAATGGAACCCAACGACTCGGACTGGAAGACACCATCTGCGCCGTAGCGGGTCGCCATGCGCAAGGCTTCCTCCGCTGGAACTGCTACCGGATCGTAGTTTACGCCCTTGTGCAGGATCGCGGCCAATTTCAATTCCTCAAACAGGTTCAGGTTGTTGTTGCTGGCAGAACTGTCCGTTCCCAGAGAGACGCTTACGCCTTTCGCCAGCATTTTCGGCACGGGCGCCACGCCGCTTGCCAGCTTCAAGTTGCTCACGACGTTATGAGAAACTCTTACTTGATAGTTTGCCAAGATATCAATCTCTTCATCCGTCAGATGCACGGCATGCGCGACGAGTGTAGGACGCTTAAACATTCCCAGCTTTTCCAGGTGTGCCACGGGACGCAGTCCGTAATCGCGCTCGTTCTGCCCTACTTCCCAGGCCGTTTCCGACATGTGGATGTGCAGAGGCAACGAGAGTTCGTCGGCTTTCTCAATGATTTGGGTAATGAAGGACGGGTCGCATGTATAAGGGGCATGCGGAGCCATCATGACAGTGATGCGGCCGTCCGCCTGACCATGCCATTCTTTTGCGAACAGGGTCGCATCCTGCAGTTTGGCTTTGCGCTCCTCCTCCGAGCACAAGCCGATCATTCCCCGGCAGAGGCGAGCGCGCATGCCAGCCGCATGGACCGCTTTCGCTACCTCGTCCATATGGTCGTACATATCCACGAAAGTCGTCGTACCGGTGCGGATCATCTCAATCAGCGACAGCTGGGTGCCCCATTTCACATGGTCGCTCGTAAATTGGGCTTCCAGCGGCCACATTTTGTCCTCCAGCCATTGCTGCAACGGCAAATCGTCCGCGTATCCCCGCAGGAGCGACATGCCGGCGTGGCCATGCGTATTGATCAACCCCGGAAGGATGTAATCGCCTTTTTGGTCGATGACTTCGTCGTACCCTGCGTCGGAGAGGTCTTCCGGAGTCGGCCCGACGTACGTAATCTTGTCGCCCTCGAACGCGACGGCACCATCGTGGATGACTTCGTTTGCCTCGTTTACGGTAATGACTGTTGCATGGATCAGGATGGTTTTTTTCATGGAAACACTCCGTTCTTTACGATAAGTAATAAGCCAGGCTTTGCAAATTGGATGTCACATCCGCGTAGTGGATACGCACGTCCTTGGGAGCGCGTATCGTGGTTGGGGCGAAATTCAGGATTCCTTTGATCCCCGCTTTAGTCAACTGATCACATACGGATTGCGCTGCCGGGGCAGGTACCGTGATGATCGCCAGCTTGATCTGCTTTTCTGCGATCGTCTGTTCCAGCTCTTCCAGAGGCTGGATCGAAATACCCGCCACTTGTTTTCCCAGCTTTTGGGGATCGCAGTCAAAGATAGCCGCAATCCGCATGTTATCCTTCAAATAAGCGTTGTAATTGCTGATGGCATGACCCAAATGCCCGGCACCTACCAGCACGACCCGAATTTCATCCGTCAGCTTGAGGATTTGGCGAATGTTTTCCACGAGGTAATGGACATCGTAGCCGATGCCCTTCTTGCCAAAGTCCCCGAACGCGGCCAGATCTTTGCGGATTTGCGCCGGATTGACATCCAGATTCTTGCCCATTTGCCCGGAGGAAACGGTTGCCACCCCTACTTGCTGCAGATAACTGAGGTAGCGAAGATAAATCGGCAGGCGGCGAACGACCGCTTCCGAAATTTTTTCGTGTTTGGCCACGCTCGGTCTCCCCCTTATTGCTTTTTTTGCTTGATGATCCGATAATCCTCCCCGTTCGACAAAATCGTGATCGATCCGTCCTGACTGGTGATGTAAGTCTCTGCCCACGATTCGCCCAACCGCTCCAAGACTTCCGTATGGCTGTCCTTCATCTTGTCGCGGAGCTTCCCCGTCTGGATAATCGCGACTTGCGGGTCGACCTTGCTGAGAAAAGGCTGGGACGAACCTTGATTGCTGCCCTGGTCCCCCACCTTCAGCACCTCTGCCTTCAGCTGGTCGCCGTATTTCTCCAGCAGACGCTCCTCCGCTTTCTCATTGATCCCGCTCGTGAACAAAAACCGCAGCTGCTTGTGCTGCAACCGAAAGACGAGCGAATTGTTTTGCGGAGACAGAAACAATGGCTCCTCCGGAAGCAGCACCTGCATGCTCACGTCGTCTCCCAGCTGCGGCAGATCCTGAGTCGTCAAGGCTATCCGCTTTTGGGAAGGGCGCAAGGGTACGACATTTTCAATCGATGACTGAATCAGCTTGGGCAAAATGACAGTGTCGACCAAAAACTGTTTTTCGAGAAACGGATAGCCGCCTATATGTTCAGGTTGATCGTTCGTGATCACCAGATAGTCGAGCCTCGTTAGTTTTCGTTCCGACAAGCGTTCAAACAAAACAGGCCAATCTTCTGCACGTCCCGTGTCGATCAGCATCGTCTTGCCCCCCGGAAGGCGGACAAGCGTGCTTTCTCCGTGCGGAAGCGCAAAATAGGTAAGGACAAGACCGGTGAAGTCTTGCTCATTCTCACTGGCATACGGGTCTTCCACTTTGACCACGCTTTGCGTCCGACTCTGGGGCGTGCAGGAAAAGAGGAATGCCGCGCAAAATCCCAGAAGCAACCAGCGCCATTTTGTTTTCCATCCCATCTATTTTATCACCTAAATCCCTGGGAGACTATTGCTTCATTTTATGAATCCGGCAAGGTGGTCATGCCCAGAAACGGTTCGATTCTCTCGCGAAGCTCCGGCCACGGACCGCTCTCCACCTGGTAGGGAGGCAACGATTGCAAAAAGGACCGTCCGTATCGGGATTCCACGATCCGCGTGTCAAAGACGATGACGACACCGCGGTCGAGCTGGTGGCGAATCAGCCTGCCCACTCCTTGCTTGAACATGATGACGGCCTGCGGCAAAGCCAGGGACATAAACGCGTTTTTGCCCTCTGCCTTGAGAAAGTCGGCCCTGCCTTGGTAGACAGGGTGATTCGGCGGGGTAAAGGGCAGCCGTACGATGACCAGACTGCTCAGCGCTTCTCCCGGGATGTCTACCCCTTCCCAAAAGCTGCTCGTTCCCAGCAGCACGCTTCGCTCGATTGTCTGAAACAGTCCGACCAGCTTGCTGCGATTGTTGCTGTCAATCCCGTGGCCAAGCAGCGTGTACGATTCTCCGGACTCCGCGAAGCGTTCCTTCATGGCCTGGTAGACCATCCGCAGCATGCTGTGGGAGGTCAGCAGGATCATCGTCCGGCCCTTGGTCGCCTGGACGACATCGATGCAACCTTGAACGACCGCTTCGAAATACGCTTGGTCGCTGTCCTTTCCAGGTGCCGGAAAATCAGACGGAATCAGCAGCAATCCTTGCTGGTCGTAGGCAAAAGGCGAAGGAAGCGCCAATGTCCTCACCCGATTTTCCGGCAGCTTGTCCAGCCCAAATCGGTTCATGACGTAAGAAAAGCTGTTTTTCACGGTCAAGGTGGCGGAAGTGAGAATCAAGCTGCGCTTTTGGCCAAAGAGCGGCTCTGCCAGCGATTCGGAGACGTCCAGCAAGGCAGCCGACAGGTGAACCTGCTTGCGGGCCGTGCGGGACTCTACCTCCATCCAGTAGACATACTGCGGATCCTGCTCCAGCAAAAAGAAGTGCAGCAGCTCCACGACTTTTTGCCAGTCGCCGAGGAGTCCGGAAAGATCCGTTCGCAAGCTGCTCACGGCAAACGGCGGTTTTTCTTCCACCGGGACTCCTTCTAGAAGTTTTTCCATTCCCTCGGCAAACGCAGTCATACTCTCGATGAGCTTGCGCGTCGACTTGCGGATTCTTTCATGCTTGCCCGTGAACGATTCGGCGCGGTATCGGACCGTTTCCCGTCCCGCATCCGTCGTCTCCTCCGCCCGATCGGATGCCCACGCATACAACAGCTGCGTCCAGTACTGGGCCTTTTCCCGCATACGGGCCGACAGTGGAACAAGCGCCGCCAATTGTTCCTGCAGACTGCTCTGCGGCGAACCAAGCCAGCTCTCCCACTCTGCCACGTACCGGGTCAGTGCCCCGTCCGGTTCCACGGATGCCCTGTCGAACAGAAACAGCAGCTGCGTAGTCGTAAACTGCTTGCCCAGGTGCTGGGTCGCCGCGTCCTCCAGGTGGTGCGCCTCGTCGATAATGGCCACTTCGTACGGCGGCAGGATTCTGCTCTCCGCCTGCAAATCGCTGATGAGAAGCGCATGGTTGACGATTAAAACCTCCGCGTCCCTCGCCCGCTCCTTCGCCTGAAAGTAATAGCAGCGGCTGAACCACGGGCAAGCACGGTTCAGACAGGAGCCGGTGTCGCTCTTGACTTGCTGCCAAAAAAGCTGCCCTGCAGGCGGCATGCTGAGTTCCTCGACGTCGCCAGTCCGGGTCTGTGTGAGCCAGACCAGCATTTGTCCTTTGACCATTCGCATCTCCTGGCTGCTGCCTTCGACCGGCTCTTCCAGCGCCTGCTCGAACTTTCGCAGGCACAAATAATTCCCTCTGCCTTTCAATGTCGATGCCCGAAAATCAAACGGGAGCGTCTGCTGCAAGGTCAAAATCTCTTTATGAAACAGCTGCTCCTGGAGTTGGATCGTGTTCGTGCTGACCACCAATGGCTGCTGATTTTGCTTGGCCCAAATAATGCCGGGAATGAGATATCCCAATGATTTTCCCGTACCCGTACCCGCTTCCACCAGGAGATGAACGCCATCCTGCATGGCGTCGAACACTGCGTTCATCATGGCTTCCTGGGCCTCCCGGCGCTGGTAACCGGCTACACGGACAGGCAAACTGCCCCGTTCACCGATAATTCCCTCCAGCATTTCAGAAAAAGGGGACATCGGGGTCTCCGCTCGGCGTTGCGGCTTTAAGGAGGCTGTCAGCTTCTCCTCGCGCTTGCGCAGCGCCAGCTGTCGGTATACGTCCCACATTTCCTCCCCGTCGTTTTTGCCCGGCTCTGCATCCATCTCCGGGATGGACACGAGCTTTTCCATTTCGATAAACCTCAAAAGGGACCCGATATCCGAGCGAAAGGAGGACACCAGCATCTGAAGGCGCTGGATGGTCACCAATGGCAAGCTCTTCAGGATGTTCATCAGATGCAGGAACAATTCGGCTGTTGCCATCGCGTCGCTGTCTGCCTGATGGGGATGGTCGTGGGCAATTTCCAGATCGGATGCCAGCTCACCTAGTCGGTAGCTGTTTTGGGTAGGCAGGATCAGCCGCGACAGCTCGACCGTATCCAGCACATACCCGTCAAACGCATAATAGCCCTGGCTCAGCAGGGCTTCTTGCAAAAATTGGAGATCAAAGCTGGCATTGTGGGCCACAAAAGCCCTGCCATCCAATAACCGCAGCAGGCGCGGAAACACCTCTTCCAGCGTCGGTGCGTCCGCGACCATTTCGTCGGTAATGCCAGTCAATTGCGTAATAAAAGGCGGGATAGGCTGCCCCGGATTTACCAAGGTAGAGAGGCTGTCCGTCACTTGGCCGTCATCAATGGCTACGGCGCCGATCTGGATGATGCTGTCTCCTTGACGCGGATGGCTTCCCGTCGTTTCAAAGTCTACTACCAGTAATCGATTCAAACGTTTGTCACCTCATAACCTGGGCGGATCCTCTCATCCGCTCCCCCCTCACTCTTCGGCAACAACCGGGGGATTTCCTGCTTGCAGTTGCAGGGAAGGCTGAAGCTGCCCGCTTTGCCGATTTTGTTCTCCTAGCTTGCTTGCGCACAGCTGCATGTAGATGGGGACCTCCCGGATCAGGTTGGCATGCGGCAGAGTACGCTGGAAGTACTGTTCCGCCAACCGCCAATTTTCTTCTACAACCGCAAGGCGGCCGAGATGAAAATAGCCCAAAGAACGGATGTACGGCTCAGGATCCTCCGTAAACTCTTTCGCCAGCTTTTTGGCTGCCTGCAGCTCGCCCAGCTTCTCGTACGCAGAAATCATCCCCGACTGCCCTAGCCGGTTGTCCCTGTTGTTCTCCAGCATTTTGCGGAAGGCGGCCACTGCTTGTTCCGCTTTGCCGTCGAACAGCTGCATCCAACCGTAGCTGAACGTAAAGTCATCTTCGTGCGGCGCGAGGCTGATTGCCTTTTTCATGAGGGTCAAGGCCCTCCTCGTCCCGGAGATCAGCCAAGTATTCCATGCGAGACCATGCCAGGTCCAGCCTTCCCGCGGCAGCCTTTCCGCCAAAAAGTGATAGCAAATCTGCGCCCGGTGATAATTTCCGACCGATTCGTAAAGAGAAGCCATCTCTTGAAGCGTGTCGGTACCCAGGTCGCGCGTCGGCAATTGCAGCGGGGAAGGAGGCGCCAATTCGGCCGTCTCATCCATGGCCTGCAACATCTGAGCCGCTCGCAGCCAAAGCATTTGTGCTTCCCAGTCACTCTCATCCTTTAGCAGGCAGCGCTCCGCTTCCTCCAAAGCCTCCTGAGCGTCCCCGTCTTTCAAGTAGCAGAGAGCCAAGTTGTAGCGCGCCTCTTCTTGGTCGGGTCTCGCTTCCAGCGATGCCTTGAAAGCCTGAGCTGCTTCCAGCCATTGCTCCTCCTCCGCGAGAATGCACCCGATGGCATTGTAGCTGATTGCCATGACAGCCGGAGAGCTGGCAGAACGGCTCAGCAAGCGAAATTCTCGGAAGGCGCTCTCCCGCTCTTCGCAAAACAGCAGGCTGTAGGCGTAGTACAATCGTCCGCTTTCCCAATCCGGCGATTCGCGGATCAGCTCGGCAAAGCATTTTTTGGCGTCCTGGTACATGCGCAGATGATAAAAGCCCTCTCCGCGCCGAAACATCGGCTCGTAAGGTACGGTCTCCTTTTGACTGATAGTGTCCTCTCCGTCCGCTTCCGGCGGCTTAGCATGCTTGGCAGCATTCTCTTGAGTCGCCGCCGCCTGCACCTGATTGCCCTCCGATGGCAGTTGCCCCTCCATCTGCTTGATTCGCCGTATGGCATTCGACAGGCGCTCCTCAAACTGCAGCCACAGGTCAACGACCGTATCGCTGACCTGCCGCAAGTAAAACAGCTGGTCGGCAAGCTGAATTCGCTCCTGTTCTGTTGCACCCGCCCATTTGCTTTCAATGAGTTCCGCTTTATTCTTCAGAGTCTGGAACCATTCTTCGATTTTCACGCAAAAGCCACCCCCTATGAGGCGTGAGTAGTCTCATTGTCTCACAAGGCAGGTGGCTCTATGCAAAGCGATCCGGCTACAATACCGTACCGTGGACTTCTTCCCCAATCATTTCCTTGATTTGATTGTTCTCATCCATAATCGCGACGCGCGGTTTGAACGTGCGCGCTTCCTCGTCTGTCATCATGGCATAGGCAATGATGATCACAATGTCGCCTTCCTGAACCAGTCGGGCTGCCGCCCCGTTCAGGCAGATTACGCCGCTGCCTGGCGCCCCTTCAATGACGTACGTTTCCAGTCTGGCGCCGTTGTTGTTATTGACAATTTGTACCTTTTCTCCCGGCAAAATATCCAGCGCGTCCAACAGGTTTTTGTCGATCGTGATGGAGCCGACGTAGTTCAAATTCGCTTCCGTTACCGTTGCACGGTGAATTTTTGCCTTCATCATTGTGCGAAACAAAGCAGATACCTCCTGATTCTCAGATGGTCGTGATCAGATTGTCGATCAACCGTGTCTTTCCGAAACGGACAGCGAGCGCCACAATAATCGAATCGCCCTTAGAAGGCTTGTCGACCGGCGCCAGATCGGGATAGCCCAGCACCTCGACGTAATCGATCGAAGCGAGCGGCATTTCCGAAATCATGCGGATCAGGCCATCGCGAATTTCACGGATTGCCATCCCTTCCGCCAGCCAGGCTTCCGCCTGCTTCAGGCTGCGAGACAAAACGAGCGCTTGGCTTCGCTCTTCCAAAGACAAGTAGACATTGCGCGAGCTCATGGCCAAGCCATCCGCCTCCCGTACAATCGGGCAAGGGACGACCTGAACCGGCATCGACAGGTCGTACGTCATTTGCGTGACGACAGCTACCTGTTGCGCATCTTTCTGACCGAAGAAGGCGTAATCCGGCTGGACGATCTGGAACAGCTTGGCCACGACTGTAGCCACTCCGTCAAAATGTCCGGGACGGGACCTTCCGCACAGCGGCTCGGTAACGGTGGCGACCGATACATTGGTCAACATCGGCCGCGGATACATCTCCCTCACTTCGGGGGTGAACAGCAGGTCGACCCCCGCCGATCTGGCCAGCTCCCTGTCCCGCTCGATATCGCGCGGATACCGGTCAAAGTCTTCGTTCGGACCGAACTGCAGCGGGTTGACGAAGATGCTCATGACGACCAGATCGCAGGTTTCTCTTGCCGCACGCACGAGGCTCAAATGCCCCTCATGCAAGTACCCCATCGTCGGTACGAAACCGACTTTCTTACCTTGCCGTTTGGCCTCGTTTATATGGACGCGCATCTCGGCGATCGTATTGATTTGGCGCATGGTTTCAATCATGATTGGGCCACTCCTTCTCCGTACAGCTGTTTGATCGTATCCTCCGAGGCGTGGAAGACGTGCTCCGCCGCGGGGAAGCTGCGTGCTTCTACTTCCTTGACGTAGCTGGATACAGCCTCACGGATCGTCTCCCCGATGTCGGCATATCTCTTCACGAACTTCGGAGTCAGTTGGGACGCGTACCCGACGACGTCATGGAAGACCAATACTTGTCCATCGCACGCAACGCCTGCACCGATTCCAATGACCGGAATCTCCAGTTTTTTCGCAATCATTCCCGTCACTTCTTCCGGCACGCACTCCAAAACCACGGCAAAAGCTCCCGCGGCCTGCAGGGAGAGCGCATCTTCGAGGAGGCGCTGTGCAGCCGCCAAGTCACGCCCTTGCACTTTGTAGCCGCCCAATTGGTGGACAGACTGGGGGGTCAACCCGATATGCCCCACGACCGGAATTCCGGCCTGCACACAGCGTTCGATCAATGGAGCGAGTTCGCGGCCGCCTTCCAGCTTGACCGCCTTTGCTCCGCCTTCCTGCATCAGTCGGCCGGCATTTTTTACTGCCTCTTCCATTGTTCCGTGATAGCTGAGAAACGGCAGGTCGGTCACTACCAATGCCCGCTTCGCCGCGCGGGTCACTGCCTTCGTATGGTGAACCATATCCTCCATCGTCACCGGGATCGTCGAGTCGTATCCAAGTACGACCATTCCGAGCGAATCCCCAACCAATATCATGTCCACTCCCGCTTCCTCGACCAGCTTGGCGGAAGGATAGTCATACGCCGTCATCATGGTGATGGGGACGTTTGCCTCTTTCTTTTTTCGAATGTCGTAGGTCGTCACCGGTTTGTTGCCATTTGCCATTCTGTTCACCTCTGTACGCACCTAACCTGGGGAGCAAATGGCATCAAAAAAACCTTCTCGCCGAAAACGGGAGAAGGTTGTCCATGCCAAAGAGACATCATGCGTCTTTACGGATTCCTTCTGTCTCGGTCCACACAGGCTCTGAGCAGATTTTTGTCCATACGTGAATCATTCGTTTCGTGTTACGCAGGAAAAAGAAAAACATACTCCGGGAGTACCGTTCACCAGGTGATACAGCCTCCACTCATGGAGTATAGCAAAAGATTCACTCATTTGCACGATAATTGACGTCGGCTGAGTACACTTTGTGGATGGCCCCGTCCTGATCTTCGACCATCAGAACCCCCTCCTCGTCCAAGCCGACAGCTCGGCCCTCGAGCCTTTGCGAAATCGTCTGGACGTTTACCCACCGTCCGATCGTGTAGGAATGCTTCTCCCACTCGGCTTTTGCCCGGGCGAAGCCATGCGCCAGATAATGGTCGTACTCTTCTTCGAATATCCGGCAAAATTGCTGGATGAACCGCGCCCGTTTTATCGGCTCGCCCGACTCGATCCGCAATGAGGTCGCGATCCTGGCGAGCTCTTCCGGAAAGTCCTCTGCCACGCTGTTGGCGTTGAGTCCAATTCCGATGACCAAGTAGTTGACCCGATCCGACTCGGCGTTCAGCTCGGTCAGTATTCCGCAAACCTTTTTATCGCCGATGAAAATATCGTTGGGCCATTTGATTTTGACAGGCAGCCCTGTCTCTTCCCGAATGGCGCGAGCCACGCTCACCGCTGTCAACAAGGTCATTTGTGGCGTCTTCGGCAGCGGAATGGCCGGACGGATGATCAGGCTCATCCAGATGCCTGTACCTTTCGGGGAATGCCAGGGGCGGCCCAGGCGGCCCTTGCCGCCCGTCTGCAATTCTGCCAGCACCAGTGTGCCTTCTTTCGCGCCGCGTGCAGCGGCTTCGTGGGCCAGGGGCTGGGTGGAGACTACCTCATCGTGAGCAATGACGTGCTGACCCATGCGATCGGTGTCCAATCCGGCAGTGATTTCCGCAGCTGACAGACGGTCCGGAGCGCCGAGCAGCCGGTAACCCGACTTGCGCACGGCTTCCACCTCGTAGCCGTCCTTCCGCAGCTCTTCGATATGCTTCCATACTGCCGTTCGCGAGCAGCCGCACGTCTGGCTCAGCTCTTCTCCGGAAATGAAGCGTCCCGGATGATCGTGAAACGCTTTTAGGATAACCTGCTTAATATTCATCTCGTGCAACCTCTTTCCTCGCTACCTCGATCAATACGTCCCGCTCGTTCGGCAGCCCGTGCAGGGCAGTATGCTCCAGCAGTGTATCGAGCGTGCGCCAGATCCACTCGCCCGGCTTTTTCTGCAAGGCGACCTGCAAGTCTCGACCCGTGATAGCCAGCTCCTTCAAAGATTTCACCGGCATCGCTTCGTAAGCGGATTGCATGGCGGAAAACAATCGGGGATCGGCATGGTTCCACCAGCATGCCTGGATGACGTGAGCCAGGTCTTCGCAGGTCTCCCTGCCCTCCTTCAGCAGCAGCGGACCCCAGTCAAATGAGACGGGGGAATCCCAATCCGGCTGAATCCGCCCCAGCAAGCTGACGAGCGTGCAAATCGACTCTGTCTCGCGTTTGGACATCCGCAGTCCCGTGCACACTTGCCGGGCCGCTTCCGTCTCATATCCGGCTGCGTACATCAACAGTGCCCATCTTTGCGTGAGCGCAGGAAGATGGACCAACCGCCATGAGTCGTCGACTGACTTGTCAAACAGACCGGCCACCAGCGGGGCGTAGTCGAACAGCCTCGTCTCGCACAACAGCCAGCAGCCGATCTGGGGCTCGGCACTTGCCAGCATCTTGTTCAGCTCTTCGCGCACCCTCTCGACAGCGATCCGGGCCAAGTACGGTGCCGTTTCTTTCATCGCGTCCAGCGTATCCGGTTCAATGGCGAAGCCGAGCTGCGCTGCGAAACGGACTGCCCGCAGCAATCGCAAGGCGTCTTCCCGAAAGCGTTCCCCGGGGTCCCCGACGGCCCGCACGAGACGCCTCGCCAAATCGCCCTGACCGTCAAACGGATCATGTAGTCCGCCTTGCAAATCCATTGCCATCGCGTTCATCGTAAAATCTCGCCGCTCAAGGTCGAGCGAGAGCTCTTCGACAAACTCGACAGCGCTCGGCCTGCGATAATCCTCGTACTTGCCTTCCTTTCGGTACGTCGTTACCTCGAAGAATTGTCCGTTCACCCTTACCGAAACCGTACCGTGTTTGAGTCCTGTCGGAACATGGTCGGGAAACAGGCGGGTCACGTCGCCGGGATGGGCATTTGTGCATATATCTATATCATGCACGGGTCTCTCGAGCAGCCAATCGCGGACGCAGCCGCCGACGAAATAGGCTTCAAAGCCATGATCCTCCAGTGTCTTCAGCACGGAGGCCGCCAGTTCTTTTCCCATGTGATCTCCCTCCATATCCGTCCCGTCCGCCTAACCAAGGAGGAATGTCCGATGAAAATTTTATACGGGTTGTTTATTTTCATTTCGAAATTGCTGCACATGACAAAAGGCAGCACACATCGTCCGTAGCTCCTACCCGACAATGCGCTCGTACAGCGCCTCGTACTGGGAAGCGATCGTCTCGTGACAAAACGTCTTGCAAGAACGCTCGATGCTGTTCATGGAAAACTGATGGTACAGCTCTTGGTTTTGCAGCAGTTGAACCGTTGCTTTTGCCATCCCTTCCACATCGCCAATCGGGCGCAAGAAACCGCAGACTCCGTCCAAAACCACTTCCGGAAGTCCTCCCGCGACCGTCGCCACTACCGGGACGCCGCAAGCCATCGCCTCGAGAGCGACCAGGCCAAAACTCTCTTTTTCCGAAGGCAGCAGCATGACATCGGCCATGGACAATACTTCCGCGACATCCTCCTGCTTGCCCAAGAAACAGACGTGATCGGCCAGTCCCTTCTCGGCTATCATTTTGCGGACTGCCCCCATCTCCGGTCCTTCGCCAATGAGAATGAGACGGGACGGGACTTCTTTCTGCACCTTCTCAAAAATATCGATCACGTCCGGCACTCGCTTCACCGGCCGGAAGTTGGAGATGTGCATGATGACTTTTTCGCCGTTCGGTGCGAAAACGCTTTTCAGCTTGCCCACTTCCTTCGGATAGTAGCGGCGTTTGTCCACGAAATTGTAGACCGGGACGATTTCCTTGTCGACATGAAGCAATTCTTTTGTCTGGCGGATCAAATCTTTCGACACCGCCGTGACCAGATCGCTTTGCTCAATGCCGAAGCGGATCATATCGCTCAGGTTGGAGTCGTATCCGAGCACGGTGATATCCGTTCCGTGCAAGGTCGTCATGATCTTGAGATGATCCCCGACCATCTGTTTGGCCAAAAAGGCGCACAGGGCGTGCGGCACAGCGTAATGGACGTGCAGCAGGTCCAGTTTTTCATTTTTGGCGACCTGAGCCATGCGGTTGGCCAGCGTCAAATCGTACGGGGGATATTTGAAGACGTCATAATTGTTCACTTCAACTTCATGATAAAAGATATTCGGGTGAAAGGCGCCCAGGCGAAACGGCATCCCCGAGGTGATAAAATGCACCTGGTGGCCTCGTTCCGCGAGCAACTTGCCCAATTCCGTCGCAACGACGCCCGACCCGCCCAAGGACGGGTAGCAGGTGATCCCGATGTTCATCTGGGTGTCACTCCTTCTTACAAATTGGAAAGTACATACGGCGCAGCCCCTACAAAGCCTTCCGCATACATGACGCCAGCCTGCTGGCCAAACAGACGCTCCCGGTACTCCACACTTTCCAGGTATCCGTTTGTGAGGGGGGTCGCCACGCTGCCCTCCTCCAGCTCAAACTGGCTGCGGTAGCATTTCAGGACGTTCATTTTTTCCGGGTAAATCGCCGTCACATCGACAACCACCTGTGGGGTTACCGTCGAATTAATAAAATAGTATAAGAGCTGAGCGGGACGGTAGGCAGGATGGGCGTCGTCCGGCTGATATTTATGGATACCGGCGGAAAAGACTGCTTCTCGTACAATCCTGCTGACGCTTTCGTGATCGGGGTGACGATCCTGGAAATAAGGTGCAAGGACGATTTGCGGACGAGTCCGCCTTATCAAGTCCACCACCCGACTGATTGCCTCGTCTCTGACGCCTTCCAAGCCGCGATCAGGCAGGCCAAAGTTGAATCGCTGGGTCACACCGAGCAGCCGGTCGGCCGCAGCCGCTTCCTGCTGCCGGCGCTCCACATTCCCGTTGGAAGACAGCTCGGCGTACGTCAAATCGAGGATTCCGATGCGTTTTCCTTGTTTCGCTGCCAAGAGCAAGCTGCCGGCTGCACCGATTTCCACATCGTCCGGATGTGCCCCGATCGCCAGGATATCTAGTGAACTCATTTTTCATTCTCCTTATGTACCACATCGCGCCAGTCCAGCTCCCCGCGCTCCAGAGCCTTGAGCAAAATTTCCGCTGTGCCGAGATTGGTGGCGAACGGAATTTTGTGGACGTCGCAAAGCCTGAGCAGCGCGGTAATGTCCGGCTCATGCGGCTGGGCAGTCAGCGGATCGCGCAAAAAGATGATCAGGTCCATTTCGTTGCGGGCGATCATCGCGCCGATTTGCTGATCGCCTCCCAGCGGTCCCGAGAGGACGCGAGCCACGGATAACGAAGTCGAATCCATAATCCGCTGTCCAGTCGTTCCAGTGGCGACCAGCTCGTGTCTGGCCAAAATCGATTCATACGCCATCGCAAGCTGTACGATTTCTTCTTTCTTCCGGTCGTGGGCGATTAAAGCAATTTTCACGCAAACCTCTCCCTTATGTTCACTTGAGATCGCTCGTTCCGCTGTTAAACAAACGTTTAATCCATCAGATGTTCCAATCCGTAAAGCAGCTGATTCATATTGACCACCGCTTTGATCGCCATGTTGACACCCGGCATGAACGACTCGCGGTTAATGGAGTCATGGCGAATGGACAAGGTCTGCCCCACCGCTCCGAACAGTACCTCCTGATGCGCTACCATCCCCGGAAGCCGTACGCTGTGGATGCGGAATCCGTCGTATTCCGCTCCGCGGGCACCTTGGATGATCTCTTTTTCTTCCGGGTGGCCTTGGCTCAGCTCCTTGCGTACCTCTGCGATCATTTCCGCTGTCTTCAGCGCAGTTCCGCTTGGCGCATCCAGCTTTCGGTCGTGATGCAGCTCGATAATTTCGACATGCGGCATGTACTTGGCAGCCATCGCGGCGAACTTCATGCAGAGGATGGCGCCAATTGCGAAGTTGGGAGCGATAATCCCGCCGAGCCCCGCTTCCTTATAACGGTCTGTCATCTCCTGCAACTGTTGCGGCGAAAGGCCGGTAGTCCCTACGACAGGGCGCACCCCGTACTGCAGACAGATATCCAGATGGCGGTAGACGCTGTGCGGTGTCGTAAAATCCACCAGCACCTCCGGCTTCATCTCTTCCAGCTGCACCCGGACGGATTGTTCGTCCCCACGCGTATCCAGATTTCCTGTATAGAAAAGCTGCGGATCTTCTCCCAGCATTTTCACGACTTCCTGCCCCATTCGGCCATTCGCCCCTGCTACCGCAACACGAATTTGCTTTTCCATCATCCCTGGCTCTCCTCTATTCTCGTCCAACGATCTTTATCGCGGGTATTGAATTTGTGCATAATACGATCAAAGGCTTCCTGCAGGTCGATCCCGAGAGAGTTGGCAAAACAGATCACGATAAACAGAACGTCACCCAGCTCTTCCTCGACCGTTTTTTCGCCTTCGTCCCGCTTCTTTGGCTTCTCGCCGTAGAAGTGGTTGATTTCCCTTGCCAATTCGCCTACCTCTTCCGTCATTCGCGCCATCATGGCGAGCGGAGAGAAATAGCCTTCCTTGAATTGCGATATGTACTTGTCCACTTCCTGCTGCATTTCATGCATAGTCTTCTGCCGTTCCATCGGCTCACTCCTTTACCTAGGCATGCTTCTCTCTTTCACTTATCGTAACCGAAAAGGCTTCGTTTGCCAAATCTAAGGTGTATGCGCCTTCCAACATATGGACAATCGAAGAAACTCTCCATTATAATGGCATTCGTATGGCTAAAGGTAACGTGCGATTTACCTGCATTTCATGTCGATCGGGATCGCTGTTTTTGCCCGATTGGCGAACAGGAGGACTTTATGAATGTACGTCTCAAGAGCATCATCGCCATCATCATCGGTTCTGCCATCATGGGATTCGGCATCAACTCATTCAACATCCCCAACCATCTCGCAGAAGGCGGAATAACCGGGATCAGCATTCTGATCAAGCTGCTGTTCCCCGTGGTTGACCAAGGCTTCGTCTTCTTCGCCCTGAACATCCCTCTGTTCATCTTGGGGTGGAAGATCCTCGGACGCACGTCGTTTTTCTATACCATTTTGGGAACGGTTTCTCTATCCGTGTTTTTGTCCGTCTTTGACAACGTTCTCCCGCTCCCCATGAATGATCGCTTGCTGGCTTCGCTGTACGCCGGAGTCGCTGTCGGGGTGGGACTCGGCATCATCTTCCGTTACGGAGGCACGACTGGCGGGGTCGATATCATTGCCCGTCTGCTGCAAAAATACATGGGTGTCAGCATGGGAAGAACCTTGTTCCTCGGCGATATCCTGGTCATCGGCGCTTCTCTGTTCTACTTGAATCTGGAAAGTGCCATGTACACGCTCGTCGTCGTCTTCATCGCGGCCCGCGTCATCGATTTTCTTCAGGATGGGGCATACGCGGGCAAGGCTCTCACCATTATTTCCGAGCACACGGATGACATCTGCAAGCAAATCCTCGACTTTGGACGCGGTGTGACCCTGCTGTCCGGCAAAGGGGCGTACTCGGGAGCGGAAAAACAGGTGATCTACGTAGTCGTCAGCCGCAATGAGGTCATGCGCTTCAAGGCGATCGTGCAAGAGATCGACCCCCATGCCTTCGTCATCGTCAACGATGTTCATGAGGTATTGGGTGAAGGATTTACATTGGACGAGAACAAGCAGCCGATTCACCAGTAAGGGATAGACAAAAAAACGCGGGTGGCGCTCCCCCGCGTTTTTTCGTATGCTGCCTTCTCCCCCCGGTCACTCTCCTCGCCGACCTGGCACATCCTCTACGCCGAACGAATTTCCCCTTCGTATTTTTTCCATGCCACGTACGACAACGCAATCAGCAAGGCAATCCCGACGGAGACGATCATCGTCATCGGAGAATCGGGCCGCATCATGAGTCTGGCAAAGGTGCTCTCCTCGCGCCCGATAAACGCCGTCTGCATCGATCCGTTCAAATCCCTCAGCGCCTCCCGAACCAACTGCCAATCCACCTGGGCATTGCGCATTTCTTTGGAGATCCGATCGTAAGCGGCAGAAATCGACGTCATCTCGGCTTCGGGAAGCTGAATGCTCATCGCAGGCTTGATCACGAGATACAGACGATAGTTTTCGTCAAACTGCTCGCGGAATTGGGTATAATTTCGCTCGACTGCGGATTGCTGCAAATTTTGGACTTGTGTGGCAATGGAAGGATAGTAGCTTCTCCACATCGGTTGGTGCACGTGTGTCAATGCGTCAATGGCTACCCGCACTTGAGTGGCGTGCCAGAGAAGCTGCTGCTCGCTCACATTCGCCCCTGCAAAGCTCTTTTTTGCCGCAAGAATCGACTGTGTCACCGCATTGAGGCTTTCGATTCGGATAGGGATCGGCATACGCTGGTTCGGAAACTGCTGGGCCAGTTGGACGATCCGCTTTTGGGCCCCGTCGATATCTCCTTTTTTTACGTTGGTCAGCATCTCGTGCGCAATCTGATCCAAGGCTGCCAGCTGCTTTTCATCCGTAGGCTGATCCAGCTTCGTGTACAGACTGTGGATGGGCCACGACAAAAAAAGGCCGATGACTATGAAAAATAACAAATAGCGGATGTTTTTCTTCAACGCAAAAAACCTCCTTTCCCTTGTACAGACTATGGAAAGGAGGACAAGATTAGACCTTGTTTATCGCAGACTTGCTGTTTGCAAACCAAATAACGGCAATGGAAATCAAGCTGAGAAGCACAGTGAATAAGCCAACAATCCCTTCGTAGGGATCAAGTACACTCGGCAACCAAGGATGGATAAGCATCACGTAATCGAGAAAGTCGTTATTCAGGGTCCACAGTGCCGCGATTCCGACTGGGAGCAGACTCAGCTTGTAAAAACGTGCGTACAGGACAGATTCCACGGCCATGCCCGTATGGGAAATCATAAGCATGATGTCTGTCCACCGCACTTCATTTCCCAACATCCAGCCAGCCAAGATAATGCAGACCGCCCAAACACCATATTTGAAATTGGTTATGCCAGCCAAAGCTTCCAGTACAGGAATGTGGCGACCCAACAAGTACGTGAGCAGAACTAATGTGAAAAGTCCGCTCCCTGTCGGGCTATCCGGGACAAAAGGGCGCAAGAACGCTGGCGTTTCGGCCAACTGATTTCCATACCAGATAAATCCGTATATGGTCCCCAGAAAATTGATGATGAACAGCGTCCACAGAAACCATCTTTTCCCCAAAGAATGCCTAAACCACTCCCATATCCAGATCATGATTATCGTCTCCCGCTGTGTACGCCGCTAAAGAAAAAGCTGACCTTTGCTTCAGTCAGCTTTTTCCCTATTAGCTTATTTCAAGCTTGCCATGTATTCAGCCAACTTCTTGATTTCCGCTTCATCCTTGATCATACCGCCTGGCATTCCAGGTGGCTTTCCGTTGTGGATGATGTCGGCAATTTCCTCTGCATTGTATTTGCTACCGATTTTTTGGAGGTTTGGCCCTACAGCCCCCTCCATGTTTTGACCGTGGCAGCCCATGCAGCTGGATTGCGCTTTCCATACAGCGTCCGCTTTAAAGCTGGAGTCAGCTGGAGCAGGAGCAGCTGCGTTGGAGCCTCCATTGTGTCCCCCACCCGTCTTGCTGGATGGATGGCTCAGGGAGTGCTCGTGGTCAGCAGCCCAAGTCAGGTAGAATACCCCTACCAGTGCTGTCAGCATCAGGCCTGTCGCTACCGGACGTTTGCTTGGACGGCGTTCTTTGCTCGTATCGAGCCATGGAGCCAGCATCAAACCGCCGAAAGCGATCCCAGGAATGACGATGGTCCCGAGGACTACCCAGTCACCGGAAGCCCAAGGATATTTCAGCATTTGGTACAGGAACAGGAAGTACCAGTCAGGCAACGGAACGAACGACGTGTCATTCGGGTTTGCTTTGTCAGTCAACGGCGACGGATGGGAAACCGTCAGCACGAGGAATCCGACCAAGCAAACAGCTGCCACCATCCACTCTTTCAACAGGAAGTTGGGCCAGAACGGCTCCGTCTTTCCCGGAAAGTCAGAATAGGATGGAGAAATGTTTGGGATACGCTTCGCCGGCACCCGCGAGTCTCCGACGAAGGTAGCATCTTTGTCAAGTTTTGCCATGCTATTTCCTCCTTAGTATCGAAGACAGTTTATAGTGGACCGGAGATACCTTGCGAACGGATCATGATAAAGTGCGCCCCGAGCAGACCGAGAAGAGCGCCCGGCAGGAAGAATACGTGGATGGCGAAGAAACGAGAAAGCGTTTGCGCACCAACGATGTCTCCACCCGTGAGCAGCATTTTGACGTAAGGACCAATGAGCGGTACAGAGTTTGCGATCTCCAGACCTACTTTGGTCGCGAAGTAAGCGGTGTTATCCCATGGCAACAGATAGCCTGTGAAGCCGAGACCGAGCATCACGAAGAAAATCAGCATCCCGACAACCCAGTTCAGTTCGCGAGGTTTTTTGTACGCACCTGTAAAGAACACACGCAACGTATGTAGGAACATCATCACAATGACCAAGCTGGCGCCCCAGTGATGCATACCGCGTACGATTACCCCGAACGCTACTTCGTTCTGCAGGTAATTGACGGATTCATACGCATTGATGATGTCTGGCACGTAGTACATCGTCAAAAACATACCAGACAAGATTTGAATAACGGTAATAAAGAACGTTAGGCCACCAAAGCAGTAAACGAAAGCGGAAAAATGATGGGCCGGGTTCACGTGCTCAGGTACTTCGTGGTCGGCCAAATCACGCCACATTGGAGTGATGTTCAGGCGCTCATCGACCCAATCATACATTTTCTGTAACATTTTAGCCTGTCACCCCCGGACGAGGATTTGGTTTTATTTTCCCCAAATACAGTTTTCCATCTTTTACTTCCGTCTCGTACTCGTCGAGGGACACCAACGGAGGAGTTCCCAAGATGTGTTCGCCGTTGATCGAATAACGGCCCATGTGGCACGGACAGAAATACTGGTTTGGATGCTCAGGACTGGTGTTCCAGTCTACCGTGCAGCCCAAGTGCTTACAGATCGGGGACAGAGCGAGGATTTCACCCTTCTCGTTTTTGGTTACCCATGCGGACATTGTGGATTCGGCTTCATACCAACCGTCCTTGGTATGGACCTTGAATTCAACACGTTTTGGCTCGGCATTAAATTCATCCGGACTGCCGACTGCCACTTTATCTCCACCTGCATGCCCTTTCAGCAAGGGGTCCACTGCAAAGCGAATCATAGGGGTGATCATTCCCGCTGCAAGGAACCCGCCAGTTCCCATCAGAGCGTAGTTCAAAAATGTGCGTCTGGATATTTCGCGTTTGTCGCCCATCTCTTTTTCCCTCCTTATCCTGTAAAATAGCGCAACGATGGCGTTTTCATTACATATACACTAGGTCAATCCCAATCATAGCTAACGGCTTTTCCAATGTCAAGAATGTCCAACTCCCCTGACTTATTCCAATCCGGGCTAACGAAGCGATTGTTGCCATTTTGTCAAAATTTGCCCCTTGCCCTCTTATTCTCCTATATTATGGCCGGAAACGTCTTGCTCTATTTCGCGCTCGAACGCTGCCAATGGCGAATGATTTCTTTGTAGAGCACGTCTACCGTCACTTCGAAACGCAACGAGGAATCGAGGTCCTCATCGCCTACCGGCAGCGTCAGCACGTTTGCCTCCTCAACCGTTTGCGCCGGACGCACCCGATCGCCTTGGAAGTGCAGCAGGATTTGGTGGACAAAGCCTTCCGGCGCTTCCTGGGAGGTCTGCTCTTCCGCGAAATGGTAGCTGACCGGGTACAGCAGCACTCTCCCTTTCAATTTTTGCTCAATGGCTGCCGCTACATTCAGCAAATAGTTCATCCGCATTGCGTGTTCGGGCACGGACTTTCCTTTCCGGTACAAATAAATAGGGAGAAGTGCGGTGTCTACAAAGCTCCGCAGCTCCTCCCAGTTTTCCAGTTCATCGACATTCCACTGCATAAGGCCGTCTCCTCTTCCATTTCGTAGATTCTGGAAACTAGCGTATCATGAATGTGCGGAGACTGGCAATTGCTTTGATTTCAATGGTTACGCCTGTTCATACGCCATGATTTCCTTCAGCTCGTCGGTCAGGCGCAAAAATACTTCCTTGTTCTTGCTCGCCAAAGCTTCGTCGATTTCCTGATACAATGTACGCTTCCGATACTGGCGCATCTGTTCGTCAATCACCATCTCGGACAACAGACCGGATACCATTTGATTGTTTGTTCCGTACGCGTTGGAATAGAAATTCGGCCACTCCATACCCATCCCTCACTTCAATAAAATAGTCGTTTCTGTAAAGCCATTGTATTTGCGAAGCCATGTTTGGCTAGCATACGTCGCCGTGTACAGCCACTGCCCCTGCTCGTCCTGCCCCACTCTGAGCAATCCGAGGTGGACCATCATCTTGCAGACGCGATTGACTAGAATATCAGCGGGCGAGTCATAATAAAACTCCTTGATCCACGGCAGCAACGTATCCAAGAGCGTCTGCTGGCTGACCCAGCCTCCCGCAGCGATCAACGGTATGAGCTGGACGAGCATGGGCAGGTTGGGAATCGCGCGCTTGTACAGCCGCATCCAGAAGCGGATCAGCTCGTGGTACAGCGGGTCTCCATAGGAGAGCTGCAGGAGTTCCATTCCCGCTTCCGTGATCGCGACCCTTCCCGCCGTCTCCTCGATCCATTTATGGTAGTAACAGAAGTCATAGAGCAAAGAGAATCGGTCTGGATACAGGTCAAAATGCAATCCGTAACCAAAGCGCCACTTCTGGGGCTGCAGTGTCTCTTCCTTCACGTGGAGAAACTGAAACAGCTGCTGCTGGTGTCGCTTGTACATTCCTCCCTCCGCCGTCAGCGGCACCGGCTCCTGCTGAAGGAATTGTAAAAATTGCATGATATCGTCGCAAAGGGCGGTCCCTTCGTCCCGATACGCATCCGGCCCGGGTGAAATCAGCCGGTTGTCTTCCCGCCACTTATCAAGCCAGCTCTGCAGATACGGCTCTCTGATGTCCAGCGGCACCTGGTACTGTCCGACCGTTTTGCTCTTGGCCGGGAAGATCCATCCGCGGCGCATGGCCGAAGCGATGTACCGCCTGGCTTCCTCGCGTTTTTTCTCCTTGCTGCTCTCAAGGGCGATGCCGGCTTTGGCCAGCAAATCCTCCAGGGACATCACCGTCCGCTTATCGAGAAACAGCAGCAGCAGAAAGTGCATCTCTTCCTTCGACAAGTGCGCTACTTCTTGCGAGATGGTCATCCGGTGTCTGAGGCTGGACAGCAGCGACGTGATCAGTTCGTTTTTGGAATGAGGGTTGCATTCGCATCCGTAATGGTCGGCAATCTGATGGAGCTGCCGGATATCGGTATACACCAAGATCTCAGCCAAGTTCATCCTTGCATCCCTTCTTTACGATGACGTACTTGTATCCCTCATTCTTGCCAATATGCGGAAAAATAAACAGGAAGCCACCGACGTGACTTCCTGTATCTATCCGGTTTGTTTATTCGTCTTCCGCTTCTTCGTCCCACAGATCGTGGAGCTGCTGGTATTCCTTGGCTTCATCATAGCGTCCAGCTTGCGTCAAAAGGGCGATCAGCCGGCGGATCTGGTCGAGGTCAAATCCTGACAACGAAACGTACTGCTTCAGGGAATCGATCGCTTTTTCCGTGCGACCCGAAGACAGGTAGATATCCGCGGCAAGCGGGTAGGAGGCTACGTACTCCTCGTCCAACGCCTGCAGATTGTTGACCAACTCGGCCGCTTCATCCAGTCGTCCCAGATGGAATGCCATCAGGCTGCACCCGTATAGCACCTCCGGAGATTGATCGAGGACGAGCGCCTGGCGAAACACCTGGTACGCCTGTTCAAATTGTCCGCTCTGCGCCAGAGAACGACCTTTTGCCATAAGCAGGGGCAAGCTCTCCTCACCTGCCATATCCAGGAGCTTCATAGCCTCGTCGTCACGCCCGATGCGGAAGTACAAATTCCCCAAAGCTGCCAGCAAGTCTTGATTGTCCGGCTCTTTCTGCCGCGCCTGCTCCAGGTACTTGACCGCCACTTCGTCCAGATCCTGCAAAGAATACAGATCAGCCAGGAGCAAATCCAGCTGGATGCTTTCATAGCCGGATTCCTTGCACTCGTACAGCAAGTGCTGAGCCGTCTCAAAATCGCTGGAATCCAGGGCGATCTCGGCCAGTAGCATTTGGCATTCCCTGCGCAAGGACGGATCCATCGCCGGATTTTTTTCCATGACCTCCGTCAGCAGATTGGCCGCCTCGTCCAGATGCCCCAAACGGTACCATACCTCTGCCAGGTACATCATGACATCCGGGAGTTCCTTTCCATGTTCCTGCACTTTTTGCAGTGCAGTCAAGCCGAGCTCCACTTCGTCGTTCTCAATGCGCTTCACCGCTTCATCTATGACATAGAGCCACTGTTTTGGCATGCCACATTCACCTCGTATGTAAAAAGTTTGCACGGATGCGATCCATCCCGCGTAGAGCCACAAAAGACCGTCCAAGGACGGTCTTTGTCTTTCCTATGATCATATACCATTAAGCCCGTGTTAGCCAACTCATTGTGATAACCGTAATCAAAATGCCAAAAACACTGAGCACAATACTGTAGTTGGGCTTGGCCGGATCGCTGGAGCTCGGCTTGTTGTCGAGTGGCACGATCGAAGCTGTCGCATTCGCAAGCGGCTCCTCCTGCGAGACCGCTGTCTCCGCCTGGACCACATACGTACCGTCGTCCGATTGCATCGAGGAAGAGATCACTTCGGCCTTTGGCGTATTGATCGCCATCACTTCGCCGTTGATCACGAGCGAATTGGCGTCTTCCGTGTTGCTCGTATTCAGATACAAAGTAAAGGTAAACAGCATCAGCAAAAGAACCGCCACACTTGCACCGATCCGGCGCATCCTGGCCGTTACGCTAAAGATCTTCCGCCCAATCGGAATGGCCCACTTTTCTTCGGAGAGAATCCGTGCCATGACCGCATCTACGATCGAACGAGATGGCGTGACGGAATGGTACTCTTCCTTATCCATCTTCATCCATTCGCCGCTATCCGTCCACATCTCATAATCCGAACGACAGGCGTAGCATGCCGCCATGTGATGGTCCACACGGCGCTTCGTCACTTCCGGCAACAGGTTATCGGCGTATTCAGGTAACATCTCCTGAACTTCTTCACATCTCATCATCGATTCATCCCTTCAGCTTCATCCAAATGAGGGTCCAGGATGTAGGTTTCCAACTGTCCTTTAATACTTTGGCGCGCGCGGAAAAGCAAGGACTTCACAGAACTGACTGTGAGATCCAGGATCGTCGCGATCTCGGTGTAGTCCATTTGCTCGTATTCCCGCAAAATCAGTGCGGAACGCTGCTTCTCCGGCAAACTGTTGATTGCCTGTCTGACCATCAGCTCCCGCTCATTGCGCAGCAGCACTTGCTCGGGCAAATTCTTGGCTGCTGCAACGGGAACTTGCAGCGTGTCGTCCAAGTACACGTCCGAATTGCGGCTCTTGCGCAGCTCACTGAGGACAGAATTTCGCGCGATCGTATAAAGCCAGGTGGAGAAAGTCGCCTCTACATCTCGGAAAGAATGAATGCTTTTATACGCCTTGTAAAACGTCTCCTGACAGATATCCTCTGCGATATGTTCCAAATGAGCCTGACGCAGTAAATGCGTGACAAAGGAGAGGATCTTTTTCTCATATCGACGAATCAGTTCAGCATAGCATTCCAGATTACCTTCTTTAATCTCTCGGATAAGCTGGGAATCGGTCATGATCAGGATTACCTCCTTGCGATTCCGATCCCTCAGCGGCCTTTTGCTAAATTAGACTGCTGGGGATGTAAAAAGTTGCGCGAGCCTACGATTCTTTTTCTCGTTACTTGGCTGGAATCCTTCACGAAAAAACCCCCATTTTTGGGGTTATATGACATATGTGTAGGGTTTGGTGTCGAACAGGCACCTTCCCATGCCAATGGAAGCGCTAAACTGCATATCTCGATAAATCCACTTACCGTTCGACATAACAGATGCTGGAAGTTGCGTTTCGTTAAAATTGAGAATAGTGGAAAGATCATACTTTGTCAACCAAAATTCCTTTTTCAGGAAAACAATATCCGCATCCGAACCTGGGAGCAGCGTCCCTTTTCGCGGGTACAAGCCGACAGCCTTGGCTACATTCGTCGAAGCAAGTCGAACCAGCAGGCAAAGCAGTTCATCCGGCTCGCACCATTTGCGGCGAACATCGACCTGCACATCGTGCAAGGGGGCCGCTACCTGCCAGGTGCGAAACCAGTGGCGGTTCATTTGTCGCAAGGCTCGATCCGTCCACTCTTTTTTCAATCGGAAGATATGGTAATAAGGATCGGCCTCGATGGATTCCAGTTCGGTCGTCGAATCGGGTATGACGGTTCGCAGCTTCCAATACTGTGTCGTTTCCATCCAAGACCGTCTCAGGCGGTCCTTCTGTTCTTTTCCAAGGCCGCTGGACGGCATGTGTAAATGAAGAATCGTCTTATTTGACGGATGAAGGCTCGAAATCGTTTCCCAATTTACGCTGGAAATTTCCTCCGGAGTGCGCACGGTCACATGCAGAGCGGAAAAGCCGCGCCGTTTCCACCCGTGCACCTGTGCCTCGCTCAATTGCGAGACGTCCAGGCCGATGTGCCAGATGTAATCCACCAGGCTGTTGTAATGAGCGGCCTGCTGGTACTTGACCTGTGTATGATTCATCCACGGCTCAGGATAAAACGTATCCACCAGGCTTGTACAGCCCAATTTGATCAAATGACGAAATCGATCCAGATAGGAATCGCGTTCCCTTACCTTGTACAACGGCGTATCCGGGAGAGCCACGAAACCGGGCAGCAAATACATGCCTTCCGCATCGATCTCCACGAGAGGAACACCCATCGAGCTTTTCGGCAAGGTATCCTTGGCGATCCGGGTAATTTGCCCGTCCGCAATCCAAATATCGGCTTCCTTCACGCCGTACGATGTAACGACCGTTCCCCCGCGAATGACCAGCTCCTGATGAGACACTGCTCGTCCCCCTCCCGATCCCTGCTTTCGAGATTCCGATTTGTACGAGCATATGCGGGAATCGGGCAAAAAGTACAAAAAAAGACCGCCGTTGATTGTAAGCGCATTCAAACGGCGGTAGCACGACTGTGCTTTATTATATTGGATAGGAGTGGAGAGAAACCATACTGTATTTTTATAATAAACGGAATGTAAGCGCTTGTCAAATCATTTTTGCTAAAAACTAGGCTCTTGAAAGATTTTTTACTTGTGCAGGTCCATTTGCCAGTTCGGCACGCTTTTTCCCTAGCAAACAACCCGCACGACATTCCATGCGGGTTGTTTTGCAAATCGTCTATGAACGGCTGATTGTTTCCAGCAAGGTCGCGAATCCAGGGAAAGAAACATCAATAGCCTCTTCATTCTCGATGCCCGTTTCCCCTGTCGCCGCCAGACCAGCGACGGCCATCGCCATGCCGATCCGGTGATCCCCCATGCTGTCAATTACGGCCCCACTCAGCTCGGTTTTGCCTTCAATGATCATTCCATCATCCGTTGGCGTGACCTTGGCTCCGAATTTGGACAGCTGGCTTACGACCGTAGCGATCCGGTCTGTTTCTTTTACTTTCAGTTCTTCGGCGTCGCGAATGACCGTTCGCCCCGTTGCCTGGGTAGCCATCACTGCAATCACCGGAATCTCGTCGATGAGACGAGGGATGATGTCCCCTTCGATCTCGATGCCGTGCAGTTCTGAGTGCTTCACCAAAAGGTCTGCCACCGGTTCTTCGTTCACCACACGCTCGTTGACGAGCTCCAGGCTGCCGCCCATCGCTTTTACGATGTCGATGATACCGGTGCGGCTCGGGTTGATGCCGACGTTTTCGATCAACAGCGAGCTGCCTGGGACCATCATGACGGCAGCGATCAGGAATGCCGCCGAAGAGATGTCCCCTGGCACCTGAATCGTCCGCCCTTTCAAGGTTTGCCCACCCTCTACCGAGACCGTCAGTCCATCGCGAATCACCTGGACGCCAAATGCTTGCAGCATGCGCTCGGTATGATCGCGGGACAGATGAGGCTCCGTCACGCTGGTTACTCCTTTTGCCTGCAAGCCCGCCAGCAGTATCGCGGATTTTACCTGGGCGCTGGCCACCGGCGACTGGTAGGAGATGCCGTGCAGATCGCCTCCGCGAATGGCAAGCGGCGTGAACTCCCCGTCTTTCCGCCCGTCGATTTTGGCTCCCATTTGCCGGAGCGGACCGATCACCCGGCGCATTGGCCTTTTGGCGATCGACTCGTCCCCTTCCATGACGACGTGAAACGGCTGGGTGGACATGATGCCTGCCATCAGGCGAATCGTCGTACCCGAATTGCCGACATCAAGCCGCTCGGACGGCTCCTGCAGTCCGTACCACCCTTTTCCGTGAACGGTGACCTTATCGCCATCCTGTTCGATGGCAATCCCCATTCTCCGAAAGCAGCTGATGGTACTCAGGCAATCGGCACCGGGGAGGAATCCTTCGATCTTCGTTGTTCCTTCCGCCAGCGCCCCAAACATGACAGCGCGGTGAGAAATCGACTTGTCTCCCGGAACGCGGACGGTTCCGTTGATTGTTTTGGCTTGTCTTACGCGAAGCACTGTTCCACTCCCCTTTTTCTAACTCGTAGCAGTCATGCTGTGAAGCGTCTTCGTTGTAAAGTCTGACGGTACCAGAATGCTAGACTCGTCTGTATACATTGTAATCGAAATAACGGAGCAGCTCTTCCCCTTTTTCCATCTCGTCCTGGGACTGGAACGTAATCCGCAGGGCTCCGTAAATATCCTCGCGCGTTTCCCTGATCTGCAGATTTGTGATGTTGATCTGCTTTGCGCCGAGCAGCGTGGTAATTCGTCCGATTTCGCCCGGATGGTCGGGAATATCGATGTACAGGTCGAACAGCGGCGGCAATGCCCCGGGCTTGCGCTCCGGCAAACCATCGCGAAAATCGCGGGCGGTTTGGAAAAAATGCTCGATCCGGTCCGCATCGCCCGCTTCGACCAGGTCCATCACATCTTCAAGGGCACTCGCCCAATCCTTCGCGATTTTCAGGATATGATCGCGGTTTTGCAGCAGAACATCCCGCCACATACGCGGATTGCTCGATGCGATGCGGGTGATGTCGCGGAATCCTCCTGCGGCCAATCGGGCGTGCCAGGCGTTTTCATCATCGTACCCCGCCACCAGATTGACGAGCGCAGAGGCCAGCACGTGAGGAAAGTGGCTAACAGCGCCCACTACCTGGTCGTGCGTGTCCGGATCCATCTGTACGACTTTGGCCCGCGTGAGAGACAACAGTTCTACGAGTCGCTGCACGTGATGCTCTGGAGCATCCGAGGCAGGCGTCAGCACGTAGTAGGCGTTTTCGAGCAGACGATCCGATGCCGCTTCTACCCCCGACTTGTGGGAGCCCGCCATCGGGTGTCCGCCGATGAAAGTCACATGGGGCGGAACGACTTTCACCGCTTGGCTGACAATTGCGGACTTTGTGCTTCCTACGTCGGTCACGATGACTTCGGGCTGCAGGTCCAGGTCGGAGAGCTTCCGCAGAGTGGCAAAGATCTGCTCCACGGGGGCGGCCAGGAAGATGACGTTCGCTTCCCGCACCGCCGTCTGCAGGTCTGTCGTCCCTGCATGAATAACGCCAAGTGTCAAGGCCTTGTCCAAGCTATCCTGGCGAATGTCGTAGCCGACAACCCGGATCGCCGGATCGCGACGCATGGACAGAGCGATCGACCCGCCAATGAGGCCGACGCCGATAATGGCTATGGTCATTTTTTTCATTTCAATGTTTCGATCCTTCCTTTGCGCGTGTAGACAAAGATGCCGGGAGTCCCCCCGGCATCCTTTTATTCATGCACCTGTGACGATATCTTTCAGGGCAGCAAGGAGCTTTTCATTTTGCTCCGGAGTCCCAATCGTGATGCGCTGCCAGCCCGGATGGCCGAGCGCATTGCCGGAGCGGATGATGATTCCCTGACTGAGGAGCTTCTTGAATACTTCGTCGGAATCCCGATTCAGATTCACCAGGATGAAGTTGGTCTGCGATGGATAATACTCCAGGCCCCATGCTTCAAAAGCGTCAGTGAATTGTTTCATGCCTTCGCGATTGCGTTCGCGGCAGGTTTTCACGAAATCCTGATCGTGCAGGGCTGCTCTCGCGGCCACTTGACCCAGCGTTCCCGTATTGAACGGCTCGCGTACATGCTCGAGCTGGGAAACGATCTCTTCGGACGCGATGCCGTACCCTACGCGCAGCGTAGCCAGCCCGTAAATTTTGGAGAACGTCCGCAGGATGATCAGGTTTGGATAATCAGCCAGCATCGGTACGGTTTGCGGGTATTCCGGATCTACGACGTATTCGTAATACGCTTCGTCCAGCACGACGAGAACGTTTTTCGGCACTTGTTTGAGGAAAGCCTCAAGCTCTGTTTTGGTCACGATCGTGCCGGAAGGGTTGTTCGGGTTGCACACCCAGACTACACGCGTCTGCTCGTTGATCGCAGCAGCCATCGCTTCCAGGTCGTGGACGCCTTCCTTCAGCGGAACCTCGATCAGCTCCGCCCCTTCGATAATCGCATTGGAACGGTACTGGGAGAATGTAGGCTTCGCCATGACCGTATTGGTGCCCTCGCTGAGGTAAGCGCGGGAGATCATCAGCAGGTTCTCGTCCGAACCGTTGCCGAAGATCAGCTGACCTGGTTTCACCCCGAGAAACTCGGCCAAATCCCAGCGCAGGCTCAGGCTCGCGCCGTCCGGATAAAGAGACAGATTGTCCAATTGGGCGGCAATGGCTTCTTTTGCCTTCGGCGATGAGCCATACGGATTTTCGTTGGACGCCAGCTTGATCACTTCCGTCAAACCGTATTCCCTTTTGACGTCATCAATGGGCTTCCCCGGCTGATACACCGGGGCATTGAGTATGCGTTGCTTCGGTTGCATCCACGTTCACTCCAGTCACGTTTTTCCCATTATTGTAGCGCACTCGCCAGCTGATGTACAAACGTTTTTATTTTTTCGACAGCCTCTGGGGACTGCACGGGATCTTTCAATTGCTCTGCATGTTTCTCAATTTCTCGGACGATCGCGCTGCCGACGATTACTCCGTCCGTATGGGGCGCGACAGCCTTTACCTGCTGCGGCGTGGAAATCCCAAAGCCGACAGCGGTTGGGACAGCCGTGCTTGCCTTTACTCTTTCCAAAAACTCGGACAGATCATCGCGCAAGCTCTCGCGGGCGCCCGTAACCCCCAGGGATGATACGCAGTAGAGGAATCCGCTTGCCTGTTCCCCGATCGACTTGATCCGCGATTCCGAGGTCGGCGCCACCAAGGAAATGACGTGGAGTCCGTACTTCCTGGCCGCTTCCACCGCCAGGCCGTTTTCCTCGACGGGCAAATCCGGAATGACGACTCCGTCGGCACCGTACTTGGCGAGATCGGAGAAGAACCGGTCAATCCCGTACTGCATAACCGGATTGATGTAGGTAAACAAGACGAGCGCTGCTTCCATCCCGGATTTTCGCAATCTTGCTACGAGCTGGAGAGCGTCACCGATCGACACGCCGTTTTCCAGCGCTCGCTGCGACGCCCGCTGGATCGTCGGGCCGTCCGCCAGCGGATCGGAATATGGAATCCCGAGCTCGAGCAGGTCTGCTCCCGCTTCCACCAATGCATGCGCGAGCTGATAGGTCGCCTCCAACGTCGGATCTCCCACGGTAATATACGGGATAAAGCGTTTGCGGCTGCGATCCGCAAACAATTTATCGATGCGATTCACGGCTGTCGTCATTGCTGTTTCCCCTCCTCTTTGCTTCCCAGTGCATCCTGGATCGTCAGCACGTCTTTGTCCCCGCGGCCCGACAGACAAATGACGAGAATCTCGTCTTTCGACATCTGCGGGGCGCGTTTCATGGCTTCGGCGATCGCATGCGCGCTCTCGAGCGCCGGGATGATCCCTTCCGTTCTGCAAAGCATCTGAACAGCCGCCAGCGCTTCCTCGTCCGTAACGGAGGTGTAGGTCACCCTGCCGGAATCCTTGAGGTAGGCGTGCTCCGGCCCGACGCCGGGATAATCCAGTCCCGCTGAAATGGAGTGCGCCTCCTGCACTTGCCCGTGCTCATCCTGCAGCAAATAGGTCAGAGAACCGTGGATCACACCCGGACGTCCGAGGCTGAGGGTAGCCGCATGCTTGTCAGTATCCACACCTCGACCGGCCGCTTCCACACCGCGCAGCGCGACTTGTCCGTCCGAGATAAACGGGTAGAACATCCCGATCGCATTGCTTCCCCCGCCGACGCAGGCGATGATCTCGTCCGGCAGCTTGCCCAGCATTTGCAAAATTTGCGCGCGCGTCTCTTCACCGATGATCTTCTGGAACTCCCGCACGATGTATGGATAAGGGTGCGGGCCCACAACCGAGCCGATCACGTAAAACGTCTCCTCCACGTTGGAGACCCAATAGCGGATCGCTTCATTTGTCGCGTCCTTCAGCGTGCGCGAGCCGGATACGGCCGGAACCACTTCGGCGCCCAGCAGGTTCATGCGAAATACGTTCAGCGACTGCCTGCGGATGTCTTCCTCGCCCATGAACACTTTGCAGGAAAGCCCCAGCTTCGCCGCGACCGTCGCGCTAGCTACGCCGTGCTGGCCCGCTCCCGTTTCGGCGATGATCGACTTTTTCCCCATGCGCTTTGCCAATAGCCCTTGCCCCAAGGCATTGTTCAGCTTGTGGGCACCGGTATGGTTCAGATCTTCCCGCTTGAGATAAATGCGGGCCCCTCCGAGCTCTTCCGTCAGCCGCTCCGCGTAGGTAAGCGGAGTAGGACGCCCTGCGTACTCGCGGAGCAATCCGTTCAATTCCTCGCGAAAAGCCGGATCCTGCATCGCTTCGGCGAACGCCGCTTCCAACTCGGTCAGCGCATTCATCAACGTCTCCGGTACAAACTTTCCTCCAAACGCTCCGAAGCGCCCGTTTTTGTCAGGCACGACTCGCGTAGCTGCCACTGCTTCCTTCATGCGCCTTCACCCTCTCCACCAACGTTTTGATTTTTTCGCCGTCTTTTACTCCGTCCGTCTCTACTCCGCTGGAGACGTCGATCATCTCCGCCTTGTACCGGCCGACCAGCTCTGCCACGTTCTCCGGGTTGATTCCGCCCGCGATGATGCACGATTTTTCCCCGCACTTCTCCTGCAGTCGAGGAATATGATCCCAGGAAAAGCGCTTGCCGGTACCGCCCGCCTGACTCGGATCGTACGTGTCAAACAAAAACGCATCGACTGCGTCGGTATATCGCCCGATTTCACGTGTCGCGTCCTCTTCTCCGCCGACGGCCAGCGCTTTCCACACCTGCAGGCCAAACCGATCGCGTGCCTCCTGACAAAACGCAGGAGACTCCTGTCCGTGCAGCTGGATGACGGCGAGCGGAACCTGAGCCACCACGTCAGCCAATTCTTCCATCGTCGGGTTGACGAAAACGCCTACGGCAGGAGGATGGCCCGTTACGGACGCGAGCAGTGCCGTGGCTGAAGCTGCATCCACCTGTCGCTTGCTCGGGGCAAAAACGAAACCGACGTAATCGACGCCAAGGTCGCGAAGAAGCTCCAAAGTATCCGCCTGTTTGATGCCGCAGATTTTGATCCGAGTCACAAGATCACCCCCGGTTTGGCTGTCGAGGCTGCCCCTACCAGCGAAAGGACGGCCTGAGCAACGTCCGTCTGGCGCATAAAGTGCTCGCCTACCAGCACGGCTCGCGCACCGGCCTCTCTCACCTGTTCAATGTCGACCGGCCGGGATATTCCGCTCTCGCTTACGACAGTGATAGAGCGGGGCAGATCCGCGATGATGCCATGCGTAACCGCCAGATCGGTTTGGAAGGTATGAAGATTGCGATTGTTGATCCCGAGCAGCTTCGGCTCTGTATATCGAAACACCACGTCGCATTCTTTGCGGTCGTGCACTTCCAGCAGCACGTCCATCCCCAGCTCCGCAGCCGTCTGGGACAGGTGGCGCAGTTCTTCTCCGTCGAGGATCGCCGCGATGAGCAGGATCGCATCAGCGCCTGCCGCACGCGCTTCGATTACTTGCCATTCATCGATGAGAAAGTCCTTTCTAAGCAAAGGCCGATCGACTACCTCGCGAATCTGGCGAAGATACGACAAGCTGCCTTGGAAAAAGGACTCATCCGTTAGCACGGACATACATTCTGCCTGAGCAGCCTCATAGGCTCTGGCGATCGCGACCGGATCGAAATCCGCGCGAATCAGCCCCTTGGAAGGCGACGCTTTTTTCACCTCGGCTATGACACTGACCGGCCTCGCGCTTTCTTCCAGGGCCTGCCGGAAGCCGCGCGGACGCTCCATTGCTTTTGCGTCCGCCAGCAGCGATGCCAGAGAGTGTTCCTGGTGGAGGCGGCCTACTTCCTCCCGTTTTTTCTCTACGATTTTACGAAGCATGAATCATTCCCCCTGCGATTTGCCTGATGTGCTCCAGCTTTCTCATCACGAGTCCGTCGTCGATCAGCTCTGCCGCCCGGATCACGCCCGCTTCGATCGAGCTGGTGCGATCTGCCAGATACAGAATCGCCCCGGCGTTCAGCAGGACGATGTCGCGGGCCGCTCCACGCTTGCCGGAGAACACCTCGTGGATGATCGCCGCATTCTCCGCAGCGTCTCCTCCTCTCAGGGCCTCCTTTTCATGCCTGCGCAGCCCAAATTGCTCCGGTGTGATCTCATATGTCCGAATCTCGCCATCCCGCAGTTCTGCGATGTGGCTGGCACCCGTCACCGTCAGTTCATCGAGCCCATCCTCGCCCGCCACGACCAGCGCCCGCCTGACATCGAGCTGGCCCAGCACAGACGCGACCGTCTCGAGCAGCTTGCGGTCATACACGCCCATCAGCTGGTGGCTGGCCCCTGCGGGATTGGTCATCGGTCCGAGGAGGTTGAAAACGGTGCGTACGGCCAGCTCCTTGCGCGGTCCTGCCGCATGCTTCATCGCCTGATGGTAAAGTGGAGCGAACAGGAAGCACAGATTGGTGACGCGCAAGCAATCGGCTGCATCCTTCGGCGACAAGTCGACAGGAACTCCGAGCGCCTCGAGCACATCGGCGCTCCCGCTCTTGCTCGATACGGCCCGGTTGCCATGTTTGGCGATCCGTACACCATCGCTCGCCGCCACAAACGCACTTGCCGTCGAAATGTTAAACGTATGGGCACCGTCCCCTCCCGTACCGCACGTATCGACCAAACCAGGAATATCGATAGGAAACCTCGTCGCACGCGCTCTCATCGCACGGGCGAAGCCGATGATCTCTTCTGCTTGTTCCCCCTTCAATCGAAGGCTGGCGAGAAAAGCACCGATCTGCGCCGGCGTGGCTTTTCCGTCCATGATTTCGCCCATCGCCTCTTCCGCGACGGCTGTATCCAGATGCTTGCCCTGCAAAATGTGTTCGAGTGCCTGGGTCAGCATGTCATCTCCTCCTTGCGCGCGAATAACTGCTCGGCTTTTTCCAGAGCGGAAATCATGGCGGCTGCCTTGTTGACTGTCTCCTGGTACTCGCTCGCCGGTACGGAATCCGCCACGATGCCCGCTCCGGCCTGCACGTGAGCAATGCCATCCTGGAAGAACAGCGTCCGAATGGTGATGCAGCTATCCAGGGAGCCGTCGAAGGAAATGTATCCGATCGCTCCGGCGTACAAATGCCGGGCATCGGGCTCCAGCTCGGCGATGATTTCCATGGCCCGCAATTTGGGCGAGCCGGAGACTGTCCCGGCGGGGAAGGCCGAGAGCAGCGCATCGAACGGGTGAAGTCCTTCGCGAAGCTTGCCAGTGACGTGAGAGACCATGTGCATGACATGGGAGTAATTCTCGATGACCAGCGCTTCTTCCACCTTCACGCTTCCGTATGCGGAGACTTTCCCGACGTCATTGCGTCCGAGGTCGAGCAGCATGTAGTGCTCGGCGCGCTCTTTGCTGTCGGCCAAAAGATCCGCCGCGAGCTGTTCGTCTTCCTCTGGAGTCGCCCCCCGCTTGCGCGTTCCTGCGATCGGGCGCATCTCCACCTTCTCGTCCTCTACACGAACCAGGAGCTCCGGCGATGTGCCCACGACGGTCTCCCCCTCGTATTCGAGGTAGAACATATAAGGCGACGGGTTGAGCGTACGAAGCAAACGGTACACGGCAAACGGATCGACGTCTGTCTTTACAGAAAAACGCTGGGACAGCACCACTTGAAAAATATCTCCTGCCGCGATGTACGCTTTTGCCTGTTCCACGATTCGCTCGTACTGCTCCCGCCTCATGTTGGCCTGGACCGAAAGTGGCGCCGGTTTTTGAGCGGCTACCTGGATGCGCTGCTCCGTTTCCGCGGGAGCAGACACGTTGGCGGCAAGACGCTCAAGCCGATCACAGACTTGTTCGTATTTTCGGGCAATGTCATCTGGAGTATCGCCATTTTCGACGTGCAAATTGACGATCAGCTGAATTACCTGCTTCAGATGGTCAAACGCGATCATCTCGTCCACGAACAAGAAGCGCATGTCGGGAACGCGCAGTGCCTCATGCCGATGTGCCGGCAAATTTTCAAAGTAGCGGAGCGTATTGTAGCCGAAGAAACCTACTGCGCCTCCGCTCAATCGGGGAAATCCAGGCAGCTTCGGGCTTTTGTAACGGTCCATTTCCTCACGCAGGAAGTGCACCGGATTGCCCTGATGGATGGTGCGCTCGCTGCCTCGGCGGCTGACAGTGATTTCCTCGCCTTTGGCTTCCACGATCTGAAAGGGGTTCATGCCGATGAACGAAAATCGCGCCCATCTCGCCCCGCCTTCTACACTCTCCAGCAGAAACGAGTCGCTTGTGCGAATCTTCTGATACAGACGGATCGGTGTTTCTTGATCGGCCAACAAGGTCATGCTAACGGGAATAAAGGAATAGTCTGCCGAAAGGGATTGAACCTCGGCCAGGGAGGGGAAATACATGGACTCTCATCTCCTTTTTCGGGTCCAGGAAAAGGTCTATGCCTTTTCTCTGCCCGCTTTCTAGAGCGAGAGGTAGGGGGAGAAAATATGCAATTGCGGAGGACGGCCTACGCTGCCCGTTCCCGGGAGCCAGCTTTATACGTCCACCACTCAAGTTTAATGAAAAACAATGCATCGTTTTTCATGGATAAACTTGTAATGCCTAGCCTTTATCGCAGGCGAAGCTTCTTACCCGTCAACCACATATCGACGAAATAAAAAAACCAGTGCGAGCACTGGTTTGGGCGTACAACAAATATCCCAGCCTGCTCTTCTCTCCTCAACCTAACTCATCTCAACTCTGCTCTACTTGCTCTGCTCTCAGCCGGCAATTCTCATAAAAACCGGAAAACGAGGCGCTCTCGTTTCACTTATCGTAAAAGAGAGCGCCCAGAAAGTCAACTACCGATTTGTCAAATCAGGACGAAGCTTCACTGCATCGCGCAAAAACACGTGCTGGATCTCTTTCGCCGTCTTTTCAGTGTTGACGTGCATCATCACGCGCACACACAGCGGCAATCCGCCCGGCACCGGAATTTCGCGGGCGCACATGAGGGGAACGTACTGCCACCCATCGCCTTCCAGCATGCGCGCTGCCTGTGCAGGAAATGTCGCACTCAAATCTTCCGTCGTCGTAATGATCACGCTGCCGATATCCTCCGGCTGCACCTGATTGCGGGTGACCATTTCCTCAAGCAGCAGCTTCGTCGAGGAGACGATCTCCTCGCGCGTGTCCGCCTCTACCGTGATTGCTCCTCTGATTCCTCGCACTCCCATTGCCTAAGCCTCCACTTCTTCTCTCATCACTGTCAAGATGATCGCTTCATCGATGTCTTTTACTACTTCTACGTGACCGATGGCCCGCGGCAATACCAAAGCAAGCTTGCCGCCCACCGTCTTCTTGTCCCGTTTCATCGCGTCCAGCACGGCTTCGGGCGTCAAATCGCCCGGCCATCCCGTCGGCAGATGGTACAAGCTCAGGAGCCGCTGCGTGCGCTCGTACACCCCTTGGTCCGCAAGCCCGACCCTTTCCGCTACTTTCGCCGCCAGGCACATGCCGATAGAAATCGCCTCTCCGTGATTGAGCACGGAATAGGCGCTTAATGCTTCAAACGCGTGCCCAAACGTATGCCCCAAATTGAGCAAAGCTCTCTGGCCTTGCTCCGTCTCGTCGTTCGACACGATTGCCGCCTTGACGGCACAACCGCGGGAAATTGCCTGCGCGAGCAATTCGGAATCCAGCTCCCACAGGCTCTGGGCATGCTCCTCCAGCCAGTCGACGAAGGCAGAATCCGAAATCAACCCGTGTTTGACCACTTCGGCAAAGCCCGCCGCCACTTCTCTCTTCGGGAGCGTACGCAAAGCAGACGTATCGTAAATGACTACACGCGGTTGATGGAACGCACCGATCAGGTTTTTGCCCAGCGGGTGATTGATGGCTACTTTTCCGCCGACCGAGCTGTCGTGGGCAAGCAGGGTGGTTGGAAGCTGGACAAAGTGAATCCCGCGCATATAGGTGGCAGCTACAAAGCCAGCCAAGTCGCCGACGACGCCGCCTCCCAAAGCCAGGATTGCAGATTTGCGGTCAAGCCCAGCCTCAATCGCCTCGGTCATGATCCGGTCGTAGACCGCGAGGCTTTTCGATTGCTCTCCCGCCGCGATGACGCTGGCGGTAGTGCGGTAGCCCGCCTCCGCCAGTACGTCCCGCAACGGTTCGAGATAGTGAGCCGCGACGTGCTCGTCCGTCACAATCAACAGCTTGCTCGAGGTTGAAATGCCTGCTTCCAGAAGCAGTGCCCCAGTCTTTTGCAGGACTCCCTCTCCGATCACGATCGGGTATGAGCGCTCTCCCAAATCGACAATCAATCTCTCTTCGTGCCTCATTAAAACTTCTCCGTGTACGCACGGTATTGGCGGACGTTTTCCACCATGTCATCCATCGAATCGGACGGGAACTTCTCGCACATTGCCTGCGCAATTTCCCATGCTACCACCGCTTCCGCCACGACGCTCGCGGCTGGCACCGCACAGCTGTCGGAGCGCTCGATGCTGGCGGAGAACGGTTCTCTCGAATCGATATCAACACTCATAAGCGGCTTGTACAAGGTCGGGATCGGCTTCATCACACCGCGCACGACGATCGGCATTCCGGTCGTCATGCCGCCCTCCAAGCCGCCCGCCCTGTTTGTCTTCCGGCTGTATCCTGTCTCTTCGTTCCACACGATCTCATCGTGCACCTGCGAACCGGGAAGCCCTGCCGCTTCGAATCCGATTCCGATCTCTACCCCTTTAAACGCTTGAATGCTCATGATCGCCTGCGCCAGACGCCCGTCGAGCTTGCGATCCCACTGCACGTGACTGCCCAGACCGATCGGTACGCCTTCCACGATGACCTCCACGATTCCGCCGAGAGAATCCCCGTCCTCTTTGGCTTTGTCGATCGCTGCCATCATCTTTTGTTCCGCTTCCTTGTCCAGACAGCGGACAGGTGATTCTTCCGTACGCGCGATCAGTTCATCCAGGCTCACTTCCTCGCGCTTGGCCACGACATCGTTGATTTGCAGCACTTGTCCGCCCAAGCGAATGCCGAACGCGGCAAGCAGCTGGCGCGCTACCGCTCCTACCGCTACGCGAATGGTCGTCTCGCGGGCGCTGGAACGTTCCAGAATATTTCGCATATCGCGCTGGTGATATTTAATCGCCCCGTTCAAATCCGCATGGCCGGGACGTGGACGAGAAACACGGCGCTTCTCTTCAGCACCCTCGACCGGCTCCGCACTCATGATCCCTTGCCAGTGGGTCCAGTCTCTGTTTTCCACCACCAATGTAATCGGTGCCCCGGTCGTATAACCGTGTCGCACACCGGAAAGGATTTTCACCTGGTCTTTCTCAATCTGCATTCTTCTGCCGCGTCCATGTCCCTTCTGGCGGCGTGCCAACTGCTCGTTGATCGCCTCAGCGGAAATCGGCAGATTGCTCGGGACGCCTTCAATGATCGCCGTCAATTGCGGCCCATGAGACTCCCCTGCTGTCAAGTAACGCATCTCTCGCTTCCTCCATCCTCCAGGCAGCCCTCTCCCATCTGCTATCAAACGGGCGCTGTCCTTTATCACTTTTAAGCGCTATAATATCATACCTGCCACGCCGTGGAAATACCAAAGTCGCAAACGGACTGATTTCCTTTCTCCGGGCAGGAAAAACGCTCCTCCGGCAAGGAGAAGCGCAGCGGTAACGCCAAGGCGTCGTTTACAGTTGGTCTACGATCAAGTATGGATTGGAGCCAAGCGGCTGACGCGAATGGTCGACACGCATCAGATCGTCCAGCTGCGTTTTTTCGGCACCCAAGATTTGCCCGCACTCTTGCAAAGTAATGAGACCGCGACGATACGCCTCAATGACCTTGTGTTTGTCCATCTGCTGCCCCCCTGTTTGATCATCCGTATTTCTATTCTTGGGAAAAAAGGGCAGAGATATACTCATCAGACCTGTGAATCATCCCATTTTTCGATAAAAGAACGTATCTTCTGTCTCCAATTGATATTGCTGGGGCTGAAAAATTTGTTCCGTACTCCCGACGAACAGCACTCCCCCCGGTTTCAAGGCCCTGCTGAACTTGTGATACAGCTCGTGCTTGGCCTCCTCCGTAAAGTAGATCATGACGTTGCGGCAAATGATCAGGTCGAACTGCGAGTCGAATGGGTCGGCGAGGAGATTGTGCTTCTTGAACGTGACGCGGTTCTTCACTTCATCGCTAATACGGTAGCTGAGCGTATCTTTGGAGAAGTATTTGCTGACGAGTTCCTTCGGGCAGTCCTGCAGGGACCTGTCCGTGTACACCCCTTGCTTGGCCTTGGCAATCGCCCCTTCATCGATATCCGATGCGAGCACCGTCGCTTCCAGTCGCTTGCGCAGCAGGATGAGCGAGAGCGTATACGGCTCCTCGCCCGTCGAACAAGCGGCGCTCCAGCATTTGAGGCGGGGCGACTTCGCAGCCAGACGAGGCAATATTTTATTTTCGAGCACTTCCCACCTGCCCGGATTGCGAAAAAATTCGGATACGTTTATCGTCATCCGGTCCAAAAACTCGTAAAAGAGCTCCTTGTCTTTGGCGATGGCATCAAAGTACTGGCTGAACGACTGATAGCCTCGTTTTACGCGGAGCGAAGTCAATCTGCGCTTCATCTGTGCTTCCTTGTAGAGGGCAAGATCAATTCCGGTCATTTTTTTGACGTTTGCGATAAATTGTAGAAAGTCCTTATCTTCCATGGGAACGTTCCCCCTTTGACTACTTCCCCTCTTTTTTCGCTATTTTTCGCCAAAATCCTATCGAGCTCATGGGACATTGTGACGAAAAAACGAAAATAACCCCGTTTCCGGGGTTATTTTTCAAATCGGTGCTACACCTTAGATCCAGCGTTGGATGGTTTTTTCGAAGGAGAGTACTTCGTCAGCAGAGAACCACAGGCCGATTTCACGCTCAGCGCTTTCAGGGGAATCGGAGCCATGGATGATGTTCATGCCCACGGAAGTAGCGAAATCGCCGCGGATGGTACCAGCAGCTGCGTCAACCGGGTTGGTTTTGCCCATCATAGCGCGAGCGGTGCTGATTACGTTGTTTCCTTGCCATACCATTGCGAATACAGGACCGGAAGTGATGAAGTCTACCAGTTCGCCGAAGAAAGGACGCTCTTTGTGCTCAGCGTAGTGTTTTTCTGCCAGCTCGCGGCTCACGTTCATCAGCTTCGCGCCAACCAGTTGATATCCTTTTTTCTCAAAGCGGGAAACGATCTCCCCGATCAGGTTACGTTGTACGCCATCAGGTTTTACCATAAGGAATGTTTTTTCCATTGTAAGGTTGCCTCCATTAGAGCTATGTATTGGTGCCTACACACCAACGAAAATTTTATCAAAAGAAAAGTAGCCAAGCAACAGGCATGCTGTTAAAAAACCATTAAAATTTGCGCTCGATAATAAAATCGGCAATGCCTGCCAAAGACGTTTTCGCCTGGTTGTTTGGCAAATCGGCCAAAATCGCATGGGCACGGGCGATATAGCGCTCTGCCAGCTTTTGTGAAAAGGCGATTCCTTCATCCGCCCGAACCAGCTGAATCGCTTCGTCGACATGATCCCAAAATGTCTGGTCTGCAATCCACTTCTGGAAGCGTTCGCGAGCACGTCCGAAATGGGCCGTGTAGAGTGCAGGCAGCGTGATATTCCCGTGGGCGAGGTCGCTCCCGGCGGGTTTTCCCAATTGTTTTTCCGTCCCGGTAAAATCAAGGATGTCATCCGTTATTTGGAAAGCCATGCCAACATTATATCCGTACCAGTACATTTTCCGGATGAGCTCGTCAGTCGCTCCACTCGCCACAGCTCCCAGCTGGCAGCTGATCGCAATCAACAGCGCAGTCTTCCGCTTGATCCGGCGCAGGTACGTACGGAAGTTTTGGTCCCAGTTGTTCAAGTCTTTGACTTGTTCAATCTCGCCCTTGCAAAGCTCGACCATCGCATTGGACAAGATTCGGTGGAGTCTCGGGATGGGAAGCTGTGCGGCAATGGCGAGCGCTCGCGCAAAGATATAATCTCCCGCATACATGGCCACCTTGTTGTCCCATTTCATCCGAACCGTGTCTTTCCCGCGGCGCTTGTCTGCATCGTCAATCACGTCGTCGTGAACGAGCGAAGCCATATGGATCAGCTCCAGCGGCACCGCCACGTGCCTCAGGCGTTTGACATCGTACTCTCCCCACTTGCCGCCAAGGAGGACAAACACGGGACGAATCCGCTTCCCCCCTGCCTTCAGCAGATGCGTCGAGGATTGGTAGAGCTCCCGCATATCGGTATCGATCGATTTTTCCAGTTCGTCTTCAATGTACTGGACGTCCTTTTTCATCTTGAAGTAAATATCGACTAGGTTCATCCGTTCCACCTATCTCGTGAGCGTAGTATTGGTCTGCCGTCCACCAGCCTGCCAGATGTCGACGGTCGCAGGCACAGGTAGAAGTCCCAGCTCCGCTGCGCATCGGTAGTAATACTCGAGTCCAATCCGCTGTTCGTCGCCGAAATCGTGCTGCAATCCTTGAAAATAGCGGGTCCATTCCTCCCTGTCGCCACCGAAGTGGGCCAGTACGTAATCGATGAGAGGACCCGTATGCTGTCTCGTCTTTTCTTTGCTCGCCAGAAAAGAGGCGTGCACGTCGGCAAGAAGTGAGCCATGCTCGGCCAGCACTGCCTTCCGCACCGCCCAAATCGCAAACGTCATGGAATAGCCCGTGAACTGATGCCACAATTCGCCAAGGTCGTATACATGGAGGTCGCCGCCCCTTCGCTTGGCGTCAATCGCGTCGTCTCCGATTAACAGCGCCGCATCCGCCTCTTGCAACATTTCTTCCAGAACGGGCTCTTGTGTAACGTACGAAATCTCATATTCGTAAAACTTATGGAGAACGATCTTCAACAAATTGACCGTCGTTGCGGACGTATTGGTCAGGGCGATTCGCGACCCGTTCAGCTGTTCGATCGGCTTCTTGCTGAACAGGAAAAGGGAGCCTACCCGCCCTTTTGCGCTGACGGACAGATCCGCGAGCGCCACATATTCAGACGCGTGCTCGGCATAGCTGAAGGAAGAGATCGGACCCAAGTCGATCTCACCTTGTGCCATGGCCGCATTCAATTGCGCAGGGACTTGCCGAATGAACTCGATGCGGTCTTCAAACCGCTCCTGCTCAAAGTAAAAATAAACCGGCAATACGTTCGTGTACAGGATCTGCCCGATTTTTAGCGACTTTGTCACGCTACTATTCCCCCCAACGCCGAAACAGCGAATGTGGTACATCCAGTGCATCCAAAGCTTTTCCCACAACGAAATTGATCAGGTCGTCCATCGTTTGCGGTTTTTGATAATATCCAGGCATCGCCGGGAGGATCCTGACCCCTAGCCTGCTTAGCGTGAGCATGTTTTCCAGATGGATGGCATTCAACGGCGTTTCTCTCGGGACGAGGACCAGACGTCTGCCTTCCTTGATCATAACATCGGCGACTCGCTCTAGCAGATTGCCTGATGCGCCGTGGGCAATCCCGGAGACAGTTCCCATCGAGCAAGGGACGACAATCATCCCGTCGCATCGATAGGAACCACTGGCAGCCGGGCAGTTGAAGTCCCGCAACCCCCAGTAGTGCAGCTGTCCGGGAAAGTTTTGCTGCAGCTTGTCATGCAAAAAGCTGTCACGGTCTTCCGCCTGCCAATCTAGCTCATCGTGAAACACTTGCCAGCCTGCTTCTGTAACCATGAGGTGAACGGTGTGCCCGGCACGCAAAAGCTCCTGTACTACCCGTACGCCGTAGATCGCACCGCTCGCTCCTGTAATGCCGACCGCCCACTTCTGTCCGCTCATGAGATCACCAGATCAATCATCGTGAACGCAAACATGACGACGCTCAAGATGCCGTTCATGTTGAAGAAGGCCACATCCAGCTTGGACAGATCGGTCGGCTTGACCAGCGTGTGCTCGTAAATCAGAATCGCACCCGAGATCAAAACGCCGAGCAGGAACCAGATGGACAGATCAGCCAGCACGTACAGCGACATGAGTCCGACAAATGTCAAGACGTGGCACGCCCGGGCGACCATCAGCGCATTGCCAACCCCGAAACGGCTCGGCATGGAATACAGGCCTTCTTTTCGGTCGAAGTCTGCATCCTGACAAGCGTAGATAATGTCAAATCCAGCCGTCCAGAACATCACAGACGCAAACAGCAAAAGGCCGATTCCGTCTACCTGCCCGGTCGTCGCGACCCAGCCTCCAAGCGGTCCGAAGCCGATCGCTACCCCCAGCACAAAGTGGCACAGCCACGTAAAACGCTTCGTATACGAGTACAATACCAGCACGAATACCGCGAGGGGCAGCAGCTTGACGGCCAGCGGATTGAGTTGGTACGCAGCGATAAACAGGACAGCAAAGGACACCACAATGAACGCGATGACTTCCACAATCGAAATCAGTCCTGCAGGAATCGCTCTGTTCGCCGTCCGCGGGTTCTTCGCATCGATAAAGCGATCGATCACCCGATTCAGGGACATGGCGGCGCTGCGCGCACCAACCATCGCGACTGTAACCCAAAAGATTTCCGTCCAAGTGGGCCAAGACTTCTCAATGACAATATTCCCCAATACGGCCCCCATAAAAGCAAATGGCAAAGCAAACAGGGAATGCTCGAACTTGATCATTTCCAAAATAATTTTCAACTTACGAAGACTCATGTAATACACTTCCTATCCACTGAAGAAATACCTGCAGCTCCCCAACCGGTTCTTGCAAAATTTCGGTGCCAAACCGGACGGGAGGCCCGATTGCGTTACGGCTTGACTCCGATGTGCAGAGCAGCCACTCCGCCCATGAACAGCTTCACTTGCACGGGATCCAGTCCCGCCTGCTGAAACATGCGCGCAAGCTCGCGACTGTCCGGAAAGTTCGTCAGCGACTTGGGCAGCCACGCATACTGCTCGTATTTGTTTACCGTCCATTTCGCAATCAACGGCAAGATGTTGTAGAAATAAAAATAAAAGAGCTTGCGATAAGGGAGAAAAGGAGGCTTGGACACTTCCAGCGAGACGACCTTTCCGCCGGGCTTCACCACCCGCGCCATCTCACTTAGCACCGTCTGGATGTCTGGTACATTCCGCAGCGCAAAGCCGATCGTGGCGTGATCAAACGTATTGTCCTCGTACGGCAGCTTCATCGCATCCCCGTTTACCAGACTCACGATGTGCCCGACACCCTTTTGGGTAACCTTGTACGCGCCGACATCAAGCATATTTTGGCTAAAGTCAAGCCCGACCACACGTCCTTCCGTGCCGACAGCCTGTGCGAGCGCGATCGTCCAGTCAGCGGTACCGCACGCCACATCCAGTGCGGTTTGGCCCGGCCGAATATCCATTTGCTTCATCGTGTAATTGCGCCATGCAACATGGCTGCCAAAGCTGATCACGTTGTTCATCTTGTCGTATTCGCTTGCGATGCTCTCGAACACGGAGTGAACATACTGGGCTTTGTCGTTCATTTGGGTTTGGTTCACTTCGACTACATCTCCTCAATTACCCGTTTCAGCCGGTTGACCCGATGTGAATAACGCGCGGTCATCGTAGCGAGCATATTGCGGGTCTCAACCGGGTGCAGCGTCCGGACCATCTGCTCGCACATGCCGATCAATTCGATGGCCTTCTGCTCAATGCCCGCCATAACCTGCGCCAGGGTCGTCCCCGGCTTTTGCAGCAAAAAACGGGCAAAACCAAATGGAACCTGTTCTTGCCACTTTAGCTGCTCCCATTCCCCGATCACGCTTTCCACTTTCGCCGTTTCTTTCATCAAGTCCGTCCAGAAGCGGCGCTTTTCTTCGGAATCCGCACACGCCTCCACGACAGCTACGTACAGTCCTGTGTCAATCGTATTGCGCAGTTCCCAATACTCCTCATCCGATGGGAGCTTGCCGTCCTTTCCTGCCAGGTACAGCCTCATTTTTGCTTCGTTCACGCGTTGAACCGCTGCGGATAATACCTGGATGGCCGCAATCTCGCCGGCTTCCGCCAAGAGAGCATAATAGCGTGCGCTGTAATAATCTCCTGCCAAAACGGTCAACTGTCGATTGCGTTCGGCAGCCAGCGTTCGTTCGTAATCATTTTTTACGTATTCGTGAATGTCCAAGCCCAGCTGGACAAGCCCAGTCGCCGTGCAGTAAACGACGGAGCGTTCCTTTGTCATCCCTTGCTCCCGCAAAAACAGATACAAAAGGGCTAGACGATTTTCCGCCAGGGAAGGAACGTCAACGTAATGTTCTACATAGGAATGGGTACTTCGCCTGTAGATCTGCTCGATGATGGACCGAACTTCTTCTACATAGGGGATTTGTTCTTTGCTCATGCGTCCTCCTCCACAAGCTGAGCACAACCTGATGCTGTCTGCCTGTTCCGTACACTCTTTCGTCTATCTGTACTGCCCGGTCAAATGGCCGTCCTTATCATCATACCATACTTCTAACATCAGGGACTAATTCTCTCGTAAAAATACGGGTCAATCCGGACCGGAAACGCCCCCCGCACATAGGTGTCCACATCCGGGATTTCTTCCGGGGGCTTGCCGAAAGCAGCCTGATTGGCATCACTGGACTCAATCGCCACTAACAGCCTGGATTCTTTGGGAACGTCCTTTTCCTCCAGCAAGCGGAAATACACGTGCTTGACATTTGCCGTTACAGCAAAAAGCTCACGTGTCAAGCTGTAAAAATCCAGATAAACGCGAGAGAGCTCCACCTTTTCTTCCGGTTTCACGGCCAAATCGACATAAACCGACGGATTTTCCCATTTTATACGCTTAATATTATAATGTGTGGGGACCGTTGTAAACAAATCCAGCGCATTTCGCTCGCTCAGGTCAATCGGACGGGAAGCTTGGAAGGTCGGAATATCCGTCTGCTTCCAACGTGCGCTCGGGACGAGCGACAGCAGGAAAGCCAATAATGCGGAAACGGCGATGGCAGCAAGCAGTCTTCGTGGCATAGACATCCCTCCTCCCCACCATTGTACAAACAAAAAAAGCAGGCTATGCCTGCTTTTGCGCCAAACGTGCCAGCTATTCGGTCGTGTCAACCGTCCCGTGCTGGGAGTAAATCACAGCCTTCCCGCGAACCTTGATCGCAGAAGTATGCTCGGTAAATTGAAAGATCATGACTTCACCTTTATCGAGCTTTTCCGTATGGTGGAAGCGGGTATCGGAGCCGCGGGTGAGCCCGATTACATGGACACCGTTTTCCTTCGCTTTTACCACAAAATAATCCTGATTATACGGTTGCGACACTGTTTTTCCTCCTTGCGGGTGCGATATGTGTCTTTGACTACTATGATGTCCGGTCAGACTGCAATCTGTTCATGATTTTTTCCACATAGCGCTGCGTCTCTTGGGGCAATTGGTCGTACTTCTCCATCAATTCCTGATCGTCGTCGATCCCCAGGCGGCTAACACGTCCCGGCCCGGCATTGTATGCAGCCAGCGCCACCTTCACATTGCCGTCGTAACGGTCCAAGAGGCTCTTTAAATACTTGGTGCCCCCGGTAAGGTTTTCATCCGGATTATAGACATCGCGAACGTTCAACGCTTTCGCTGTCTGATCCATGAGCTGCATCAACCCCTTGGCTCCTGCACCGGAGACGGCCAACGGATTGAAGTTGGACTCTGCGCGTACCACTTCCCGGACCAAATCTTTATCCACGCCAATCGACTGGGCCACTCGATCGATTTTATGCATCAGGTCTGCGGGTGGGATGGAGGATCGGCCTCCGTTCGCCCCGCTAGCAGAAGCATCTGTTCGACTGCCGTAATCACCCTGCGGGTAGTTCCATTCAGGCGAACCATCCAGATCCGCGATGATCTCCTCGGCGGTAATGACGCGCTGGCCGGCAGAGAGCTGCGCCTGCAGCACGTCGGAAAACATTCCCGGATCTCCGGCCGGTAGCGACCCTTGCGCCAGAGAGGTACCATACGATTGCGATAACTGATTCATATAGGGCTGAAGCGATACGGGAACCTTCATGGCTACGAACAACCTTTCCTAGCTTGTCTCTCCCCTATTATAGAAAAGAAAGAACAGGAAGCCAATAGAAAATATGGAATCCGGATCAAACGAAAAAAGAAGCCTGATCTCTCAGGCTTCCGTACATGCAATGTAGATGGTCGGAATGCAGGGATTCGAACCCTGGACCTCACCCACCCCAAGGGTGCGCGCTACCGGGCTGCGCCACATCCCGACGTACATCTGTACTATACAATAATTTACCTGTACGGTCAATAGCTTTTTACGTTTTTTTCTAATGACGCCCGGAGTATTACGAGCGGATCAGGCTGAATACCTCGGCTCTCGCAGCGGCATCCTTTTCGAACATCCCGCGCACAGCAGAGGTGACGGTTTTGGAACCAGGCTTTTTGACTCCCCGCATCGTCATGCACATATGCTCGGCTTCCACGACCACGACGACACCGTGAGGATCCAGCTTGCGGACGATGGCATCCGCTACCGTCGAGGTGATTCTCTCCTGCAATTGCGGACGGCGCGCTACCGTGTCGACGGCCCTCGCCAGCTTGCTAAGTCCGACCACCCGGCCTCCGCGCGGCACGTAGGCCACATGCGCTTTTCCGAAGAAAGGCACCAGGTGATGCTCGCACATCGAGTAGAACGGAATGTCCTTCACGAGAACCATCTCTTCGTGATCTTCACTAAACACGGTTTCGAAATATTGTTCCTCGTCTATTCTCATGCCTTCGAATACTTCGGCGTACATTTTCGCTACACGTTTCGGCGTATCCAACAGCCCTTCCCGATCCGGATCTTCCCCTACCGCTTCGAGAATCATCCGGACAGCCTGCTGTATTTTATCCAAATCAACGTCCATTTGCGTACCTCCTACCTTGAGACTCTGGCTCTTTAAATTCAGGGTCTTGTCTCGTCAAAGAAACAAGGCCATCTTATCACAACGTCTGCCAAAAAACAAAAACATTCGCAGCGTGAACCTTATGTAACTCACCCAATTTAGGCAGAAAAAAATCCACATTGCAAAAATGTGGATTTTTTTATGTAAGTGTTTCGATCACGTACGTGACGATTACTTGATGGAGTCTTTGAGTTGCTTGCCCGGTTTAAACGCAGGCACTTTGCTGGAAGCGATTTCGATCTCTTCGCCTGTTTGCGGGTTACGACCTTTACGAGCCGCACGCTCACGAACCTCGAAGTTACCAAAGCCGATCAGTTGGACTTTGTCACCTGTTTTCAATGCGTCAGCAATTGCGTCGAGTACTGCGTCAACAGCTTTGGTCGCATCTTTCTTGGTGAGTTCAGTGGTTTCAGCCACTTTTGCAATCAGTTCTGTTTTGTTCATTTTTGTTCACCTCCCCTCAAAGAACGCCAAGTCCTTATTACTATTTTTCTTAACCGAAACCGTGCGTTTTATACACGAATGGTTGTTTTTACCGTTCTGACAAGCTTATAGTAATACACCGATTTCCTAAATTCAAGCCCCTCCTGTCGAAATAAAGCGAAATACAAGAAAAAAAGGCATCCCGTCACGCCGGGTGCCTCCATTTTTAAATGCCTTTCTAGGACTTTTCTCCTAGTTCTTACAAAATAATCGCGATCAGTCCACCCGAGCCTTCGTTGATAATCCGTCCCAGCGTTTCCTGCAATTTGTAGCGGGCGTTGTCGGGCATCATCGTAATTTTCGCCTGGATGCCCTCCCTGACGATGGAATGGAGCGAACGGCCGAAGATGTCGGAATTCCAGATCGAGAGCGGGTCTTTGTCAAAGTCTTGCATCAGGTATCGGACGAGCTCTTCGCTCTGCTTTTCGGTCCCGATGATCGGTGCGAACTCGGATTCTACATCGACGCGGATCATGTGAATGGAAGGAGCGGTCGCCTTCAACCGAACGCCGAAACGAGGTCCTTGGCGAATGAGTTCAGGTTCGTCCAAGGTCATTTCATGCAAGGACGGAGCCGCTATGCCATAACCTGTACTGCGGACCATGTGCAGCGCTTCTGCCACCTGATCATACTCACGCTTGGCATGGGCAAACTCCTGCATGATTTTCAGCAAGTGATCCTTGCCATTGATCTCGACCCCTACGATCTCCATCAGTATGCGGTCGTACAGTTCATCCGGAGCATAGAGATCGATTTCCGCTATCCCCTGCCCCATGTGCATGCCTGCGAGGGACGCTCGCTCCACGAAGTCGTAGTCGTTGAAGAAGCCGACGACGCGGTCCACGTCGCGCAACCTGCGAATATCCTGCACGGTTTCACGTACGGCTTCCTCGTAGTTTTGGCGGAGCCAGTGCCCGCTCTCCAGCACCATGACCCAGCTTGGCAGGTTTACGTTTACTTCATGGACTGGGAACTCAAACAGTACTTCTCTCATGAGAAGCAAGATTTCCTGTTCCGACATGTGATCCACAGAGAGGGCTACTACCGGAACATCGTATTTTTCCTGGAGCTGCAAGCGGAGGTTTTGGGCCTCGTCCGAGCGCGGACGCGTGGAGTTGACCACAATGACGAACGGCTTCCCTACTTCCTTGAGCTCGTTTACCACCCGTTCCTCGGCGTCAATGTATCCCACACGCGGAATCTCCGCGATACTGCCGTCTGTCGTGACCACGATCCCGATGGTAGAATGCTCCTGGATGACTTTGCGGGTCCCTACTTCCGCTGCTTCTTCGAACGGGACCGGCTCTTCGTACCAGGGGGTGTTCACCATCCGCGGCCCGTTGTCGTCTTCAAATCCTTTGGCCCCTTGTACCGTATAACCGACGCAGTCAACGAGGCGGACGTTGATACTGAGCCCTTCGGTTACATGTACATTGACGGCCTGATTCGGAACAAATTTTGGTTCTGTCGTCATGATCGTTCGGCCTGAAGCACTCTGCGGCAATTCATCCGTTGCTCGGATCCGCTCTGCTTCCGACTGGATATTCGGGATGACGACCTGCTCCATAAACCGCTTGATAAAGGTCGATTTTCCCGTACGTACGGGCCCTACCACTCCCAGGTAGATATCGCCGCCCGTCCGTTCGGCTATGTCTTTAAAGATGTCGACTCGTTCCACCATCGATGACCTCCTTCTATTTGTCTATTTTTACACTATGACCGTTTTTCCGAATTATCCCTGACCGCCAGTATTTTCCCCGGGAATCTCGTACTAGTTTCGTGGACAGTACAAATATATGTATTTGCTGGATAACTAGAACAAAAAAAACGACTCGGACTCGAGTCGTTTTTTCGTTACAATTTGAGCAGGCGCGGTTCGCCGTTTACCAATTCATACGGGAAAGATTTCGCCGGCACGAACATCGATTCGCGGGCAAACACGTAACGCGGGTCGGTATTTTTCGGTACTTCCACTTTTTTCTCACGCAGCAGCTGCGCGATATCCGACGCATAATCGATGCCTACTTCGCCGTTTGCGTTCATGACCAGAGGCAAAAAGTTTTGGCCGACTGTGGAAGGAACCTGCCACGTTTTCACACCGAGCTCCTCGTGGTCGATCGAGTAGTAGCCGTTGCCCAGGTCGTCTTTGATGGGCAGCTTGTTGTAGTATCCGCGATAACGGTTTACCGCGCTTTGCACGTCAGCTACCGTGCTGACGGCTCCCAGATTCAGCAGCTTCGCTGTCGGTTTGGTTTCCACGTCAATTAAGACGTACTTGTAGACGCCGCCTTTTTCAAAGGCGTTCCCCGGTGCATCCGGCATGTACCTGGGGATCATTTTACGAAAGTCGATTTCGTATTTTTCAAAGATGGGCGTGTCCATCTGCTTGGTCACAATCGGCAGCACTCCAGTGTCTTGTTGAAATTGCTCGATTGCCTTTTGCGTCGCTTCCAAATAAAATACGCTGGGAACTTGGTTTTCCGCCTTGCGCTCGTCCGGATACAAGCAGCCGGACAAGAGGACGGATAGGACAGCCAAGCTCGCGATCAGCTTGAACGATTTGCGCCATGATTGCCACATGAAAGATGTACACCTCTACCTTACTCTTCGTTTTCTTTCCGCTGTCGCTCCAACGCCGCCTGTACGACGGACTTCAAGCGGTTTTCGGGGATGCGTACCGTGCAGTCTTTGCCGGTCGCTTTTGCCTGACAGCCGAGCCTGACGCCTTCCGCGAGATCCCGTTCCGGCATCTTCCTTTTTTCCAGAGCGGATGGCGGGGACAGTTCGCCGCTTTCCAGTACTACACGGCACATCAGGCAGGAGGCATGTCCACCGCAGCGCTGAGGGATGACGACTCGTGCGGCTGCAGCGGCACTGACCATCGATTGTCCTGGCCTTGCTTTGATGCTTTTCCCGCTTGGGAGAAACGTTACTTTGCCCATGGTACCACGACTCCTGTCAATACGGCCGATGTGCCAGCTGTACATCTCCCTCTCGGACGATCTGAATCTGGCAGCCGAGCCGATACCCTTCTGCGCGTTCTGCTTTGCGCAGCCGGAGCTTTTCTTCATTGGTGACTTCGTTTAGATATTCCGCGCCTTCGACGACAAGCGTCCGGCACTGGGCACATACCCCTCGTTGGCAAGCGTGCCCCCACACGACCTTGTTCTTTTTGGCGAGAGCGACGACCGTCTGGTTGAGCTCTACCGGAAGCACATGTCTGCCGTCACGGGTTACTAGCGTTAGTTGAGACATTTTTCCCTCTCCTTAGACAAAAATGACAATGAGGATCATGACAAAAACTGCGAGGAGCAGCAAAAACGCCAACGTTTTGACTAAAAAACGAAGTGGCGCATTGGTCATTTTCCTGGCAAAAATCATGAGCAGGTTGCAGACAAACATCAGGCCGATCGCAATCAACGAGATGTTCATCTTGGTCATAGGATCGATAACCATCTGGAAAAACAGCATCCTTTGCATTTTTTGCTTCATTATACCATATTTCGCCTGCCTTCGTCTGACGGCCTGCGAACCTCCATCTGGACGTTCGCATAGACTATCCTGATGAATTCGCCCATTGGAGGGATGGCAATTGAGCAGCAAAGCGAAAAACACGCGAAAATGGCGCAATCCCTACGCCCCCATACCAAGCAGGAAGCTGAGCGAAGAGGTGACGGACGTTTCCCTGGCGATCACGCCAAAAAAGATCGTACCAGCGGTTGACTTGCGGACGTCCGTCTCCAGAATGCGAAATAATATCAAAGGGATCAGCAGTACGATCCGTCAGGTCGAGGAAACGATGGACTCGTTGTACGGAGCGATGGAATTGTTTGAAAACCTCGGAAAAAAACCGGAAGAAAAAGCAGAGGCGGCCGCGACGGAAAAGAAGGGAACCAGGCGCAAGGGCGTATCCGAGGCAGCCAGAATGGCCGAAGAAGAGTCACCGGAACCCGAACCGGCAGCCACCAACAGCAATCCGCTTGGCAACATAGATATCGGCCAGCTGCTGGGATTGCTGCAATCTCCATTAGTCCAAAATCTCCTGAGCCAGACAGTCGGCAACAGCAACAATGCAAAGCAACGAAAAAAAGAGGGATGAGATCCCTCTTTTTTTCTTGGTTCTGTAGGTCAGCCATGTCCCTGTAGAGCCATGATTGTTCCTAGTCTTACTGTATGACCAATTTGTCATCAGGTAACGGGCATAATCGCCCATTTCTCTCATTTCAACAGCTTGGATATGGAAGCCATGTCGTGGATATTGATTTCTTGGTTGTAGAACATCTCGACGATCTTGTCTTCCTTTTCGACTGTCAGCTGCTTTCCAGCGAGTGTGGCGAGCGTTTTGATAATCTGTCTCAGCTTTTCCTCGTCCTCAAAATCGCTCTTCTTTACTTGACTGGCCAACGAACGCAGTTTTGACTCATCGATTTTTTCCGTGCCTTTCCCCTTCAAACGATCCAAGAACCCGCCAGAAAATGGATTGCTCATATTGGACTCCTCCTGCCACCAAGGTTTACACCCTATGGTATGTGCAAGAGCCTAAAAGTGTGAGGCATTCGCCTACTCACCGTCCGGATTCAAGTATTCCATCTCGTACGTTTTCAGTCTTCCCATCAATTTTTCCACGCCTTTCCGCGGGTCCTTGCCCTCAAACAAAATCGCGTAAAGGACGTGCGTAATCGGCATCTCCACGTCTTCCCGCTCGGCAATGACGTTGGCAGCACGAGTCGTCCGAACGCCTTCCACGACCATGCCGATTTCGTTGAGTACGTCATCCAGCTTTTTGCCCTGGCCCAGCAGGAACCCCGCCCGCCAATTTCGGCTGTGCTTGCTCGTGCAGGTCGCGACGAGATCACCGATACCGGCCAACCCGGAGAACGTAGGCGGCATCGCTCCCATCTTGAGTCCCAGGCGACTGATCTCCGCGAGACCGCGCGTAAGCAAAGCAGCCTTGGCATTGTCTCCGAACCCGAGGCCATCGGAAATGCCTGCCCCCAGTGCAATGATGTTTTTCAGCGCACCCGCGATTTCCGCGCCTACCACATCCGGATTGGTGTAAACCCGGAAGTTCCGGTTCATCAGCAAGTCCTGGGCCCGCAGCATGCTCTCTTCGGACTCCGAGGCGACGACGACCGTGGTAGGCTGCCGCTTAACCACTTCTTCCGCGTGGCTCGGCCCGGACAGCACGGCCAGCCTCGAGGCGATTGCAGAGGGCAACTCCTCGGAGATGACCTCTGACATGCGCTTGAGCGTCTCCAGCTCAAATCCCTTGACAGCGTGAATCAGCAGCGCTTCTTCCGCAACGAGCGGCGCAAGGTCGCGGCAGATTTGCCGCATGGCGTGGGACGGTACAGCCACGAGTACGACCTGTTTTTCCGACACGGCAAGACGCAAATCCGTCGTGGCGACGATTCTGGCGGAAAGCTTGGCGCCTGGCAAGTACTTTTCGTTTACATGATCGTGATTGATACTGTCAGCCTGCTTCGGGTCCCGCATCCAAATGGAGACCTGATGGCCGTTATCCGCCAAAACAGTAGCGAGTGCAGTTCCCCAACTGCCCGCGCCGATGACGGCAACATTTTGAATCAATTGGTTTCCCTCCTAGCCCAGTGTGCGGTGGGATTTGTCTCCCAGCTTCCGTTCGTTTCCCGTGAGAAGATTTCGGATATTATTATAATGGCGAACATACGCAAAGACCGCGAGAATCAAACTCGTCCAGAAAAAAGCAATCGGTTTGTCCAATACATAAATGACGATGGGCAATGCCGTCACGAGAACCAGCGAACCGAGCGATACATAACGCGTCACCGCGATCACCAGTACAGCCAGAACCGCACCAATGAGAAAGGCCACGGGAGAAAAGCCCAGTGCTACCCCAAGCGTGGTAGCAATGCCTTTTCCCCCGCGAAACCCGAAAAAGATCGGCCAGTTGTGGCCCGCGATCGCAAAAAGTCCCGACACCGCATAAGCTGCCGGATCCCCTGTGATCAAATGGGTAATCCCCATGGCCGCGAGCCCTTTCAGCGCATCCAAAATCAGAACGGCGATTCCCGGTCCTTTCCCCAAAACGCGCAGCGTGTTCGTCGCCCCGGCATTCCCGCTTCCGTGGGAACGGATATCGATTCCTGCTACTTTTTTGGCGATGAGATAACTAAAGCTAATCGAGCCGATAAGATAGCTGAGCACCCAGGATAAAATCACCATGGCGGTTTCCTCTCCCTACGTTTTTTTCCGCGTCCAAATACGTACCGGCGTCCCTTCAAACACAAACGCTTCCCGTATTTTGTTCTCTATATAGCGCTCATAGGAGAAATGCATCAGTTCCGGGTCATTGACGAACAAAATGAACGTCGGCGGCTTGACGGTCGCCTGCGTCGCATAGTTGATCTTGAGACGTTTTCCTCTGTCGGATGGCGGTGGAGTCCGAATCGTGGCATCCGTCACCAGATCGTTCAGCACGGAGGTCGGGACGCGCATGGCATGCGCCTGTGCGATTTCATTGACTTTCGGCAGTATCGTATGTACGCGCTGCTTGGACTTGGCCGAGACGTACAGAATAGGAGCGTAGTCCAGATATTTGAACTCTTCGCGGATCAACTCGGTGAAGCGCTGCATGGTTTTGTCGTCCTTTTCCACAGCATCCCACTTGTTGACGACGATCATGACACCGCGCCCTGCTTCGTGCGCATAGCCCGCGATCTTTTTGTCCTGCTCGATGATGCCTTCTTCCCCGTTGATGACAACCAGCACGACATCCGAGTCCTCGATGGCCCGCATCGCCCGCATCACGCTGTACTTCTCGGTATTCTCGTACACCTTCCCGCGTTTGCGCATCCCTGCCGTATCCACGAGGATGTAGCTCTGCCCGTCCCGTTCAAACGGCGTATCGATCGCATCCCGGGTCGTGCCTGCCACATCGCTGACAATGACGCGCTCTTCGCCGAGAATCGCATTGGTCAACGACGACTTCCCGACGTTTGGGCGTCCGATGATCGACACGCGAATGACATCGTCGCTGTACTCGTCTTCGTCCCGCTCCGGAAAATGACGGGCGACTTCCTCCAGCATATCCCCCAGGCCAAGACCGTGAGCCCCCGAAATCGGATAAGGCTCTCCCAGTCCGAGGGAGTAAAAATCGTAAATATCGGCGCGCATGTCCGGGTTGTCCGCTTTGTTCACGGCAAGCACGATCGGCTTCCCCGTGCGGTTCAGCATTCGCGCCAGCTCCATATCTGCGTCAGTCACGCCTGTCCGGCTGTCCGCGATCATGATGATCACATCCGCCTCATCGATGGCGAGCTCCGCCTGGTAACGCATTTGCGTGAGAATTTCGTCGGTCTCGCCGAACTCAATTCCGCCCGTATCAATCACGTGAAACGTGTGGGTCAACCATTCTCCTTTTCCGTACAGACGGTCACGGGTTACCCCCGGCATATCTTCCACGATGGCGATTCTCTCGCCGACCAGCCTGTTAAATATCGTGGACTTGCCCACGTTGGGTCTCCCCACTATGGCTACCACTGGCAATCCCATAATCAACAACACTCTCTCTCATTTACTTTTTGTCTTGCTAATCATACCATAGACTAGTTATGCCGAACAATGATGAGGGTATCTTCCCTTATTTCATGCACCATCGCGTCCAGAATCTTCTCCAGGGTAAACGCCGTTTGCTGCATCCTTTCCTTGTCCGGCTCGATAAAAATAGGGGCACCGCCTGCGATGCTGTCCTTGGTCAAGGTGATCACGGCCAAAATCTGGCTCGGCATGATCTACACCTCCTGCTTCGCGGCATTGGTTTTGAGCGGCATGCGGAATACGCTCTCCAGGATGGGAACGGCGCGGATGACACTCTGGGCCCGATCCGGATCCTTGACCTGGGGAAGCAAGAAAACGCCCAGTCTGCCGGTATGCAGATCCCGCTTAACCAACGGTGTCAAAGACGGCTCGCCCGAATCCGTGTACACTCCCAATTGTGTCGCGACATCGTGCAGAATCGCCTGGCGCTGTCCGGGGTGTGCGATCGTGACTGTCGCATTCGCATCTTTGGGTACCAGGATAAAGCCCATCCCCTGCTCCCGGATTACGTTTTGCGAGTCTTGCAGCCCGACGTTCATGATGTAGATGTCTCCCACATACAGGTCTTTGCCTTCCACCCTGACCGGAGCCGGGTCGACATCCACAATCAGCTTCAGCGTCTTGCCCGACTTCAGCTTCATGGATGCGGCGATCGCGATTAGCCCGACAATGATCCCTCCCCACCACTGAAAAAAGATCGTGGCGGTCGTCGTCAACAGCGACGTGAACATGACCAGATAGTTCCGGCCTTCAAACACCATGGCGATCCCTTCGATGTAAGGACCTCCCCGCGGCACCAGCTCCTGCTTGTCGATCTCGCTGAGGGTCGTCCTCTCCATATTCCGCACATCCCGGAATTGCTGGGCAGCCACCGTGAGAAAAGTGACAGCCGTATAGTTTTCCTTGAGCAATGCCGGAATCGCCAACGCTCCCAGCGCTGACGCAATGACGCCAAGGGAGACGTGAATGATTTTCCCGTGCGGATAGGTGGGGTATTGCCGGTAATCCGTCCTCAGCAAATTGATCCGGCACAGAATCCCGAAAACAAATCCGATGGCCAGCGGAAAAACGAACTCATTTCGAAGCAGTTGTGGCAGCATGTTGGCCTCCTCACCTCTTTGGGTTGGAATCGGGTGACGCGGTCTTCTTCCATTTGAGGATACGCAGTGCAGCCAAGCGCGTGATTGTGACAATCCCCCATAAAGAGATCGCGCTCCAAAGCAAATCTTGCGCATACTCGCTCCCCAGCGAGCAAGTACCGGAAAGCCTTCGGAAGTACAGAGAGTAGAGCACGTCGGCCAATGGGAGAGCGACCATCACTTGGAACAATTGGGCTACACGGTGACGAGTCATCGCCAAGATGGACAAGATTCCGGTGACCGGCAAAATCACTCGTTCATCCCAAAACAACAGGATGGGATCGTTGAAAAACAGCCACCTTAGCCAAAACAGAAGGACTGCCGTAGCGCACGCTCCCAGCACATACAGCCTCCTGTGCACCTGAGGCAGCCGGGCGTACAGCCAAGCGCTGGCCAAAAAAGGCAGCATCGCACCGCTGAGACTCACTTCGATCGGTGCGAAGTACACTTTCCAACTGACAAAGGAACAGAGCAGAAACGCGCAAAGGACGGCAAGCAAGCGTCTCGGTGACACCTTCATTTCCGACAGCAGTGGATCCATGCTCCCCATCCAGACCAAGCAAATCAAGCACCACTGGGAAAGAAGCGCAATGGTTCCCTCGTTCATGTTCTTCTCCTTTGGGATGTGGTAGTCTCCCCAAAGTATGCCTCAACCTCCAGCCTTTCATGAGTCACCGGCTGGACGACTCACTTCTTTTGCGCCCACCGCTCCAAGGAAATGCCGCGCAGGCGCGCCAACTCGGCCGTCTTTCCCGTTATGAGAAGCGGCTGCTCTGAAAGCCCACTCACCCGTTTTACCCCCAGCGCCGTCATTACGATCCTGATCTGGTGGTGCCACATATCCACGGCTTCCATACATTCTTCGAGACTCATCGTCTGCACGCACTTCAGCATCGCACCCGCGATTCCAGATGCTGAAGCCCCTAACGCCAGTGCTTTAGCTGCATCGTATCCATTTCGGATGCCTCCTGTCGCGATGAACTGCGTAGTGAGGCCTGTCGCACACGAGGCCTCCAGCAAGCTCTCGACCGTGGACAGCCCCCACTCTTCAAACATGACAAGAGGCTCGGTCCGGCGCATATTCTCGACCCTGGCAAAGTTGGTTCCTCCTTTGCCTCCGACATCAATCAAATCGACGCCTATTCCCACCAGCTCCTGAATGCTGCTCCTCGCCATGCCAAAGCCTACCTCCTTGACGATCACCGGTACGTTCACGCTCTCCCGAATGCTGCTAATGCGCTCGAGATAGCCCCGAAATTCCCGGTCTCCCTCCGGCATCAAGAGCTCTTGCATTACATTCAAATGAATTTGCAGCCCATCCGCTTCGATCATGTCAACAGCCGCCTGCGCTTCCTCCACGGTCGCTTCCGCCCCCACGTTTGCAAAGATGATTCCGTGTGGATGCTCTTCCCGGACGACCTGGTAGCTATGCCGGACAGTTGGATCCCGCAATGCCGCCATCTGGGAGCCGACCGCCATCGCCAGTCCTCGCTCTCTCGCAATGATGGCCAGCTTGCGGTTGATTTGTGTCGTCTGCTCGGCCCCGCCAGTCATCGCATTGATCAGAATCGGCGAGGAGAGCCGAAACGGTCCTAGATCGCAGATAAGCGACGTATCCGCATATCGAGAGTCAGGCAGGCTGTTCGGAACGAATCGGACATCGTCAAATACGCTTCCCTCCATTTCTTGTGCAGACAGTGCATGCCGGATATGTTCGAGCTTTCGCAAAGACCGATCCATTCCCATTCTCCTTTCCTTCGAATACCAAAGAAAAAGGGATACGCCTGTGCGTATCCCCTCATCTATCATTGCTTACTTGAATTTGTCTTTCAGGTCGCCAAACAGCTCGCCCAGCGTTACGCCCATCGGCTGGTTGTTTTCTTGCTGGAATTGCTGCTGCTCTTTTTTGCTGGCACGCTCTGCCTGCTCCACGCGATCTTCCTCGACGGCGCGAATGCTCAGGCTGATACGCTGCTCTTGCGGGACGATGTCCAGGATTTTCACCTGTACTTCTTGGCCTTCTTTCAGGACCTCTCCAGGTGTGTTTACACGACGGTTGGCAATTTGGGAAATGTGAACCAGCCCTTCGATGCCAGGTGCCACTTCCACGAATGCACCGAACGAAACCAGACGCTTGACGGTACCGTTCACGACGGAGCCCACTTTGAATTCGTCAGCCACTTTCGCCCAAGGGCCCGCCTGCGTTTCCTTGATGCTCAGACCGATCCGCTCATTTTCCTTGTCGACTTTGAGCACTTTCACGGTTACCTTGTCGCCCTCTTTTACGACGTCGGAAGGCTTATCGACGCGATTCCACGCCAGCTCAGAAACGTGTACGAGGCCGTCAACTCCGCCGATGTCGACAAAGACGCCGAAGTCTGTCATGCGCTGCACAGTACCTTCGAGGATTTGTCCCGGCTGAATTTTATCCAGTACCGATTGCTTTTGTTGCTTGGCTTCCTCTTCCAGGACAGCTTTGTGGGAGAGGATTACTTTGTTCTTTTCTTTGTCCATTTCAACGACTTTGAGGGTCAAAGACTTCCCTTTGTAATCGGAAAAGTCCTCAACAAAATGGCGCTCTACCATCGAAGCAGGGATAAAGCCGCGTACGCCGACATCAACGACGAGACCGCCTTTGACTACTTCCTTGACGGTTGCCTCGATGATCTCGCCATCCGCCATCTTTTTCTCCAGGTCTGCCCAGGAAGATTCCATGGCGACCGCTTTTTTGGACACCACGAGCTCTTCCTTCTCGTCGTTCAGCTTGATCACCTTCACTTCGAAGGTGTCGCCGACGGCTACCACGTCCGATACTTTTTCGACGTGCAGGGGAGAAAGTTCACTGATCGGAATGAGTCCATCGTATTTGTAGCCGACGTCGACCAAAGCTTGTTTGTCTTCCACTTTCGTTACGGTAGCCTTGACGACATCCCCCACGGAAACCGTCTTTGCATCTGTTAGACTTACGTTCGTTTCTTCCATCATCCAAAAGACCTCCTTAATACCATCCAGTCCCAGACCATCTATGTAGACGTTCTTTTTACCACGTTACACGAAGCGGGAGCATGTATATTTTTAACTGCCGCCCGAGGGCTTGCAGTTCCTACTGACGAAGCCAGTATGTTCCAGCAGAATTAGTATTCTACCCTTTAGTAATTCTATACCGTCTGCTTAGGAACGATGCTGATCAAGCAATTCTCGGATGTGCCGCATAATCAGATCGCTTGTCTCTTTTAACGTATCTGCGTTCGACTTGACCTCACGCAACGCTGTCAGGTCGATCGGCTCGCCGTATACGATTTTGATGGGGCGGAACCAACGGTATGGCCCGACGATTGCGACCGGAATGACCTGTGCCTGCGATTTGAGGGCGAATAGGGCGACACCATGCATACCTTCACCAAGTTCACCTGTCTTGCTGCGTGTGCCTTCCGGAAATATTCCCAAGATTTTCCCATCTTCCAGCAGTTTCAGCGTCGCCCGGATCGCTGCACGGTCGCCTGCCCCTCTCTTGACCGGAAATGCTCCGAACTTGGTGATCAGGAAAGAGAGAACGGGGATGCGGAACAGCTCTTCCTTCGCCATGAAATTCACCATGCGCTCGATTCCTGAACCGAGCAGCGGCGGATCCCACAGCGAAATGTGATTGGCGCAAAGAATGACAGGGCCTTCCTTAGGTATATGTTCACGCCCGATTACTTGCCATCGAAAGACAAGCGAAAAAATAATCCGAAAAAAGCCTCGAAATGTACGATAGTAACTCACTGGGCGGACTCTCCCATTCGCTCGCAAATTTGCAGGATTTTTTCCACGACCTCATCGATGCTCATCCCGGTGGTATCCACCAGCACGGCATCTTCCGCCTGACGAAGGGGAGCTGCTTCCCTGTTCATGTCGCGGTAGTCGCGCTCTGCGATTTCCTTCTCCAGATCGGCGAGCTGTGCCTGACTTCCTTTTGCGAGGAGTTCTTTCCATCTTCTCTCGGCCCGCTCCCGAATGGAAGCAGTCAGAAAGATCTTCACCTCAGCGTCGGGCAGCACGTGAGTCCCGATATCTCTTCCGTCCATCACGACGTTGCCCTGCTTTGCCAAGTTTCTTTGCAACACCAGCATCTGTTCACGAACGGAACCGTAGCTGGCCACGATGGAAGCGTATTGGCTCACTTCCGGCGTCCGGATCCACGCGGTCACATCGGTGTCATTCCAGTACACATGCTGCTGTCCGCCTTCGCGAACCAGTCGAATCTGGTTGTGCTGCAGCAGTTCGGACACGGTACGCTCGTCGGCGATAGGAAGTCCTTGGTTGTGGACAGCCCATGCCAACGCCCGATACATCGAACCTGTATCGATGTAAACGTATTCCAGGCGACTTGCAACTTTCCCTGCAACAGTACTTTTTCCTGCTCCCGCTGGTCCATCAATGGCAATGTTCATCTACGTCTCACCTGCTATGTACTGTAAATTCGGAAAGGGAATAGAAACAAGAAAAGCTTCTGTCGAAGCCTCTACCATACATCTGCCTGTTTCTATGTTATCTATAATAGTACCATAGTATGGAAGCTTGCGCAAACCCTCATGGGAGTCTAGAAACTCCTTCCAGCCGCTCCGTCTCGACCAGAAACAGCCGCGTCGGCGCGTACTGGATCAGCATTTCTCCGACGGTGAGAGCCATCGCACAAACAACAATTCCGATCATGATGCCTTTTTCCATCCTGCCTGCGAAACGTCGAAAGCACTCGTTGTACTGACTCGTCACCTGCTTCACGTCCTTTTGGATCGGATGTTACTCAACAACTCCCTTTTTGCGTAGCTCCAACTGTCTTTCATAGCATGCGCGGACCACTTTTGCCCGATCCTGTTCGCTGATTTGCACAAACTTGCCCGAAATCCACTGATGCAAGCCTTTTTTCTCGGCCGGCTTCTGGCGTACGACCTCCATGACTGCGCTTGCATGCTGCACAGCTCCCGATTTGTTCGGCATGGATATCCACACCTGGACCTTGTCGCCCGTTTGCAGCCGGTATGATTCTTCACAGGTAAAAGACAAGCCCCCGCCGCTGATATCGACCGTTCTGGCGAGAAAATGATAGCGCCTGATGGGGTCGTCCAGCTTGATGGCAACGTCCAGGGAAGAGTCAATCCGCAAATAGTTGCGACGCTGCGTACGGTGAATGGCATCCTTTGCGGGCAATTGCAAAAACAACACCGGGATGTGCTCGCTTCTCCTGCCCACGATCGTGGAACGGAAATCGAACCGGGAGCCATCCTCCCCCAGATACCAGACTTCGCAGGCTTCCCCCGCCCCGAACAAGCCTGTGCGACCCGTATCTTCATTGGTCGGCAATTCGATTAACGCAATCTCGTCTTGAATGTCCACGATTCTGCTCTTGTAAGTATGCTCCCGCGTCTCTTCAGAGGAACCCGTAAAACTGAGTCGTATTGATTGTCCAATTCTTGGTAGCAACATGTGGAAACGTTCCTCCTTTTTCCCCTCTCACGTTTCCATTATATACCCATGCGCTGCGTTACGGCAAATGGGGAAAGCCACTAAAATCAAGGCTTCCCCCACTATTGCCGCACATGATTTTACCTCTCCGCACGATCACCTTTTCCGGTATCCATTTTCACGACTTCTTCCTCTTCCCCGTTCTCCGCATTAATGTAGATCATGTAGGGGCTGTTGTCGAAGTCGCAAGCCATTTCCCAGACGAGCACTTCGTTTCCGTCGTTCTTGCCTTCGATCAGAGCCAGACG